>NZ_BACU01000185.1 GCF_000333275.1 Azospirillum sp. B4 | reverse complement strand
CGAAGCGGATGGCGCCGAACGTCTCCTGCTTCAGGGCCAGCATCAACCGTCCGCCCAGCACATCGCCCGAGGGTTCACCCGCGACGAGGAAGACCAAAGGCACATCCTCGCTCATACCGCCTCCGTAACGATTCCGGTGACAAACAGGCCGGCGGCGTCCGCCGCCTGGGCCACCTGGTCGGCGCCCAAGGTCAGGGTGCCGCCCGCTTCCACCGCGATGCCGCGGAAGCCGTGGGCCGCCGCCTTTTGCACCGTTGTAACGCCGATGGTGGGCAGATCCAGGCGGATGTCCTGCTGGGGTTTCCGCATTTTCACCAGGATGGGGCCGGGGCCTTCGCGGCGGAGCGCGCCGCAGCGTTCGATCAGGGCGTCGGTGCCCTCGATGGCCTCCACCCCCAGCACCAGGCCCTGCTGCACCACCACCGCCTGCCCCACGTCCAGCAGCCCCAGGGTGCGGGCCACGGCCACGCCATGATGGATGTCGGCCTGGGCCGTGGCGTCAGGCGCCAGGGCGCCCATAGGGCCGGCGGGGCTCAACAGGCCCTGCACCAGGGCCTGCACGGCCACCACACCGAAGCCCTCTTCCTCCAGCGTCGCCACCAGGGCGCGTAGGATACCGTCGTCGCCCAGCGCCTTGGCGCCGATGCGGGCGAAGAACTTGGCGGCGAACCAGTCGGGGCGCATCTCGGCCAAGCTGGGGCGGCGCACACGGCCGGCCAGCACGATCTCGCCCACGCCCTCGGCCCGGAGCCGGTCCAGAATGGCGCCGGCGGCGCCGATGCGGAAGGCGGCCTGGGGAACATCGGGCGGCACGATGGCGCCCTGGCCTTCCAGCGTCACGACGAAGACGTCGCGGCCCATGGCCCGGCAGGTATCGACCAGGCGCCCGGGCAGGTCGCCCCCGCCGGCCAGGATCCCCAGTTTCACGGGGGTGTCCGCCATCAGCGCGGCTGGCACAGCGCGCGGCCGCCACGGCCACGGATAAAGGCCAGGACCTCGCCCACCACCGGCGCCGGATGGGCGCTTTCCACGGCCGCCATGCGATCAGCCAGCGTGCCTTCGTGGCCGAAGATGCCGTCGAAGGCGGTGCGCAGCGCGGCCACATCCTCGCGCGAGAAGCCCCGCCGGGTCAGCCCCACCAGGTTCAGCCCCGCCAGGAAGGCGCGGTCCCCCTTCACCAGGCCATAGGGGATAACGTCGCTTTCCACGCCCGACATGCCGCCGATCATGGCATGGGCACCGATGCGCACCCACTGATGCACGGCCGACAGCCCGCCCAGGATGGCGTTGTCGCCCACCTCGACATGGCCGCCCAGGGTGGCGTTGTTGGCCAGGATGACGTTGTCGCCGACAATGCAGTCGTGCGCCACGTGGGAAGAGGCCATGAACAGGCAGCCATCGCCCACGCGCGTGACCATGCCGCCACCTTCCGTGCCGATGTGCATGGTCACATGCTCACGGATGCGGTTGTTACGGCCCACGATCAGTTCCGCCGGCTCCCCCTTGAACTTCAGGTCCTGAGGGGCATGGCCGATGGAGGCGAAGGGATAGATGACGGTGCCGGCGCCCACCTGGGTGCGGCCCTCCACCACCACATGGCTTTTCAGGTCCACGCCGTCGCCCAGCGTGACATGGGGGCCGACCACGCAGAACGGCCCAATCGTGACCCCGGCGCCAATCTGGGCGGCGGGATCGACCATGGCGGTCGGGTGGATGACGGTCTCGGCTGCGGAAGCGCTCATCGTGGATAAGGCCTAGCTTTCCATCACGATCATGGCGGCGTAGGTGGCCTCGGCGCACATCGCGCCATCCACCCAGGCCTCGCCCTTGAACTTCCAAACATTGCGGCGGTTCTGGATCTTCTGGACCTTGATCTCGACGCGGTCACCCGGCACCACCGGGCGGCGGAACTTCGCCTCCTCGATGGACATGAAATAGACCAGCTTGCCCTCGGNCGACTGCCCCAGCGTGTGCATGACCAGCACGGCGGACGTCTGGGCCATCGCTTCCACGATCATCACGCCCG
>NZ_BACU01000186.1 GCF_000333275.1 Azospirillum sp. B4 | reverse complement strand
CATGAACCACCCTTTCCTGACAGTGCACCGCCGCCCCCGTGTCGCCATCCTGGCCACGGGCGATGAGGTGGTGATGCCGGGGGAGCCGCTGGGCCCGGGCCAGATCGTCAGCAGCAACGGCCTGGCGCTGGCGGCCCTGGTACGGCGGCACGGGGGCATCCCGGTCAACCTGGGTATCGCCCCCGACGATGCCGGCGCCCTGGCCACCTTGGCCAAGGGGGCGGCGGGCTGCGACCTGCTGGTCACCACCGGCGGCGCCTCGGCCGGGGAGTATGATCTGGTGCGCGGCGGACTGGGCGCGCAAGGGCTTGAGCTGGACTTCTGGAAGATCGCCATGCGGCCAGGCAAGCCCTTACTGTTCGGCCGCATGGGCGGCACGCCCCTGCTGGGCCTGCCGGGCAATCCCGTTTCCAGCCTGGTGTGCGCCATCCTGTTCCTGGTGCCCGTCCTCCGCCGCCTTCAGGGATTGGCGCCGGCGGAACCGCCCCGGGGCCGGGCCGTTCTGGCCAACGCCCTGCCCGCCAATGACCGGCGGCAGGACTATTTGCGCGCCACCCTGATGGCCGGTGACGGCACCCTGCCCCACGCGGCGACCTTCCCCCAGCAGGACAGCTCCATGCTGAGTCGCCTGGCGGCGGCGGACTGCCTGGTCATCCGGCCGCCCCACGCCCCGGCGGCCGATGCCGGCGCGGTGGTGGACATCATCCCCCTGGATGGGATTTGACCTTAAACCGCCGGTGGGCTGCCCAAAATCCGTCATCGTTCGATGGTTTTTGATCGCTAGCGCTTGACGCGGGCCGTGAACCAAAATAGAACATGGCCAGTACGTTTCGGGTTTGTTCCATATCTAGCGGCTCGACACAGCAAAGGGGGCGATATGCTGACGCGTAAGCAACAGGAGCTTCTGCTGTACATCCACCAGCACCTGGGTGAAGGCGGCGTCTCCCCCTCATTCGATGAGATGAAGGACGCGCTGGGCCTGAAATCCAAGTCCGGCATCCATCGCCTGATCACCGGGCTGGAGGAGCGCGGGTTCATCCGCCGCCTGCCCCACCGCGCCCGCGCGCTGGAGGTGTTGCGCCTGCCGGACGTGACGCCGGCGCCCAAGAAGGCTGCAGCCGCCGCACCGGCGGACGTGGAACCCCGCTTCAAGCCGAATGTCATCAAGGCGGACTTTCAGGCGGGCCTTGCCGGCCGTGATCCGGGTGACGCCGTGGGGTCGGTCAGCCTGCCGCTGTACGGCCGCATCGCTGCCGGCCTGCCCATCGAGGCCATGCGCGACAGCGGCACCATCGACATCCCCGTCTCCATGCTGGGCATTGGGGAGCATTACGCCCTGGAGGTTGCCGGCGACAGCATGGTGGACGCCGGCATCCACGACGGCGACACCGTCATCATCCAGCGGTGCGAAACGGCGGAGAACGGCGCCATCGTCGTGGCCCTGGTGGACGCCGCCGAGGTGACGCTGAAGCGCCTGCGCCGCAAGAACAACTCCATCGCCCTGGAACCCGCCAACCCCAACTATGAGACGCGGGTGTTCGGCGCCGACCGGGTGCGGGTGCAAGGCCGCCTGGTGGGACTGTTCCGCCGGTATTGATCGCCCCTATCCTTGAGCAAACCCCAACGGCCCTGGCGACCTCAGTCCCAGGGCCGTTTGCTTTCCGGGTCGTGCACCGTCTCGATGCGGACGCCCCCGCGTTCGAAATACAGGGCGTGGGCGCCGCGGGCGGCCAGGACATCGGGGCCGATGACGCGGGGGGCGTCGCAACCGGCCGCCGGCACGCGGGAAATCACCAGGTCGGCGTTGTCGCAATCCTCCGCCAGGGCGTCGCGGGTCCAGGCGATGGCGACCAGACGCCCCTCCGGCCGCGCCGGATCCTGTCGCTCGGCGTGATAAAGGTCGGGGTGGTAGAGGCAGCCCAGGCTGTCACAGCGCAAACTGCCGTCATCGGTGCCCACGGTGGGCCAGGCGGGCGGCCGCCCCTCCCCGCCGTCACGCTTGCCCCAGGTTTCCACCTCGAAGCCGCCGCCGCGCGCGGAGGACAGCCACAGCTTGCCGCCACCGTCGCGCACCGCCACCATGGTGCCGCCACCGGACACCACCATGTCCGGCCGGGGCGTCAGCGGCGCCAGCAGGCAACCCAGTGCGATGGGCGCCAGGCCCCAGAGACGCCAGCGGCGGCGCCACAGCAGCAGCCACAGGCCGCCCAGCACCATCAGGCCAAAAGCCATGTCCGACAGGGCCGCCCCGTGCAAGGCCGCCCCCGGCAAGGCGGCGGTGACATGCGCCGTCCACAGGATGCCCTGGCAGCCCCAGCCGATCATGTCGATGATCCACCCCTCCAGATGGAAGGGCATGGCGACATAGGCCAGCAAGCACAGCGGCATGATCCATAATTCGGTGATGGGAATGCCGATCAGGTTGGCCAGCACCCCGTAATTGGCCACCTGCTGGAAGTGGTAAAGGCAGAAGGGCATGGTGGCGATGGTGGCCACGACCGAGGTGAGGCACAGGCCGCCCACGAACAGCAGCGCGCGCCGGATCCAACCGCCATCCTGGCGCCAGCGGTTCATGGGCGTCCGCAACACCTCATAGGTGCTGATCAGCGCCAGGACGGCACCAAAGCTCATCTGGAAGCTGGGGCCGGGCAGTTGCTCCGGCTGATACAGCAGGCAGAGGATGCCGGCGACGGCGATGGCCCGGGGGCTCAGCACCGACCGGTCGGCCAGGATGGCCACCATGGCCAGCGCCGTCATGAGGACGGACCGCAGGGTCGGCACCTGCGCGCCCACCAGCATCATGTAGGCCAGCGTCGCCAGGATGGCGAAGGCGGCCGCGTACTTCTTGATGGGATGGCGCAGGGCCAGCCCTTCCCACAAGGCCAGGGCGGCGCGGGCCGCGAAATAGAAGATCGCGGCCACCAGGCTGATGTGCAGGCCGGAGATGGACAGGATGTGCTGCAGGCCGGACACGCGCATGGCCTGAAGATCGTCGGGTGGGATGCCGGTCTGCTCCCCATTCAGCAGCGCGATGGCGATCATGGCGGGCGCACCGCTGAGACGGGCGGTCACGCGTTCGGCGATCAGTTCACGTAGGCCCACCACCCGGTCGTTCACCCAGCCGACCGGGCCAACCGGGGCCGGCGCAACCACCTCCGGCGTCTTGAAGGCGAAACCCACGGCGCCGATGCCCTGGTAGAAGGCGGAGCGGCGGAAATCATAGGCGCCCGGCTCCGGACTGTCGGGCGGAGGACGCAACGCCGCCAGGATGCGCACCCGGGTGCCGGCCGGCGGGGCGGCATCGGTTGGGCGCAGGCGGATACGTACGGCGGGCGGCGTCTGCTCCTCCGTCAGGCGGGGGATGTGGGGATCGGCCAGGGTGACGCGTACACCCTTGTCCAGCCGCTCCACATTGGCGACGCGGCCTTCCACCGGCACGGGGCCAAGGGGGCGTTGCAGGATGGGGGTCTTCAGCCAGGTGGTGCGGGCCTGAACCACGGTGAAGCCGATACCCAGGGCCAGCAGGGCCCCCAGCCCCAGGCGCAGGGCCAGCCGGTCGCCCGCCAGCCGCCACAGGCCGAAAACGCCAAGGGTGAAGACAAGACCAGCCCAGGGCGACGGCTCCAACGGCAGGGCGAAATAGATCGCGATGCCGATGCCCAGGAAGACGGGCAGCCAAAGGACCCATCGTTCCCGTTCCTCCACCAGATTGACATACGTTGATGCAACAATGCTGGCCAACGCGGCGAGCACACGATGTGTGATGCGCATCACATCTGAAGGGGGTGGCTCGGCGCCAAATTCGCTCCGCCCAGTAGCTAAATAGGATGCCGCCTCCCAGTCGTCCCCCTGCCCGGCCGCCAGATCCGGGACCGTGAAACGCGGGGGACTGCCAGTCTGTCCAGCGGGGTCCGCCTCAGGGTGCATCTTCGTTCCGGGTGTGCTATCTCAGCGGCTTCCGCATCCTGGTGATGCGCCCTCGGCGGCTTTCCCGTCGCCGGACCAGATCACCAGCTATCTCGATATTCGCGTCGCGTCGTCAACCTTTGGATGACGTCCCCTGGGAGAAACCTCCCAAATCAGGGGTGACCGTCCGAAAGAGGCTCATGACGAAGCGCCGCCGCCCGCATGCCGGAGAGTGCGTTTCCCATGAGTGTCGTCACCCGCTTCGCCCCGTCCCCCACCGGCTACCTGCACATCGGCGGCGCCCGTACCGCCCTGTTCAACTGGCTGTACGCCCGCCATCACGGCGGCACCTTCCTGCTGCGTATTGAAGACACGGACCGGGCGCGCTCCACTCAGGCGGCGGTGGACGCCATCATCGACGGCCTCAGCTGGCTGGGCCTGACCTGGGACGGCGACGCCGTCAGCCAGTTCGAGCGGCGGGAACGCCATGCCGAGGTGGCCCACGCCATGCTGGCCCAGGGCAAGGCCTATCGCTGCTACTGTTCGCCGGAAGAGCTGGAGCAGATGCGGGAGGAGCAGAAGGCCGCCGGCCTGCCCATGCGCTATGACGGCCGTTGGCGCGACCGTGACGCGTCGGAGGCGCCAGCTGGCGTCGCCCCGGTGATCCGCCTGAAGGCCCCGCGCGAGGGCGAGACGGTGCTGCAGGACAAGGTGCAGGGCGAGGTGCGGGTGCAGAACAGCCAGCTGGACGATATGGTGTTGCTGCGCGCCGACGGTACGCCCACGTACATGCTGTCGGTGGTGGTGGATGACCAGGACATGGGCGTGACGCAGGTCATCCGCGGCGACGACCACCTGACCAACACCTTCCGCCAGCTGCAGATCTACCAGGCCATGGGTTGGACGCCGCCGGACTTCGCCCACATCCCCCTGATCCACGGGCCGGACGGGGCCAAGCTCAGCAAGCGCCATGGCGCCCTGGGCGCCGAGGCCTACCGCGACCTGGGCTATCTGCCGGAAGCGCTGCGCAACTACCTGCTGCGCCTGGGCTGGAGCCACGGCGATGATGAGATCATCAGCACCGAGGATGCCGTTTCCTGGTTCAACCTGGAGGGCATCGGCCGGTCCCCATCCCGCATGGACTACGCGAAGCTGGACAATCTGAACGGCCACTACATCCGCCTGGCGGATGACGACCGCCTGGTTGGCCTGATCGGCCCCCGGCTGGTCACCGCGCTGGGGCGTGAGCTGGGCGATACCGACCATGACCTGCTGCGCCACGCCATGCCCGGCCTGAAGGCGCGGGCCAAGACCCTGGTGGAACTTGCCGCCGGTGCCCAGTTTTACGTGACGGCACGGCCCCTTCCGCTGGACGAGAAGGCCGCGCAACTCCTCTCCGACGAGGCCCGGGGCCAGTTGGCGGTCATCGCCAGCCGCTTCAAGGACGCGTCGGACTGGACCGCCGCGACCCTGGAAGGGATTGTGCGCGCCTACGCCGAAGAGACGGGCCTGAAGCTGGGCAAGGTGGCCCAGCCGCTGCGCGCCGCCCTCTCCGGCTCAACCGTCTCGCCGCCGATTTTCGAGGTGGCGGAAGTGCTGGGCCGGGCCGAAACCCTGGCCCGTATCGGCGATGTCGCAGGGGGCGCGTGACCCCCTGGCCATCATTGCCTTCGGCGGTGCGGAACACTACACTCCGCACCGCGTCATAAGACCAATAAGGGGCAGAGGGCCCCACCTCGTATAAACAAGGACGTGCCGAAATGAGCGATACGACGACCCCGGCGGCCGAAAAGAAAACGGTCACCCTCACCGATAACCAAACCGGTAAGTCTTTTGAATTCCCCGTCTTGCACGGCACGACCGGCCCCGACGTGGTCGACATCCGCAAGCTCTATGGCGAGACGGGTTACTTCACCTACGACCCGGGCTTCACCTCGACCGGCAGCTGCGAGTCCAAGATCACCTTCATTGATGGCGACAAGGGCATTTTGCTGCACCGCGGCTATCCCATCGAGCAGCTGGCCGAGAAGAGCGACTTCATGGAAGTCTGCTACCTGATGCTGCATGGCGAACTGCCGGACGCCAAGGCGAAGACGGAGTTCGAGCGCACCATCACCTATCACACCATGGTGCATGAGCAGCTGTCGCAGTTCTTCCGCGGCTTCCGCCGCGACGCGCACCCGATGGCCGTCATGTGCGGCGTGGTCGGCGCCCTGTCCGCCTTCTACCATGACAGCACCGACATCGAGGATCCGCGGCAGCGCATGGTGGCCTCGCACCGCCTGATCGCGAAGATGCCGACCCTGGCCGCCATGGCCTACAAGTACTCCATCGGCCAGCCTTTCGTGTACCCGCGCAACGACCTGGGCTATGCTGAGAACTTCCTCAACATGACCTTCGGCGTCCCGTGCGAGCCGTACAAGATCAACCCGGTCATCGCCAAGGCGATGGACAAGATCTTCATCCTGCACGCCGACCATGAGCAGAACGCCTCCACCTCCACGGTGCGTCTGGCGGGCTCCTCCGGCGCCAATCCCTTCGCCTGCATCGCCGCCGGTATCGCCTGCCTGTGGGGCCCCGCCCATGGCGGCGCCAACGAGGCCGTGCTGAAAATGCTGGCGGAAATCGGCCACAAGGACCGAATCCCCGAGTACATCGCCCGCGCCAAGGACAAGAACGACAGCTTCCGCCTGATGGGCTTCGGCCACCGGGTCTACAAGAACTATGACCCGCGCGCCAAGGTCATGCAGCAGACCTGCAAGGAAGTCCTGTCCGAACTGGGCATCAAGGACGACCCGCTGTTGGACATCGCGGTGGAGCTGGAGCGCATCGCGCTGGAAGATCCCTACTTCGTCGAGAAGAAGCTGTACCCCAACGTCGACTTCTACTCGGGCATCATCCTGAAGGCCATCGGCTTCCCCACCAGCATGTTCACCGTGCTGTTCGCCCTGGCCCGCACCGTGGGCTGGATCGCCCAGTGGCAGGAGATGATCGCCGACACCTCGCAGAAGATCGGCCGTCCGCGTCAGCTCTACACCGGTGCCACCGCGCGGGACTATGTCCCCGTCGAGCAGCGCTGAGGCATAGGCGGGCACGATGGCGGAGCGGGTTCACCCCAGCGATGGCGATAACGGGTCCGGCGGCAGCCGGCCCGGCCCCCGCGCCCGCATCCTGCCCGCCAGATCCCTGGAAGGGCCCCCGCCAGCCAACGACAACCCCGTGCCCCCGGGCCGACGGTTGAAGCGGTTGGCCTGGGCCACCTTCGCCACCCTGGGGGTGGTTCTGGGTGTCGCGGCCACCGTCGTATCCCTGCTGCACTGAGGGGCCCGGTGAGGGGCTTCCCGTTCTTCAGGAAAGGCCGTCCGGGCAACCGGGCGGCCTTTTCCGTTGCCCTATGCCTGGTGCTGGGGCCCCCGCCCGCCTCCGCGACGGAAGGTCCGGTGGTGGGCCTGGATCATATTCCCATCGCGGTGACCGACCTGGACACGGCCGCCGCGCGCTTCCGCGCCCTGGGCTTCGCCCTGAAACCCGGTAGCGCGCACGCCAACGGCATCCGCAACCAGCACGTCAAGTTCCCTGACGGGACAGAGTTGGAGCTGATCACCGCCCCGGCCGCCACCGACGCGTTGACCGCCGACTATCGACGCCTGCTGGCGGTGGGTGATGCCCCCGCCTTCCTGGCGCTCTACGCTCCTGATCATGACGCACTGACGGCAATGCTAGCATCGCTGGCGCCCAGCTTTCAGCGCGATGGCGGGATGGTCAGCTTTCCCGAAGGTGATCCGCTGCACTTCCTGTTCTTCGGCCATCGCAACAAATCCCCCACCGACCAACCGGCGCACTTCGCCCACGCCAATGGCAGCCAATCTCTCATTGGTGTCTGGCTGGCCAGTGATGACGCTAGCGTGCCGCCGCTGCTGGCGGGACTGGGCGGCGTACGCGGCACGGGCGACGCCTGTACGCCCATCTGTACCCCACACCCGCAATGGCGCTTCGCCCAAGGGACGGTCACCCTGCTGCCGGCGGATCGGCAGCGCCTGCCCGGCCGCCCCATAATTGGCGCCGTCATTCGCGTGGCGAATTTCGATCAGGCGCTGACGGTGGCGAAGGCGGCCGTGCCCAATCCCGTCATCCGTCACACGATCGAGGGCGACAGCGTCCTGGTCCCGCCGGAGGCGACGGCCGGCCTGTGGCTGGAACTGCGCGCGGTGCGACCGTGACGCAGACGGTACACAGCGAATGGGGCATGGCCGGATTGGAATCCCTACGCGACCGCGTGGCCGTGCTGGTCATCGTCGACGTGCTGTCCTTCTCCACCGCCGTGGACGTCGCCGTCAGCCGGGGCGCCGTCATCCTGCCTTTCCCTTACGGCGACGCGGCGGCGGCCCAGGCAGCGGCCGTGGAGGCCGGCGCGCAATTGGCGGCCCCGCGCCATGCGGGTGGCGGCCAGTTCAGCCTGTCGCCCCGCTCCCTCACCACCATCGCCGCCGGCACCCGGCTGATGCTGCCCTCGCCCAACGGCTCCCGGCTGTCGCTGGCCGGTGGCCCGGCGACCGTGCTGGCGGGCTGCCTGCGTAACGCCCGGACGGTGGCCCGGCAAGCCCTTGCCCTGGCCCAAGGCGCCGATATCGCCGTAATCCCGGCGGGCGAACGCTGGCCGGACGGTGGCCTGCGGCCAGCGGTGGAGGATCTGCTGGGGACCGGCGCCATCATCGACGCCCTCGGCCTGCCCCCCACGCCCGAGGCCCGGACGGCGCGCGACGCCTATCGCTCGGCCGGCACTGACTTGGCCGACATCATCCGGGGCTGCCGCTCGGGCCAGGAATTGATTGGCTGGGGCTATGCCGATGACGTGGACCTGGCGTTGGAAGTCGACACCAGCGTCACCGCCCCCATCCTGCGCGACGGCGCCTACCAGGCCTGAGTTACCAGGACATCGCCTTGACGAAGTCGATGAAGGCGCGCAAGGGCGGCGGCACCAGGCGGCGGCCGGGATAGTAGAGGAAGGGCCCGGAGAAGCTGGGCCACCAGGGCTCCAGCACCGGTTCCAGGGCCCCGCTGTCGAAGTGCGGGCGCAGCCATTCCTCGAACAGGACGACGATGCCGCTGCCGGCGATGGCGGCGTCGACAGCCAGGTCGACGGTCCCGCCCAGTTGCACCACCAAGGGCCCGGTGGGGTCCACGCGCACGGTCTCGCCCTCCCGCTCGAACTCCCACGGCTGGATGGCCCGGCCGGAGAAGCGGCCGCGCAGGCAGGCGTGGTCCAGCAAGTCACGGGGATGGTCAGGCCGGCCCCGGCGGTCCAGGTAGACCGGCGCGGCACCGGCGGCGAAGCGCTGGACCCGGGGGCCGATGGGCACGGCGATCATGTCCTGTTCCAGCCTGTCATCGTAACGGATGCCGGCATCGCAGCCAGCGGCCAGCACGTCGACGAAGTCGTCCTCGGCCGTCACCTCCAGACGGATGTCGGGATAGGCCGCGAGGAAGGGCGGCACGATGCGGGGCAGGACCAGCCGCGCCGCGCTGATGGGCACGTTGAGGCGCAGGGAACCTGCCGGCCGGTCGCGAAAGCCGCTCACGGCACCCAGCGCGGCCTCCACCTCGAACAGCGCGGGGCCAAGGCGTTCCAGCAGCCGCTCCCCCGCCTCCGTCGGCACGACGCTGCGGGTCGTGCGGTTCAGCAGGCGGACGCCCAGTTGCCCCTCCAGCCGGCGCACCGCCTCGCTCAAGGCCGACGGGCTGCTGCCGCTCACCCGGCCACCGTCGCGGAAGCCCCCGGCCCGCGCCACCACGACAAAGGCGTTCAGGTCACTGAGATCGGCTTTCATTGTTCGTTTTTCCGCACAGCCCGTGCCGATCCTGCCCGATTATCGCGCAGCGGGATAGAGGCGATAATAAGGGCACAACCCAAGGAGATCCCCATGTCCCACAATCAGCCCGCTACCGTCCGCTTGGTCGCCCGCTTGGGTGACCTGACGGTGAAGCGTATCGGCTACGGCGCCATGCAGTTGGCGGGGCCGGGCGTGTTCGGCCCACCCAAGGATCCGGAGGCGGCACTGGCCGTGCTGCGCGCGGCGGTCGCCGGTGGCGTGAACCACATCGACACCAGCGACTTCTACGGCCCCCACGTCACCAACCGGTTGATCCGCCAGGCGCTGCACCCCTACCCCGACGATCTGGTCATCGTCACCAAAGTCGGCGCCCGGCGTGGCAGCGACGGTTCCTGGCTGCCTGCCTATTCCCGTGAAGACCTGACCCAGGCGGTGCACGACAACCTGCGCAACCTGGGCCTGGACGTGCTCGACGTCGTGAACTTCCGCTGCATGTTCGACGTCCACCATCCGGTCGAGGGTTCATTGGAAGAACCGCTGAGCGTGCTGGCCGACCTGCGGCGCCAGGGCCTGATACGCCACATCGGCCTCAGCAACGTCACCGCCACCCAGATCGCGGAAGGACGGCGTATCGCGCCCATCGTCTGCGTCCAGAACCAGTACAACCTGGCGCACCGGGGGGATGACGCCCTGATCGACGCGCTGGCCCGGGATGGCATCGCCTATGTCCCGTTCTTCCCGTTGGGCGGGTTCAGCCCTCTACAGTCTTCCACCCTCTCGGACGTGGCTGATCGCCTGGACGCGACACCCCTGCAGGTGGCGCTGGCCTGGCTGCTGCAACGCGCCCCCAATATCCTGCTGATCCCCGGCACTTCCTCCATTCCGCATCTGACGGAAAACCTGGCGGTGGCCCAGCTGACGCTGCCGGCCGAGGTGGTGGCGGAACTGGATACGGTGGGTGCCTTGGCCGCCTGATCCGGTTTCTACCCGTCCAGCGCCCGGGCAAGCACCTCGAAGATGCGCGGGTTGTCGCACTGGGCGACATTGAAGCGCAGGAAACCGTCGGCGGTGTTGGTCAGGCTGAAGACGTCGCCCGGCGCCAGCACCACACCGTGGTCTAGCGCCCGGCGCGCCAATACCACGGATGACGCGCCGGGCGGCAGGGCCACCCACAGGAACATGCCGCCCCGGGGCTCCGTCCAGGCCTTAAGGCCCAAGGCCTCCAACCGGCGCACCGTACGCCCCATGGCGCCAGCCAGGCGGGCGCGTACACCTTCCATATGCCGGCGGTAGCTGCCATCGGTCAGCAGTTGGTGCACCACCCGGGGGTTAGTGGTGGCGTTGCCGAAGGCGGTGGCCAGCTTCACGTCGGCGATGCCCTGCGCCCAATCACCCCGGGCCACGATGTACCCACAGCGCACGGCGGCGGACAGCGTCTTGGAAAAGCTGCCGATGTGGATGACGCGCTCCAGCCCATCGAAGGCCGCCAGCCGGGGCGCGGGCTCTGCCTCGAAGTCGCTGAAAATGTCATCCTCGACGATCAGGATGTCGTGCGCGGCCGCCAGGGTCAGCAGCTTGTGCGCCACTGGGGCCGTCAGGCTGGCGCCCGTCGGGTTGTGCAGGGCGGCATTGGTGATGTACAGCCGCGGCCGGTGGGTGGCGGCGGCCTGGGCGAAGGCCGCCAGGTCCGGCCCCATACGGGTATAGGGCACAGGCACCGCCCGGGCACGATGGGCCGCCACCACGGTCTTGAAGTTGTAGTAGCAGGGATCATCCAACAGGACGAGGTCCCCCGGCTCCAGCAGATAGCGGCACACCAGGTCGATGGCCTGGCTACCGCTATCCGTTAGCAGGATCTGATCCGCCGCCGCGGTGATGCCCCGGGCGGTGAAGCGGTCGGCCAAATGACGGCGCAGGGGAAGATGCCCCTGGGGACTGTCGTATTCCAGCAGGGCCGACGCCGGCGCCCGCGCCAGACCACGGAAGGCGCGGCGGATGGCCGGTTCCGGCATCCAGTCGCCCGGCAGCCAGCCGCAGCCAGGCTTCAACACGCCCTCACCCGGCTCCAGGGCTTGGCGCATCAGCCACAGCGGGTCCACCGCCCGGTCCGGCGGTGGTTGCGCGCCAGCCAACGCGGTCCCCATCAGGGCCAGGGGCGCTGCCCGCTTGGCGACATAAAAGCCCGAGCCCGGCCGCGCCGCCAGCACGCCCTCGGCCACCAGACGATCGTAGGCCTCCACCACCGTGGATTTGGAGACGCCCAGCCGTTCCGCCAAGGCGCGGATCGACGGCGCGCGGGCGCCCGGCGCCAGCAGGCGACCATCCACCCGGGCATGGATGTCGGCCATGACCGTCTCCACCAAGGTGCGGCCGGCACCCATCTCGGTCGACTGTATCACCATTTGGACCAGTACAGTTCAGGGAAACCGTACTGCACCTTACCTTGTGAGGGCCGGTTAAGGAAGGCACCATCGGCATCCCTTGCCAACCCCAGGACGCCTTGCCATGACGGACACCGCCATCCCCACCATGCCCACCGCCCCCCTGGCCGGTTCCCTGGCTCCCGCGCGTCGCCCGGCTGCGGGTCTTATTTACGGCCTGATTGGCGTGGTCATTTTCAGCGGCAGCCTGCCGGTGACCAAGATCGGCCTGAACGGACTGGACGCCAGTTTCCTCAGCCTGGCCAGGGCGGCATTGGCGGGGGTGGTGGCCTTGGGGTTGTTGGCCTTGGCGCGCCCGCGCCGACCGTCGGCCCGTGACGTGCCAGGCCTGGCGGTGGTGGCGCTGGGGGCGGTGATCGGCTTCCCCCTGCTGTCGGCGCTGGCCATGCGATGGATGCCCAGCACCCACGCCATCGTCTTCAGCGGGCTGCTGCCGATCTCGACCGCCGTCTTCGGCGCGTTGCGGGGCGGGGACCGCCCGCGTGCGCCCTTCTGGATATTCTCCTGCGTCGGCGCCATTGCCATCGCCACGTACGCGCTGGCGCCGGCCATCCTGGCGGGCGGCTTCCACCTGGCGCCAGGCGACGGCCTGATGATCCTGGCCATCGCCGTCTGTGGCTTGGCCTATGCCGAGGGTGCCCGGCTGTCGCGCCATCTGGGCGGCTGGCCGGTGATCTGCTGGGCGCTGGTCCTGTCCCTGCCGCTGATGGCGCCCCTCGCCTGGGCCACCTTCCCCGCCGACTGGCGGGCCGTGCCCCTGCCCGCCTGGGGCGCCCTGGCCTATGTCACGGTGTTCAGCATGCTGCTGGGCTTTTTCTTCTGGTACCACGGCCTCAGCCTGGGGGGCACCGCCGCGGTGGGGCAGGTCCAGTTGCTGCAACCTTTTTGCAGCTTCGGCCTGGCGGCGATGTTGTTGGGCGAACCGGTAGGCCCGGCGGTGCTGGGCACAGCCCTGGTGGTGGTGCTGTGCGTGGCCGGCGCCCGCCGGGCGGCGCGCCGGGGATAATTCAGGCCAGCCCCGACTGCTCCGCCTCGCGCTCGCGGGCGTTGATGACGCGCATGACCACCTCGGCCGCGCGGCGGCTGGGCGGGGTGTCGCCCTGGCCCAGCCAGGCGGCCACCTCGGCCACGCCCTCGATCTGCTCCTGGCGGGCGGCGGGATCGTCCAGCAGACGGCCCAGGGCCTCCGCCAGGCGCGAGGGCCGGCAATCCTCCTGCAGCAGTTCAGGCACCAGCATGCGGTTCAGCATGATGTTGACCAGGTTGACGAAGCGCACCTTGATCAGCCCGCGATACAGGCGATAGGTCAGGGAATGGATGCGATAGGCGATGACGGCCGGCAACCGCGCCAGCGCCAGTTCCAACGCCACCGTGCCGGACGCCGCCAGGGCCGCTTCGCTGGCGGCGAAGGCGTCGTACTTGTCCTGGTCGCCCTCCAGGATCACGGTCGGCAGGGGCCAGGACTTCACCGCCTCCTCAACCAGGGCCTTGGTGGCGGGCACCGTCGGCACCGCCGCCACCACGCGCGGCAGGCGGGGCGCCAGGATATCCAGGGCGCCCTTGAAATCCGGCAGCAGCTTGGTGACCTCGCTGCGGCGGCTGCCGGGCAGGATGGTGACCACCCGGGTATCGGATTCCAGGTTGTGCGTGGCGCGGAAGCGGTCGGCATCGCCGGCGTCGGCGCCACTCTCCACGATGGGGTGGCCCACGAAGCTGCAGTCCAGCCCCACTTTCTCGAAGTAGGGCGGCTCGAACGGCAGCAGGGCCAGCAGATGATCCAGGAACTTGGCGATCTTGGCCGCCCGCCCCGGACGCCAGGCCCAGACGGTGGGCGCCACGTAATGGATCAGGGGGATGTCCGGGTTGGCCTTCTTCACCCGGCGCGCGACACGGAA
>NZ_BACU01000187.1 GCF_000333275.1 Azospirillum sp. B4 | reverse complement strand
CAGCGCAAGGCGCCCGCAGGGCGACGATGGCCGTGAGGCCGACGATACCGGCCAACTGCGCCCGGGTCAGGCTGATCCGGGCCCCCTTGCGCCGGCGCGCGGGTGCACGCTTGGGGCCTTTTGGGCCCGACCCGCCCTGTCTGGGCCGTCCCAGCGGCGGCGGGGGAGTGACGCGGCGGGGCATCAGCGGGCCCCCATGGTGGGAACGGACGTGGCGGGAACGGACGCGGTGGAAACGGTCATGCCTGTCCCTTGAAGAAGCACCGGCCGCGTTTCGCCGGCCGGTTCCCCACTAGTGCTACAGCGCCGGCACACTGGCAATCTCCTAGGCGGCTTATGCCGCTTATCGGATCCGCGCCCAATCCGGTTGCCCTGCCAACACAGGCCGGACTACTGTAAGCCGCCTTTGGCCATGTCCAATTCCCCGAACGGGTCCCAGATCATGCTGCTGCTCATCGATAATTACGATAGCTTCACCTACAACCTCGTGCATTACATCGGCGAGCTGGGCGCCGACGTGGCCGTTTGGCGCAACAATGCCCTGAGTGTGGATGAGGCCCTGGCCCTGAAGCCGGAGGCCATCGTCCTCTCCCCCGGTCCGTGCGATCCCGACCGCGCCGGCATCTGCCTGCCGCTGATCGCCGCCGCCGCGGAAAAGCGCATCCCCCTGTTCGGCGTCTGCCTGGGCCACCAGGCCATCGGCCAGGCCTTCGGCGGCCGCGTCATCCGGGCGCCGGTGCCCATGCATGGCAAGGTCAGCCAGGTCACGCACGAGGGCCAAGGCATCATGAAGGGCTTGCCTTCCCCCTTCAATGCCACCCGCTACCACTCCCTGATCGTGGAGCGCGAGACCCTGCCGGCGGAGCTGGAGTCGGTCGCCTGGCTGACTGGCGCCGAGGAGGGGATGATCATGACGCTGCGCCATCGCACCCTGCCCATCCACGGGGTGCAGTTCCATCCGGAAAGCATCACGTCCGACCATGGCCACCAGATCCTGGCGAACTTCCTGGACTTGGCCGGCATGGCGCGCCAGGCCGTCAAGAAGACCGGCCTGGCGGCATGAGCGGTGACATCGGTGACATGAAGGCGCTGCTCGGCCGGGTGGCCGAGGGCAAGCGCCTGTCGGAGGATCAGGCCCTGGCCGCCTTCGACATCATCATGTCCGGCAACGCGACCCCGTCGCAGATGGGGGGCTTCCTCATGGCCTTGCGCGTGCGCGGCGAAACGGTGGATGAGATCACCGGGGCGGTGCGCGCGCTGCGCGGACGCGCCGCCCGCATCGACTGTCCGCCGGGGACCATCGACACCTGCGGCACCGGCGGCGACGCCAGCGGCACCTACAACATCTCCACCACCGTGGCCTTCGTGCTGGCCGCCTGCGGCGTGCCCGTGGCCAAGCACGGCAACCGGGCCCTGTCCTCCAAGTCCGGCGCCGCCGACGTGCTGGGGCAGCTGGGGGTGAACGTGGAGGCGGAACTGGAGGCCGTGCGCGCCGCCCTCTGGCAGGACGGCATCACCTTCCTGATGGCCACCCGCCACCACGGCGCCATGCGCAACGTGGGACCGACGCGGGTGGAGCTGGGCACCCGCACCATCTTCAACCTGACCGGCCCCCTGTCCAACCCGGCCGGGGCCAAGCGCCAGCTGATGGGCGTGTTCGCCGAGCGCTGGGTGGAGCCGCTGGCCCAGGTGCTGAACCGCCTGGGCACCGAGGTCGCCTGGGTGGTCAGCGGCGAGGACGGGCTGGACGAGATCACAACCACCGGCGCCACCCACGTGGCGGAGCTGCGCCACGGCGCCATCCGCCGCTTCCAGGTGACGCCGGAGGACGCCGGATTGCCCCGCGCCCGGCCCCAGGACATACGGGGTGGCGACGCGGTGGAGAACGCCCGGGCCCTGCGCGCCGTGCTGGCGGGAGAAAAGGGCGCCTACCGTGACATTGTGTTGATCAACGCGGCCGCCGCCTTGATTGTCGCCGACAAGGCCACCACCTTGCGTGACGGCGTGGCCCAGGCGGCCCAGGCATTGGATGACGGCCGCGCCGCCGCCAAGCTGGCGGCCCTGGCCCATCATTGCCCCCTGCCGCCCCCGGCGGTGGAAGAGACTGAAGGAACCCGCGCATGAGCGACGCCCCCGCCCCCTCTCACGGAGACGTCCTGGCCCGGATTTGCGCCGACAAGCGTGAGCATATCGCCGCCTGCAAAGCCGCCCGCCCATGGGCGGAGGTGGAGCGCGCCGCCCGCGATGCCGGCCCCACCCGGGGCTTCGCCCGCGCCCTGCAGGCCAAGGTGGACGCCGGCCTGTACGCCCTGATCGCCGAGATCAAGAAGGCCAGCCCCAGCAAGGGCTTGATCCGGGAGGACTTCGATCCCCCCGCCCTGGCCAGGGCGTATCAGGCGGGCGGTGCCGCCTGCCTGTCCGTATTGACCGATGCGCCTTATTTCCAGGGGGCGGACGCGTACCTGGTGGCGGCCCGCGCCGCCTGCGACCTGCCGGTGCTGCGCAAGGACTTCATGCTGGACACCTATCAGGTGGCCGAGGCCCGCGCCCTGGGCGCCGACTGCATCCTGCTGATCATGGCGGCGCTGGACGACGCCCAGGCGCTGGAGCTGTACGAGGCCGCCACCGGCTGGGGCATGGACGTGCTGGTCGAGGTGCATGACGCCGATGAGATGCGCCGGGCCCTGGCCCTGCCCGGCGGTCTGCTGGGCGTGAACAACCGCAACCTCAAGACCCTGTCCATCGACCTGGCCACCACCGAGATGCTGGCCGGCATGGTGCCGCCCGGCCGCCACCTGGTGGCGGAGAGCGGCCTCTACAGCCCCCAGGACCTGCTGCGCATGGAGATCGTCGGCGCCCGCCGCTTCCTGGTGGGCGAGTCCCTGATGCGCCAGGCCGACGTCGCCGCCGCCACCCGCGCCCTGCTGGGCCTGGACCAGACGGCGGCCTGACATGGCGGAGGATAGCGGCTTCACCCATTTCGATGCCGCCGGCCGGGCGGTGATGGTCGACGTCTCCGACAAGGCGGAGACGGAGCGTGTGGCCACCGCGCGGGGCCGCGTGGTGATGAAGGCGGAGACGCTGACCCTGATCCAGGCGGGCCAGATGGGCAAGGGCGACGTGCTGGGCGTGGCGCGCCTGGCCGGCATCATGGCGGCCAAGCGTACGCCGGACCTTATTCCCCTGTGCCACCCCCTGGCGTTGACCAAGGTGACGGTGGACCTGACCTGCCTGCCCGACCAGAACGCGGTGGAGATCGAGGCCACGGCCAAGCTGAAGGGCCGCACCGGCGTGGAGATGGAAGCGCTGACCGCCGTCAGCGTCGCCGCCCTGACCCTTTATGATATGTGCAAGGCGGTGGATAAGGGCATGGTCATCGCCGATATCCGCCTGATCGCCAAGGACGGCGGCAAGAGCGGCCCCTATCGCGCCGCCCCCCTTGAGCCCGCTAGGTCCTGAAGGCGTCCATGATCCCCGTTGACGAAGCGCTGGCCCGCATCCTCGCCCCCTTCCAGCCCCTGGGTGGGGAGATGGTGGGGGTGGGGGAGGCGATGGGCCGGGTTCTGGCCGCCGACGTGGTGGCGCGGGTGACGCAGCCGCCGGCCGCCGTCTCCGCCATGGACGGCTGGGCGGTGCGCGGGGGCGACATCGCCACCCTGCCCGTCACGCTGGCCCGCATCGGCGAGGCGCCGGCCGGCCGGCCCTTCGCCGGCGCGGTGGGGCCGGACCAGGCCGTGCGCCTGTTCACCGGCAGCGTCATCCCCGATGGCGCCGATACCGTGGTGTGCAGGAGGATT
>NZ_BACU01000188.1 GCF_000333275.1 Azospirillum sp. B4 | reverse complement strand
AGGAGACGGACGCCAGCCTTGGGCGTGGCCAATCCCATGAACGTGCGGCCGGGCGATCCGTCCCCCGCCTTGCCCTCCGGCCTGTCACTGGCCGCCACCTGGAACCCGGATATGGCCTACAAGGGCGGCGCCATGATCGGACGGGAGGCCCACGCCAAGGGTTTCAACGTCCTGCTGGCCGGTGGCGTCAACCTGGCGCGCGATCCACGCAATGGACGCAACTTCGAATATCTGGGGGAGGATCCGCTGCTGTCCGGCACGCTGGGGGGTGAATCCATCCGCGGCATCCAGGACCAGAACGTCGTTTCCACCATCAAGCACTTCGCGGTGAACGACCAGGAAACCCAGCGCATGACCATAGACGTCAAGATCGGGGAGGCGGCGGCGCGCGAAAGCGACCTTCTGGCCTTCCAGCTGGCGATCGAGAAGGGCAAGCCCGGCTCCGTCATGTGCGCCTACAACAGGGTCAACGGCGCCTATGCCTGCGACAACCCCTTCCTGCTGAACAAGGTGCTCAAGACCGACTGGGCCTATCCCGGCTGGGTCATGTCCGACTGGGGTGCCGTGCACAGCGTGCAGGCTGCGGTGAATGGCCTGGACCAGGAGTCGGGGGAGCAGATCGACGTCATGCTAAGTCCCGGAGGCAAGGTCTGGTTCAATGAGCCGTTGAAGGCGGCCATCGCCGACAAGAGCGTGCCGGCGGAGCGTCTGTCCGACATGACGCGGCGCATCCTGCGCTCCATGTTCGCGGCCGGCCTGTTCGACCATCCGGCGGCCAAGGCGCCCATCGATTTCGAGGCGCACGCCCAGGTGGCCAAGGCGGCGGGAACGGAAGGCATCGTCCTGCTGAAGAACAAGGGCGACCTGTTGCCCTTGGCCACCAAGGGTAAGACCATCGCCGTCATCGGCGGCTTCGCCAACGCCGGCGTCATCTCCGGCGGCGGCTCGTCCCAGGTGGTGTCCGATGGCGGCCCCGGCGTCAGCATTCCCCTGGGCGGCGATGGCATGATGGGCGCCTTCCGCACCGTGGTCTATCACGCCTCCGCGCCCCTGAAGGCCATCCGCGCCAAGGCGGGTGAGAAGCAGGTTCGCTTCAACGACGGCTCCTACCCGGCGGAGGCGGCGGCCGTGGCCAAGACCACCGACATCGCCGTCGTCTTCGTGACCCAGTGGATGAGCGAAGGGGCGGACGCGCCTGACCTCAGCCTGCCCAATGGCCAGGACGCCCTGGTGGCCGCCGTGGCCGCCGCCAACCCCAATACCATCGTGGTGCTGGAGACCGGCGGCCCCGTGCACATGCCCTGGCTGGACAAGGTGGCGGGCGTGGTGGAGGCTTGGTATCCCGGCAGCCGGGGTGGCGAGGCCATCGCCGACATCCTGTTCGGCGACGCCAATCCCTCCGGCCGCCTGCCCATCACCTTCCCCGCCAGCGACAGCCAATTGCTGCACAAGGACATTCCCGGCGCCGACAAGCCGGAGTTCAGCCCGGCGGAAATCACTTACAGCGAAGGCGCCGACGTCGGCTATCGCCATTACGCCAAAACCGGGGCCAAGCCGCTGTTTCCCTTCGGCTATGGCCTCAGCTACAGCCATTTCACCTATGGCGACGTGAAGGTCACGGGCGGCGACACCCTGACCGTCAGCTTCGAGGTGACGAACACCGGCAAGCGCGCCGGCCAGGACGTGCCGCAGGTCTATCTGACTTCCGCCGCCGGCACCAAGACCCAGCGCCTGATCGGCTGGTCCAAGGTGGCACTGGCCCCGGGGGAGAAGAAGCGCGTGACCGTGACCGCCGACACCCGCCTGCTGGGTACCTTTGATGAGGCTGCCCATGCCTGGCAGGTGAAGGCTGGCGACTATCAGGTGGCGGTGGGCGCGTCGGCCACCGACCTGGATCTCAAGGGCGGGGCGGCGGTCACCGCCTCCACCCGCCAGCCATAAGCCGTATTGGAAGCATCGGGCGCCGCCGGCCCCAGGGAACTCCTGGGATCGGCGGCGCCCCGTCACTCAAGGGGAATGCGATGTCCAAGATGTTGAAGCGGATGGCGGCCGTGGCGCTGCTGTTGGCCGGGCCCATGCCGGCCTTCGCGGCGGAGGCGCCTGTGGCGCAGTTGAAACAGGGGCGCGTGTCGGGCGTGGTCAGCGACGGGGTGGCCGCCTTCAAGGGCATCCCCTTCGCCGCCCCGCCGGTGGGGCCCTTGCGCTGGCGCCCGCCGCAGCCGGCCGCCGCCTGGACGGGCGTGCGCTCCGGTGCCGACTATGGGGCCGATTGCATGCAGAAGCCCCTGCCGGGCGACGCCGCCCCCCTGGGCGTCGCCCCGGCGGAGGATTGCCTGTACCTCAACGTCTGGGCGCCGGCCGATACCGCGTCGAAGCCCGGCGCCAAGCGGCCGGTGATGGTGTGGATCTACGGCGGTGGCTTCGTGAATGGCGGCAGCTCCCCGGCCGTCTATGATGGCTCCGCCTTCGCCCGCGACGGCGTGGTGCTGGTCAGCTTCAATTACCGTGTCGGCCGCTTCGGCTTCTTCGCCCACCCCGCCCTGGTGGCGGAGGCGGGGCAGGGGCCGGTGGGCAACTACGGCTATCTGGACCAGCTGGCCGCCTTGCAATGGGTGAAGCGCAACATCACCGCCTTCGGCGGCGATCCGGACAACGTCACCATCTTCGGTGAGTCCGCCGGAGGCATCTCCGTCCACACCCTGCTGACCTCCCCCATGGCCAAGGGGCTGTTCAACCGGGGCATCGTCCAGTCGGGCGCCGGACGCGAACGCATCCTGCCCACGCCACCCCTGCATGCGGAGGGCGACGCCCCGTCGGCCGAGAAGGCGGGCGTGGCCTATGCCGCGCAGCATGGCATCACCGACACGGGGGCGACCGGCCTGGCCGCCTTGCGCGCCCTGCCGGCCGACGCGGTGGTGGATGGCCTGAACATGGCCACCATGAACACGCCGACATACTCGGGCCCCATGGTGGATGGCGCGGTGGTGCGCTATTCGGCGCCCGTGACCGCCTACGCGGCGGCCGCCGGGGCGGACGTTCCGGTGATGGTGGGCGCCACCGGGGCCGACGGCTTCTTCTTCGGTGGAACGCTGGACAGCGTGCTGGCCCCTTTCGGTGCCGATCGTGACGAGGCGCTGAAGCTGTTCGATCCCGACGGCACGCGCGAGGTGAAGCTGATCGGCCACCGGGTGGCCGGTGTCACCATGTTCATCGAACCCGCCCGCGAGACGGCGCGCCTGCTGTCGGCCCACAAATCGCCCGTCTACCTCTTCCGCTATTCCTATGTGGCGGAAAGCATGCGCAAGGAATGGTGGGGCACGCCGCACGCCACCGAAATCCCCTTCGTCTTCGACACGGTGAAGGCCCGCTACGGTGACGCCCTGACGCCGGCGGACGCGGCGGCGGCCAAGGCGGCCCACGCCTACTGGGTGGCCTTCGCCAAGACCGGCAAGCCGGAACCCAAGGGCCTGCCCGCCTGGACGCCGTTCAAGGCCGGCCAGGATGAGCGCCTGATGGAGTTCGGCGCCCAAGGTCCGGTGCTGGAGGACGATCCCCTGAAGGCGCGCCTGGATCTGGTGGAAAAGGTGGCCGAGCATAAGCCCAGTACAGCCTCGAAATGATTATGCTGCGTTGCGAAAAATTTCATTTCGCAACGCAATAAAATACGAATGTGTCGTAATACCCATTGAACCCGGGCCCGGCGGGTGTCAAACCCCTCGGGCCTGGACTTATCATATCTACTGGACGAACGATCGATGTCGACCGCATCCGCCCACAATAAATCCATGACGTCGCTTGCCCCCATCGTCGTCATGCTGTTCTTCGCCTGGGGCTTCGCCACCTCCATCGTGGACGCCGTCATCCCCAAGCTGAAGGAGCAGTTCTCGCTGAACTACACCGAGGCGATGCTGGTGCAGTTCGCCTTCTTCCTGGCCTACTTCGTCGTGTCGGTTCCGGCGGGCGCCCTGCTGGCGCGCCTGGGCTATCTGCGCGGCATCGTCGCCGGCCTCAGCATCATGACGCTGGGCTGCCTGTTGTTCGTGCCGGCGTCCAGCATGGGCCTGTTCGCGGCCTTCCTGCTGGCGCTGTTCGTCATGGCGGGCGGTATCACCGTGCTGCAGGTGGCGGCCAACCCTCTGATGTCGTTGCTGGGCCGGCCGGAAACGGCCTCCAGCCGCCTGAACCTGGCGCAGGCCTTCAATTCCTTCGGCACCACCATCGGCCCCATCCTCGGTTCCGTCTTCATCCTGTCGAAGGCGGCGGATGGGGACGCCAGCGCGCGCGGCGTGCACGTGCCCTTCCTGATGATCGCGGCCTTGCTGATCGTCCTGGCCGTGCTGTTCTGGTTCCTGCGCGGGCGCGAAGGGGCCGCCACCGACCAGCAGTCGGGCAGCGGCCTCAGTCTGAAGGTGCTGCGCCACAGCCAACTGGCCCTGGGCGTCGTCTCCATTTTCGTCTATGTCGGGGCGGAGGTGTCCATCGGCAGCGCCATGGTCAACTATCTGATCCTTGATCGCACGCGGGATGCGGCGTCGGATCTTGGCACCTGGTTCGCCGGCCTGATGCACCTGCATGATGTGCTGAACACGCCGGAGTCCAAGGCCGCCGTGCTGGTCAGCCTGTACTGGGGCGGCGCCATGGTCGGCCGCTTCATCGGTTCCGTCGTGCTGCGCTTCGCCCGCCCGGGCATCGTGCTGATGGTGTGCTCGCTGGCTGCCGCCTTGCTGGTCAGCCTGTCCATGGCCAGCAGCGGCACGATGGCGATGGTCACCATCCTCTCGGTGGGCCTGTGCAACTCCATCATGTTCCCCACCATCTTCACCATCGCCATCGAAGGCCTGGATGAGGAGACGCCGCAGGGTGCCGGCATGCTGTGCCTGGCCATCTTCGGTGGCGCCGTGGTGCCCATGATCACCGGCAAGGTCGCCGATCTGACCAGCCTGGTGCTGGCCCTCATCGTTCCCGTGGTCTGCTATCTGATGATCGCCGGCTATGGTCTGCTGACCGGGCTGCATCTGCTGTCGGGCAAGCCCGCCACCAAGGGTGGCGCGGCCCGTGCGGTGTCCATGCACTGACGCGTTTGGGCACTGACGCGTTTGGCTTTTTGACGTGACGATCGGCGGCGTAGGAAACCCCTGCGCCGCCGAAATCGTTTCAGGCCGTCAGGATGGCCAGAACGATGGGCAGGGTGATGGCCGCCGCCAGGGTCTGGAAGGTGATGATTCCGGCCATCAGCGGGGCGTCACCGCCCATCTGCCGGGCCAGGACATAGGCGCTGACGGAGGTCGGCAGCGCGTTGTAGAGCACCACGGCGACATAGGCGTCGCCCCGCACTCCCAGCACCTTGGCCAGTAGGGCGGTGATCAGGGGAAGGGCTGCCAGGCGGGCCACGCTGCTGAGCGCCACGGCCAGTTTCGCACCCCGGATGGCGGCGAAGCCCAGGCCAGCGCCCACCGCCAGGAGCCCCAAGGGCAGGCTGGCCTGGCCCAGGACGTTCATCACCGGGGACACCACCGGGATCTGGCGGATGCCGGTCAGGTTCAGGGTGGCACCCACGATGACGGAACAGACCAGGGGGTTGCTGATGATCTGCCACAGGGTGCGCAGCGGATGCCGGCTGACACCGGCCGGCACGTCACCATGACGCCGCATCACCAGAATGCTCAGCACGTTGACCGTCGGCATGCAGAACAGCACGGCCAGCGCCATCATCGCCGTGCCGTGGGTGCCGTACAGGGCGGACCCCAGGGCCATGGCGACATAGGTGTTGACCCGCACCGCCCCCTGGAAGACGGAGGTGTAGGCCGGGTCGCTGCCCGATAGGCGGCGGCAGGTCAGCTGCACCACCACGGCCAAAAGCAGGATGCCGCCCACCAGGGCGCCGGCCATGGCCCGGATGTCCAGGCCCGACAGGTCGGTGCGGGCGGTGCCGTCGATCAGCAGGGCCGGAAACAGCAGGTAATAGATCAGGCGTTCCGCCGCCCCCCAGAAGGCGGCGTCGATCAGGCGGAAATGCTTCAGCCCGAAGCCGATGGCGATCAGCAGGAAGGTGGGCGCCAGCGCCGTCAGGACCTGAAGCATGCCCGCGCAATCACCCCGGTAAGGCAGTCGTCTGGATCAATCGTCCAGATCGCGATCGTCATCATCCCCCGCCGCGTCGCGGGCGGCCAGGGCGGCGCGCGCGGCCTCGGCCGCCATGAAATCCAGGGCGCCCTGAAGGATGTAGGCCGCCGCCATGCGGTCGACCACCTCATCCCGGCGTTTGCGGGTCATGTCCCACTCGATCATCATGCGGCTGACGGCGGAGGTGGACAGGCGCTCATCCCAGAAGGCGATTTCCGGTACCAGGCCGCCCAGCAGGTGGGGCTGTTCGATCAGGTTCTGGGCGAAGCTGCGGGCGGACTGGGCGGCCGGCCCGTCGCTGCCGTCCATGTTGCGCGGCAGGCCGATGACGAAGCCGGCGACGTTGCGGCCGCGCAGTTCCTTGGCCAGGTCCTGCACGTCGGTCGTGAACTTGCGCCGCGTGATGGTGCCCACGGGGGACGCCACCGTCAGGCCGGGATCGGAGATGGCCATGCCTATGGTTTTGGAGCCCAAATCCAGGCCCATCAGCCGCCCGCCGGGGGGCAAGTGGGCCTTGAGGTCCCTGATGTTGCGGATCGCCATACCGGGTGTTACCTTCCGCGCCGCCCGGGGGCCGGCGGCATCCGACACGCCGCCTGCCATCGCCCCCGTGGCTCCTTATTCCGAAGGAGAGACTTAGCACCATGTCGCTCGACAAGGCCACCGTGGCGAAGATCGCGCATCTCGCCCGCATCAAGGTCCCGGACTCCGATCTGGAGCAACTGGCCGGCGAACTCAACACCATCATGCACTGGGTGGAAATGTTGGGCGAGGTGGACACCCAAAACGTGGAACCGATGACCAGCGTGGTCGCGGCCAACCTGCGCCGCCGCCCCGACGCCGTGACCGATGGCGGTTATCCGGAAAAGGTGGTCGCCAACGCCACCGACGCCACCGAGAATTTCTTTTCCGTGCCCAAGGTTGTCGAGTGATGACGAAGCTGACCCACCTGACCATGGCCGACGCCCTGGCCGGCCTGGCCGCCAAGGAGTTCACGGCCGTCGAGCTGACGCAGGCCCACCTGGACGCCATGGCGGCGGCCAAGGAACTGAACGCCTTCATCGTCGAGACGCCGGACGTGGCGCTGAAGCAGGCGGCGGACTCCGACGCCCGCTACGCCAAGGGCGAGCAGCGGGCCCTGGACGGCCTGCCCCTGGGCATCAAGGACCTGTTCTGCACCGAGGGTGTGCAGACGACGGCCGCCAGCCACATCCTGGACGGCTTCGTCCCGCCGTATGAAAGCACGGTGACCAGCCAGCTGTTCCGCGATGGCGCCGTCATGCTGGGCAAGCTGAACCTGGACGAATTCGCCATGGGCTCGGCCAACATCACCAGCCACTACGGCCCGGTGATCAGCCCGTGGTCGCCCAAGGACGAAGCCGGCAACTTCACCCGCAAGCTGGTGCCCGGCGGCTCCTCGGGCGGTTCCGCCGCCGCCGTGGCGGCACGCCTGGCGCTGGGCGCCACCGGTACCGACACCGGCGGGTCGATCCGCCAGCCGGCCAGCTTCGTCGGCATCGTCGGTATCAAGCCGACGTATGGCCGCTGCTCGCGCTGGGGCATTGTCGCCTTCGCCTCGTCCCTGGATCAGGCGGGACCCATGACCCGCACGGTGAAGGACGCGGCGCTCATGCTGCGCTCCATGGCCGGCTACGATCCCAAGGACAGCACCTCCATCGATCTGCCGGTGCCGGACTACGCGGCGGCCCTGACCGGCGACATCCGTGGCCTGCGCGTGGGCATTCCCAAGGAATACCGTGTCGACGGCATGCCGGCGGAGATCGAGAAGCTGTGGCAGCAGGGTATTGAGTGGCTGAAGGCCGCCGGCGCCACGCCGGTGGAGATCAGCCTGCCGCACACCAAGTACGCCCTGCCGGCCTACTACATCGTCGCCCCGGCCGAGGCCTCCTCCAACCTGGCCCGCTATGACGGCGTGCGCTTCGGCCTGCGCGTCGAGGGCAAGGACCTGAAGGAGATGTATGAGAACACCCGCGCCGAAGGCTTCGGTGCCGAGGTGAAGCGCCGTATCATGATCGGCACCTACGTGCTGTCGGCCGGCTACTACGACGCCTATTACCTGAAGGCGCAGAAGGTGCGGGCCCGCATCGCCGAGGATTTCACCAAGGCGTACGAGCAGTGCGATGTCATTCTGACGCCCACCGCCCCGTCGGCCGCCTTCGGCATCGGCGAGAAGATGGACGATCCCATCGCCATGTACCTGAACGACGTCTTCACCGTGCCGGCCAACCTGGCGGGCCTGCCAGGATTGTCCGTGCCGGCGGGCCTGAGCGGCGAGGGCCTGCCCTTGGGCCTGCAGGTGCTGGGCCGTCCGTTCGACGAGGCCACCGTCCTGAAGGTCGGCCACGTCATCGAACAGGCCGCCGGCCCGCAGCCGCTGCCGCCCATTGTGTCGTAAGGGCTGTTTCGGTGGCGGAACGAAGAAAGGCGGCGTCCTCGCGGGCGCCGCTTTTTTACTGGATGACCGCCCCAGCCGGGCGGTGGCGCTACGGTGTGCCGGGCGGGGAAGTCTCGACGATCCACACCTTGCTGGCCGGATAATCGATGGTGAGCTTGGTGCGATACAGGAAGTCCAGTCCCAGAATACCGTCGACCTTCGATCCGGCCGCCGAACTGATGGCGGAGAGGTGGTCGGAGATGCTGACATTCCTCAGGCTGTAACCCACGGGACCAAGGGCGACGCGCGCATCACCGCGTCGGATCGCCACCGTCCCGCCAGCCCCGCCAAGCGTCCCTTCCCCCGTGATGGCAACCCCGGTACGCTCCGCGACATCCGGAGAAAGGGTCGTGACGGTCGCACCGGTGTCGATTTCAAAGATGAAGGGGCCGGCGCCGTTCACCGTCGTCTCGACGAGGATCAGGGGCTTCCTTTGGCCGAGACTGAAGGAAAGGGCGTCGGCGTCACGCCCCGCCGGTGCCGCGAAATCGATTTGGCGGGCGGAATAGTCTATGGAAAAACGGTGGCCGCGCAGGAACTGGTAGCCGACGATGGCGTCGACGGGGGGGCCCACCTGCTGCGTCATGGCGTCGATCATCGGCAACACCGCGACCTTGGCGTGCTCCAGCTTGATGGGGCCGATCGAAAACGCGGACAGCTCCCCTTCCCGGTAAGTTTGCGCTCCGCCGCCGATGGCCGTCGAGCTGTCCGGCGTGATGTCGCCGGACAGCGGAAGGTGCAGTCCCTGGGCCCGGGATACGCTCAGGAATATAGGGAAGGGGGCGGTCGCGCCGGTATCGACGACAATCCGCCCCTTCGTCGATTGTTCGCCAAGCCGTCCCTCGACAACGATCAGGGGCGCCTGCCGCGATGCATAGTCGAAGGGTACGGCGTCCACCATAGGGTCCCCTATCCATTATCCGTCAGTCATGGGATCGGGGTGATCACTTGAACGCCGCCAGCTTCAGCGTCTCATCCGGGTTGCCCTTGTCGCAGCGGCCGGCCTGGTCGGCGGGGGCCTCGGCCAGGTGGGCGGCGTCCAGCGCGGTGGTGCCGTCGTCGGCCGCCTTCAGGGTGAAGGTGATCTGCGTCAGGAAGGCGGCCTTGCCCGTGCCCAGCACGGCGGACTGGCGCGCGGCCTCCCCGAAGTCAGCGGCAAGGGCGTCGCACAGCGCCTTGCGGGTGACGCCCTTGCCCGTGGCGTTGGCCAGAAGGGTCCCGGCCTTGCTGTCGCCCAGCTTCTTAACCATGTCGCCGGCCTGGGCATAGTACTGGTCGGCGGTCAGGCCGCTGCAATAGCCATGCTTCTGCCATTCATGCAACGTCAGGCCGGACGCGATGCCGGGCATGACCTGCGCCAGGGTGGATTGGACGGCCGATGACAGGGGCGGCAGCACCCGATCCTTCCAGGCGGGATCGTTGTCCTTGGCGGAGAGGGAGCAGGCGCTGCTCCACTGCGGCCACAGGCCGTGCAGCGTGGGATGGTTGGCGCCGAAGCTGCTGGCCCGGTCGCCGGCGGCGCATTCGGGATGGCCGTCGCCATGCAGGAAGCAGAACTCCGGCTCCCAACTCAGCACGAACATGTAGGTGTGGCGGCCGGGCGACTGCTTGTCGGCCGGAACCGAGGCGTCGGCGGCCAGGGCGGGGCCGGCGGCCAGGCAGATGGCCAACGCCAGGCCCAAGGCGCAGTTGCCCAGGACACCATTCCAAAGACCCTTACCCATCGCGTGCATCTCCCCATGCGGTGCGCCCTTATGGAGTGTAGGACGAAGCCGGCGCCGTCAAGGGAGAAATGGGTCCAAAAGGGGAACGGATGGCCATAAGGGGAACGGATGGCCAAAAGGGAACGGATGGCCAAAAGGGAACGGATGGAATGAGCGGCGGGGTATTCGGTGTTCCTATGGCGTTCTGCGGAACAATCCCAGCAGGAACTGCAGCAGGAACAGGAACACGCCGATGCCGACGATCAGGCGCAGCACCTCGGCCAGGACCGGGGGCAACAGCGTCACCGCCAGATCCACCAGCATGATGATCAGCAGCAGGCTGAGGATGGCATAGAGAATGTTGCGGAGTGAAGCGTTCATGGGTGGGGTCCTTCTTAGGCTTAAGCTCAGGCTCTGGAACCGGAATGTGGCCGGGCCAGGCGCGCGCGGCGAATGGCGGCCGCCATCACCTGGCCCAGGAAGGCGAAGAACACCAGGCCCACCAGCAGCGGCGGCAGCGCGCCGATGACGGGGGGCAGCAATTGCATCGCCAGATCGGTCAGGGGGACCAGCAGCAGCAGGACGACGGTCACAGACAGAAGATTGTTCAACGCGTTCATCACGACCGACCTCCAGCGCATTGGATGATCCGTTCGGAAAGGGCGGGATGCCTTTCCCCTGGCAACAAATCGGGAATTAGTGGGGTTGGTTGCGCCGGCAACGGGCGGACGGGCCAAAGCGCTAGGGCGCGCGCCGGAATGCCTATCCGCCGCTTCGCGACGTTCAGGATGGCGGATGGGGGGCCCCCGAACCCGGTCATGACCAAAGGCGGTGGAAAGGCCCCCCTGGCGCCACCCTTGGCCGTTGGTTCTATGCCCTGCGTCAAATGGCCCAGCCTGCGGGCGGATGGCATTCCGTCACTGGGCGGAAGCCGATCGGCGGTGCCGTCGCGGTCACGGGCATCAAGGAAAACCGCCGGGTTCGCGCCGCAGCGAACCAGCACTCATAATCAAAACCCCGTCGCTGGATTTCCATCGTCATAAATTCTGGTGATTGCCCCAATAAATGCGCGCCCGCCTGCGCTGAAATGGCCCATTGCCGCGCCCAATCAAAGGTGCGATGCCCGCGTTTCCTTGGTTTCTGCGGTGCATCGTACGGGATGCGTCATTGCGACGCGGTCATTTAGCCTTTTCCGATGGGTGCGCCGAATGGCAGGTGGAGTGTTTCAGGGTGCGTCCTTACCGCTATCTTCCCGGTCCCGGCCGCAGGCTTCAATGGCTGGGCGCCGCCCTGCTTTTGCTCGCGGTGGGGGGAATGATCGTGATCCGTGAGAGTGATGCGCCCCAGCCGCCCCCGGCGCCGCAGGCCGCGGCGCCCGGTACCTTCCAGGTGACGCCCGGCCAGGGGGCGACGCTGGGCACGGATGTCGTGGCCAACCATTCTTTCCAAACCATATCCACACCGATGGCCGCGTGACCGCCCATGATGAGACTACGACCCAAGTCTATTCCCCCGTTTCCGGGCGGGTTGATGCGGTGGCCGTGCATGTCGGCGACCATGTGGCCAAGGACGCCGTGCTGATGACGGTGGATGCCACCGACATGGCGCAGGGGCGCAGCGACCTGGCCGCCGCCCTTTCCGCCGCCGTGGCGGCCGATGCGCAACTGCGCCAGGCCCGCACCACGGAGCAGCGCCAGCGCGACCTGTATCAGGCCGATGGCGGCGCCCTGAAGGACTGGCAGCAGGCCCAGGTGGACCTGGTGGCGGCGGAGACGGCGGCGCGCACGGCCCAGGCCGCCTTGGCCGCCGTGCGCGACCGCCTGCGGGTGCTGGGCCGCACGCCGCGGGAGATCGCGGCGCTGGGCCGGGATACGGCGTCCCTGGCGCCCACGGTCGTGCGCGCGCCCATCGCCGGTACCGTGACGCAGCGCCAGGTGTCACCGGGCCAATACGTCAACGGCGCGGCCAACGGAGGTGCCGTGGTGTTCACCCTGGCCGACCTGTCCACCGTCTGGCTGTTGGCCAATGTGCGCGAGGCGGACGCCCCGGCGGTGGCGGTGGGGCAGGAGGTCGAGGTGCGCGTGCCCGCATACCCCGCCCGGGTGTTCCGGGGCCGGGTGACGGCGGTCGCCCCGGCCATTGATCCCACGACCCGGCGGCTGGCGGTGCGCGTCACCCTGGACAACGCCGATGGTGCCCTGAAGCCGGAGATGATGGCGACCGTGCGCCTGGCCATCGCACCACCCGCCCCGGTCCTGGCCGTGCCGGAGCGGGCGGTGATCCATGAGGGCGACGTATCCCGCGTCTGGGTGGCCGACGCCGCCCACCACGCCCTGGCCCTGCGCCTTGTCACTCTCGGACGGCAGCAGGATGGCCTGGTGGAGGTGTTGGACGGCCTGAAGCCCGGGGACACCGTGGTGACCAAGGGCGCGCTGTTCATCGACCGCGCGGCGCAGGGCGACTGAGATCATGAACAAGGTCGTCATTTTCGCGCTGCGCCAGCGCGTGCTGATGCTGGCGGCGTTGGCCGTCCTGCTGGTTGTGGGTGTGGGCGCCTTCCTGCGCCTGAACATCGAGGCCTATCCCGATCCGGTCCCGCCCATGGTGGAGATCGTGACCCAGAACAGCGGCCAGTCGGCGGAGGAGATCGAGCGCTACATCACCGTGCCCATCGAGGTGCAGATGGCCGGTATCCCCCATGTCACGGCCATCCGCTCCGTCTCGCTGTTCGGGCTGTCGGACATCAAGATCCAGTTCACCTACGATTTCACCTATGACGAGGCGGTGCAGCGGGTGACCAACCAGCTGTCGCAGCTGTCCAACCTGCCGTCGGGCGTACAGCCGGCCATTTCGCCGGAAAGCCCCATTGGTGAAATCCTGCGCTATCAGGTGGTGGGGCCGCCGGGCTATTCCGTCACCGACCTCAAGACCCTGCAGGACTGGGTGTTGCAGCGCCGGTTCAAGGCGGTGCCGGGCGTCATCGACGTGTCCGGGTGGGGCGGCAAGACCAAGGCCTATGAGGTGACGGTGGACCAGCGCAAGCTGACCGCCCATGGCCTGACCATACCCGGCGTGCTGCAGGCCCTGAACAACGCCAACATCAATGTCGGCGGCCAGACGGTGAACATCGGTGACCAGGCCATGGTGGTGCGGGGCGTCGGCCTGATCCATTCCGCCGACGACATCCGCGGCACCATGCTGGCCGCCAACGGCGGCACGCCGGTGCTGGTGGGCGACGTCGCCACCGTCACCGTGGGCAGCCAGCCGCGCCTGGGCATCGCCGGCCGCGACGACCAGGACGACATCGTCCAGGGCATCGTGCTGATGCGCCGGGGGGCTGAGAGCAAGCCCACCATCCTGGCCGCCAAGGCGGAGATGGAGAAGATCAACACGTCTGGCATCCTGCCGCCGGGCGTGTACCTCAAGACCATATACGACCGGTCGGACCTGATCGACCTGACCACCCATACCGTGATGCACAATATGGTCATGGGCATCGTCCTGATCTTCTTCGTGCAGTGGCTGTTCCTGGGCGATCTGCGCAGCGCCGTCATCGTGGCCGCTACGGTGCCCTTCGCCTTGTTCTTCGCCATCCTGATCATGACCCTGCGCGGGGAGTCCGCGAACCTGCTGTCGGTGGGCGCCATCGACTTCGGCCTGATCGTGGACGCCACCGTCATCATGGTGGAGAACATCTTCCGCCACCTGGCGCAGGCGCCCAAGGAGCGGTTCGCCAAATCGTCCATCCTGCACAGCGTGCGGCAAGACGTGATCCTGAAGGGCCGGTTCGGCGTCATCGCCAATTCGGCCGTCGAGGTCAACCGGGCCATCTTCTTCTCCGCCGCCATCATCATCGCCGGCTTCGTGCCCCTGTTCACCCTGTCGGGGGTGGAGGGGCACATCTTCGGCCCCATGGCCAAGACCTACGCCTACGCCATCGCCGGCGGCCTGATCGCCACCTTCACCATCTCCCCCGCCTTGAGCGCCATCCTGTTGCCGGAGCAGGTGCGGGAGCGTGACACGGTGGTGGTGCGGGTGCTGCACCGCCTTTACCCTCCCCTGTTGCGAATGGCGCTGGCCAACCGGCGCCTGGTGCTGGCCGTGGCCAGTGCGCTGATGCTGCTGGCCATCGTCTGCACCTGCTTCATGGGCATGGAATTCCTGCCACACCTGGAGGAGGGCAACCTCTGGATCCGCGCCAACCTGCCCCTGTCCATCTCGCTGGAGGCGGGGACGGAGGCGGTGGACGGCATCCGCCGTATCATCAAGGACTATCCGGAGGTGGAGACCGTCATCTCCCAGCACGGGCGCCCCGATGACGGCACCGACGCCACCGGCTTCTTCAATGCCGAGTTCTTCGTGCCGCTGAAGCCCTTCGACAACTGGCCCGAGGGCTGGGACAAGGAGCGCCTGACCCGCGACATCGAGGCGAAGCTGAGCGAGCGCTTCCCCGGCATCGAGTTCAATTTCTCCCAATATATCGAGGACAACGTGGAGGAGGCGGCCAGCGGCGTTAAGGGCGAGAACTCGGTCAAGCTGTTCGGCAACGACCTGGAAACGCTGGAGAAAACGGCTAACCAGATCAGTCGCGTCATGGCCACGGTGCCCGGTGTCACCGACCTGGGCGTCTTCAAATCCCTGGGCCAGCCGACCATCAAGATCACGGTGGACCGTGCCAGGGCCGCCCGTTACGGCCTGTCGACCGGGGACGTCAACGCCGTCGTCCAGGCCGCCATCGGCGGCCAGGCGGCCGGCAACCTGTATGAGGACGGCAGCGACCGCAACTTTCCCATCATGGTGCGTCTGTCGCCCGAGGATCGCGGCAGCCTGGACGCCATCCGCCATATCACTGTGGGCACCACGGCTTTGGGCGCTGGTACTGCCCCTATCCCCCTGGCCGACGTGGCCGACATCCGCATGGTCTCGGGCGCGTCCTTCATCTACCGCGAGGGGCAGGGGCGCTACATCCCCATCAAGTTCAGCGTGCGCGGCCGCGACCTGGGCAGCGCGGTATTGGAGGCGCAGCAGAAGGTGGCGGAGCAGGTGCGGTTGCCCGGCGGTTATCGCCTGGAATGGGTGGGGGAGTTCGGCAACCTGCAGGACGCGGTGCGCCGCCTGGCGGTGGCCGTCCCGGTCAGCCTGGCGCTGATCTGCGTGTTGCTGTACCTCAACTTCGCTTCCATGACCGACACGCTGCTGGCGGCCAGCGTCATGCCCATGGCCTTGATCGGCGGCATCTTCATCCTGGCCGTCACCGGCACGCCCTTCTCGATCTCCGCCGCCATCGGCTTCATCGGCCTGTTCGGCATCTCGGTGATGGAGGGGATCATCGTCATCTCCTACTTCAACCAGTTGGTCCATGCGGGGATGGAACGGGCGTCGGCGCTGGTGAAGGCGGCGGAAACGCGGCTGCGTCCCGTCATGATGACCTGCATCGCGGCGTGCGTCGGCCTGCTGCCGGCGGCCCTGTCGCATGGCATCGGCTCCCAGGTGCAGCGGCCGCTGGCCATGGTGGTGGTGGGCGGCATTCTGCTGGCGCCCGTTCTGATCCTGGTGGTGCTGCCGGTGCTGATCAGCCTGTTCTCCAGCCGCACCGCGCTGCCGGTGCCCGTGGCGGAGGGAGAATGATGATGCGCCGCGTCCTTCCTTTAATTCCCGCTCTGTTGCTCGCGGCCTGCGCGGTCGGTCCGGACTACCAAACACCGGCCGCCCCACCCAAGGAGGCGCTGGCCCCGCCGCCCAAGCTGCCGGACCAGAGCCTGCTGGCCGGCCGCGACATTCCGGCAGACTGGTGGACCCTGTTCAAGTCGCCGGCGCTGGACGGGCTGGTGCGTGAGGCCATGGCCCACAACGCCGACGTGGCGGCGGCGCAGGCGGCCCTGCGTGTGGCGCGGGAGAACGCGTACGCCAACGCCGGGTCATTCTTCCCCTCCGTCACCGCCAGCTTCCAGGCCACGCGGCAAAAGGACCCCACCGGCACCGTGGCGCCCACGGCGGCCAATAACGCGCCGCAGCTGAACCTGTTCACGCCGCAGCTGTCGGTGTCCTACAGCCCCGACCTGTGGGGCGGCACCCGGCGGGGGCAGGAAGCGCTGGACGCCACCACGGAGGGGCAGCGCTTCCAGGTGGAGGCGACGTACCTGACCCTGACATCCAACGTGGTGGTGGCGGCGGTGACGGAGGCCAGCCTGCGCGGCCAGATCGCCGCCACCCGATCCATCATCGCCGACGCCGGCAAGGCGCTGGCCATCCTGCGCCGCCAGCGTGACCTGGGCCAGGTGTCGGCCGCCGACGTGGCGGGGGGGGAGGCGGCGCTGGCCCAGGCGGAACAGGGCCTGTCCCCACTGGAGAAGCAACTGGAACAGCAGCGCCACCAGCTGAACGCGCTGCTGGGCCGCATGCCGGCCGATCCCACGCCTGAAACCTTCCAGTTGTCGGGCCTGACCCTGCCGGTGGACCTGCCGTACAGCCTGTCGGCCCGCCTGGTTGAACAGCGGCCGGACATTCGCCTTGCCGCCGCCAATCTTCATGTGGCCAGCGCCACCGTTGGCGTGGCCGTCGCCAATCGCCTGCCCAACCTGACGCTCAGCGGAGCGACGGGGTCCAGCGCCTCGGCCCTGAACAGCCTGTTCGCCACCGGCAACGGCTTCTGGAATTTCGGCGCCAGCCTGACCCAGCCGGTGTTCGACGGCTTCAGCCTGGCGCACAAGGAAAAGGCGGCGCGCGCGGCGCTGGACCAGGCGGCGGCGCAGTATCGATCCACCGTCGTGCTGGCCTTTCAGAACGTGGCCGACACCCTCTCCGCACTGAAAAACGATGGCGACGCCCTGGCTGCCGCCCAGCGGGCCGACGCCGCGGCAGCCCATAGCCTGGCCCTGGCCCGGCGGCAACTGGAGCTGGGCGCGGTGGCGCCCGCCACGATGCTGGCGGCCCAGCAGGGGGCGGCCCAAGCGCGAATGGCGCTGGTGCAGGCGCAGGCCGCCCGCCTGATGGACACGGCCGCCCTGTTCCAGGCCCTGGGGGGCGGTTGGTGGAATTTGCCGCCAGCGGAAGCCGGGGGCGGGGCGGGACATGCCATGGCCCCGGGCGGAGCCTAACCTTTCATTGAGTATCTGGCCGCGGGTCCATTAACGAACGGGAAACCTATTTCCGGCACCGTCTTGTCGCAGGGACGATTTGTCACGGACGACAGGACGGGGCTGGCTGTGCGCATTTCTCGCTTACGAACCGGGGTCCTGGCCGTGGCCCTTTTGACCGCGGCCGGCGCCTTGCCGGCATCCGCCGCGGAAGGGGAGCTGCGGGAATTCGCCCCTGATCGCCCGGACAAGACCGACGGTCCCTACACCATCGATCCCGGCCATGTCCAGGTCGAGACGGACATCGTCAGCCACAACCGTGACTTCTATAACGACGACGGCACGCGCAAGCACGAGTCCATCTTCATGGCGCCCAACATCCGCATCGGGATTTGGGATGATACCGAATTGGACATCATCACCCCCGCCTACACCGTCATGGGTTTGTCGGAACGGGGCGGCGGCCATACCCGGGTGCACGGCTGGTCCGACATGACCGTGCGCGCCAAGATCAACCTGTGGGGCAATGACCGGGAAGGGACGACCGCCCTGGGGCTGATCCCCTTCCTGAAGCTGCCCACCGCCGCCGACGCCCTCGGCAATGGCGCGGTGGAGGGGGGCATCGGCGTGCCCTTCGCCATCAAGCTGGGCGGTGATTGGGGATTGGGCACACAAACCACGCTGGCCATGAACCGCAACGCCATCGGTGGCGGCTACGATCCGGACATCGCGTTCTCCGTCAGCCTCAGCCACCCGCTGGGCGAGGTGCTGGACGGTTATATCGAGTTGTATGGCGAGCGGCAGACCGGGCCGGACGCCGCCACCATCGCGACCTTGGATTTGGGCGTGACCTATCAGATCACGCCCAATTTCTCCGTCGATGGCGGCGTGAACATCGGCTTGAGCAAGGCGGCGGACGACGTGAACCCCTTCATCGGCTTCACCGTCCGTTTTTGAGTCCTCTTCTAATTCCCTGACTTCAATTCCGTGACCGAACCCGGCGGAGGCCCACAATGAAACTGGCGCGCAAACTGACCCTGTCGTCGGCCGCGAACACGGTGATGATCCTGCTGATCGCCGGCGTCTTCACCCTGACCCTTTCCTGGCTTGCGGACAGCAAGGCGACCTTGACCGAGACCGCCGGTGTGGCCGCCAAGTCAGTGCGTGCCGTGTCGGTGGGCAACGACCTTTATGCCATCGTCGCGGATGCCGAGATCAACCACGACCTGGTTGAGACGCGGAAGGACTGGGCCGCCAAGAAGGCGGACATCCAGAGCATGTTCAAGGACCTGCGCGCGGTGGCCGATCTACCGGAGGAGCAGGCGGCGCTGGACGGTGCCGAAGCGGGCCTGGCGGAGTATATCGCCATTTTCGAGCAGCAGATGCTGCCCGCCCTTGACAAGAGCGATGTGCTGACCCCCGCCATCCGTGATCTGGACGGCAAGGTGGATGAGGCGCGGGACCGCATGACCCAAAACCTGGAGAAGATGGCGGCGCTGAATCTGGCGCAGTCCCAGGATGCGGAAAAGGCCTTCGATATCGCCTCGGCCAAGGGCCGGACCGGCGGCCTGGTCTTCGCCGGCATCGCCATCGCCCTGACCCTGCTCCTGTCCACGCTCACGGCGCGATCCATCACCCGGCCGGTTGACCTGCTGCGTATGGTGATGGAGACCATGGCCGGTGGCGCGCGCCGGGTGGATGTTCCGGGTACCGTCCGCAAAGACGAGATCGGCGCCATGGCCCGCGCGGTGGAAGTGTTCAAGGAAAGCCTGATCCAGGGCGATGCGCTGGCGGCGGAACAGGCCACGCTGAAGGCTGAGGCCGAGGCCCAGCGCAAGGCGGCGATGGCCCGCGCCGCCGACACCTTTGAGGCGACGGTGCGCGCCGTGGTGGACAAGGTGGCCACGGCCGCCGCCGATATCCAACTGACGGCCCGCGACCTGGGGGAGGCGGCGGAGGAAAGCCTGCGCCAGACCACCACCGTGTCGGCCGCCGCCAGCCAGTCCGCCGGCAACGTGCGCACCGTGGCCACGGCCAGCGAAGAGCTGTCCTCCTCCATCAGTGAAATCAGCCGCCAGGTGGAGAACTCCGCCGTCATCGCCCGGGAGGCGGTGGCCCAGGTGGACGCCACGCGCGGCACCATCGATGGCCTGGCCGAGGTGGCCAACCGCATTGGGGAGGTGGTGAAGCTGATCACCGACATCGCCAGCCAGACCAACCTGCTGGCGCTGAACGCCACCATCGAGGCGGCCCGCGCCGGCGAGGCGGGCAAGGGCTTCGCCGTGGTGGCCAGTGAAGTGAAGGCCCTGGCGACCCAAACCGCCAAGGCGACGGACGAGATCGCGGCCCATGTCGGGGCTATCCAGGGCGCCAGCGGCCAGGCGGTGTCAGCCATCAGTGACATCGGCGGCACCATCCGCCGCATCGATGAGATCGCGTCCATCATCGCCGCCGCCGTGCAGGAGCAGGGTGCCGCCACCCAGGCCATCGTCAGCAATGTCGGTGAGACGGCACGGGCCACGGAGGAAATCACCGAGAACATCTTCGGCGTTAATGAGCGCGCCGACAAGACAGCCCGCAAGTCGGCGGAAGTCGAAGCCTCCTCCACCGAGCTGTCGGCGGAGGCGGGCGTCCTGCGCGCCCAAGTGGACAGTTTCCTGGCCCAGTTGCGCGCGGCGTGAGGGTAGGCAGGAGTCAGGAGTGGGATGGTGGCCAGGTCCTCAGGCGAGGTTCAGTTCGCCATTCTTGAGGGCCAGGCGCCTCTCGCCGCCGGCCGGCACCGTCAGCGCCAGCACGGTCTCACCCAGGCGCACCTGCCAGCGCCGCACTTCCTTGCCCGAATTGCGCAAGGTGGCTTGATCCAGCGTGCCGTCGCGCCATGCCAGATCCAGCCGGCCCTGGCCACGCACCCGCACCCCATTCAGGTGGCCCGTCGGCCAGGCACGGGGCAGGGCCGGCAGCAGCTCGATGCCGTCGCCGATGCTCTGCACCAGCATCTCCACCACGCCGGCGGTGCCGCCGAAGTTGCCGTCGATCTGAAAGGGCGGGTGGGCGTCGAACAGGTTGGGATAGGTGCGTTCCGGTCCCAGCAGCAGGGTCAGGATGGTGTGCGCATGGTCCCCGTCCGCGAACCGCGCCCATAGGTTCAGGCGCCAGCCCATGCCCCAACCGGTGGCGTTGTCGCCCCGGATTTCCAGCGATCTGAGGGCGGCGGCCATCAGTTCCGGCGTGCCCCGGCGGGTGATCTGGTCGCTGGGGTAGACGGCGTAAAGGTGGGAGACGTGGCGGTGGTGGATCTCCGGCGCCCGCATGTCCCAATCTTCCAGCCATTCCTGCAGTTGACCGGAGGAACCGATGCGATCGGGTGGCAGGCGGTCGCGCGCGGCTTTCACCTTGGCGCGAAAGCCGGCGTCGCGGCCCAGGATTTCGGCCGCCTTGATCGTGTCGGCGAACAGGTCGCGCAGGATCTGGCGATCCATGGCTGGGCCGGCGCACAGCGTCGTGCCCATGGGATGCTCATTCTCAGGCGACAGCGACGGGTTGGTGACCAGCCAATCGCTGCCCGGCAGGACCATCAGCGTATCCAGGAAGAACTGCGTCGCCCCTTTCAGGATGGGGTAGACCTCCGCCAGGTAGGCTTTGTCGCGGCCATAGTCGTAGTGGTCCCACAGGTGGCGGCACAGCCAGGCGCCACCCATGGGCCATAGGCCCCACTTGGGCCCGTCGGGCGGCCCCACCACGCGCCAGACGTCGGTGTTGTGATGGGCCATCCAGCCGCCGGCGCCATACATGTCCCGCGCCGCGCGGGCACCGGTCTGCGACAGATCCTTCAGCATGGCGGTCAGCGGTTGCACGCACTCCCCCAGGTCGACCAGCTCCGCCGGCCAGTAGTTCATCTCGGTGTTGATATTGATGGTCCATTTCGACTCCCAGGGCGGATCCACCTGTTCGTTCCAGATGCCCTGCAGGTTGGCCGGCTGGCAGCCGGGGCGGGAACTGCTGATCAGCAGGTAGCGGCCATAGTTGAAGTAAAGCGCGGCCAGCGCCGGGTCGTCCTTCGCCGGATTGGCGCGGATGCGCTCATCCGTGGGCAGGGCCGCCGCCGGCGTGACGCCCAGGTCGATGGTGACGCGGCGGTACAGGTGCTGGTGTTCCGCCACATGGTCGGCCAGCAGGCGGGCGTAAGGCTTCGCCACCGCCCGCGCCAGGGTGTCGGCCGTCAGGGCGGCCGGATCGGCGCCGATGTCGTCATAACGCCTGTAGCCGGTGGCGGCGGTGATCAGCACCACGGCCTCGTCCGCGTGATCGATGACGATGCCGTCGCTGCCCGCCCGCACGGCACCGCCGCTGGCGATGACCTTCAGCCGCACGGCGAATGTCAGCCGTCCCTCGATGCCGAAGCGGCCGGGACCGACGCCCGTCAGCAACAGGCTGTCCGGTCCATCCGCCACCAGGGTGGCGTTCTGCGGCGTCAGCAGCGACAGGGTGGCGCTGACCATGGCTTTGCGGTTGCTGGACAGGCGGGCGACGATCACCCGGTCGGGCGCGCTGGCGAACACCTCGCGCGTATGGACGGAGGCCCAGGCGCCGCCTCCTGTGGTGAAGCGGGTGGTGGCGGTGGCGGTGTCCAGGTCCAGCCGGCGGTGATAGTCGCGGACCGTATCCAGGCTCTGGAACAGCAGCACGGCGTCGCCCAGCGGCTGATAGGGCATCTGTTTCAGGGGCTTCGCCATCACCTTGGTGGCGGCCAGCGCCTCCGCGTCGGTGTAGCGCCCCTGGAAGATCAGATCGCGCACCTCGGGCAGGGCGGCCTTTGCGTCCGGGTTGATGTCGGTATAGGGCGCGCCGGCGTAGAAGGTGTCCTCGTTCAGCTGTAACCGTTCCATGGAGATGCCGCCGAACGCCATGGCGCCCAGGCGGCCGTTGCCCACCGGCAGCGCCTCCACCCACTGCGCGGCCGGTTGGGTGTACCACAGCGTCTGCGTCGGCTCCGCCGCCGGGAGCGGCGGCGGGGGTGGTGTAGGGGCGTCGTCCGCGGTTTGGGCCGGGTGGGCGTTCAGGCCGGCCGTCATCAGGGCGGCGGTTCCCGCCATCAGGATGTGCCGGCGCGACAGGGTGGACATACAGACGGCTTCCCAGCAGTGGATCAAACATCCTTGTCAGACGGGGAATTTGCTATCGCGCACGCTTGTCCTGTGTCGCGTCGTGCCGGCGGTGCCCGACAGTGCCGACCGTCTCCTCCGTCCCGGCGATCGAGGGCGCCGTTGCTCCGATCCTAATGTGACCGGTATCATGGGGCAAGGCGCGCCTTGCTTGCGGGGGTGGGATGATAGCGTTATCATCCCACCAATTCGCGTTTCGAAATGTTCGGAATACGGAACGCGGATGCCTGTCCGGCGTTGGGAGGCCCGGGTGGGCGGCGGCGGGCGTGCCGGGGGCGGCCAGCACCCCGGGTCATACCCCTGGCCCAAGAAGATAAAAGAAAAGATCGAGGAATACCCATGAAGCACCGTTTGGCCCTCCTGGCGTCCGTGGCGCCGGCCTTGCTCCTGGCCGCGCTTGCGCCTATGGCGACCTTCGCCCAGCAGACCCCCGCCCCATCGCAAAAGGCAATCCCCACCGTGACCGACAGCGCCCGCGGCGTCGCCCACCCTGAGCTGTGGCCGGCCGCCAAGAGCAAGGGCCTGGTGGACGCCAAGACCGAAGCCTTCGTGACCGCCCTCCTGTCCAGGATGAGCCTCGAGGACAAGGTCGGCCAAATGATCCAGGCCGACATCTCCACCGTCACCCCGGCGGACCTGGCGGATTATCCGCTGGGCTCCATCCTCGCCGGCGGCGACAGCGCGCCCTCCGGCGGCGACGACCGCGCCGGTCCTGAACGCTGGGCGGAGACGGCGCGCGCTTTCCGCGCCGCTTCGCTGGCGGTGCGGCCGGGTCATACGCCCATCCCCATCATGTTCGGCATCGACGCCGTGCATGGGAACAACAACGTGGTGGGCGCCACGCTGTTTCCCCACAATGTCGGCCTGGGGGCCGCCCATGACCCGGTGTTGATGCGCCGCATCGGTGTCGCCACGGCGCAAGAGACGGCGGCGGCCGGGATCGACTGGGCCTTCGGTCCCACCTTGGCGGTGCCGCAGGACCATCGCTGGGGCCGTACGTATGAGGGGTATTCCGAGGATCCGGAAATCGTTCGCCAGTACGCGGGCGAGATCGTGCTGGGCCTGCAGGGGCAGCCGGGCGCCGGCCAGGCGCTGCAGCACGGCCATGTCGCGGCCTCCGCCAAGCATTACCTGGGGGACGGCGGCACCACCAACGGCATCGACCAGGGGGAGGCGGACGTCAGCGAGGAGGAACTGATCCGTGTTCACGCCGCGGGCTACCCGGTGGCGGTCAATGCCGGCGTCATGACGGTGATGGCCAGCTTCTCCAGTTGGCAGGGCGCCAAGATGCACGGCAACAAGTCGCTGCTGACCGATGTGCTGAAGGGCCGCATGGGGTTCGACGGCTTCGTCGTCAGCGACTGGAACGGCCACGGGCAGGTGCCGGGCTGTACAGCCGATTCCTGTCCCGCCGCCATCCTGGCCGGCATCGACATGATCATGGCCCCCAACGACTGGAAGGCCCTGTTCACCAACACCGTGGCCCAGGTGAAGGCGGGTGCCATCCCCATGGCGCGTATTGACGACGCCGTGCGCCGCATCCTGCGGGTGAAGGCCAAGCTGGGCCTATTCGAAACGGCGCGGCCGTTCGAACTGAAGGACGGCGTCCTGGGCAATGCCGAGCACCGTGCCCTGGCGCGCGAGGCGGTGCGCAAGTCCCTGGTGTTGCTGAAGAACAACGACCGCATCCTGCCGCTGAAGGCCAAGTCCCACGTTCTGGTGGTGGGGGAGGCGGCGGCCGACATCAGCCGCCAGGCCGGTGGCTGGACCCTGTCGTGGCAGGGGACTGGCAACAAGAACAGCGACTTCCCCGGCGCCACGTCGCTGTACGACGGCATCCGCCAGGCGGTGACGGCGGGCGGCGGCACCGTGGACCTCAGCGTCGACGGCAACTTCACCACCAAGCCGGACGTGGCCGTGGTGGTGTTCGGGGAGTTGCCCTACGCCGAATTCCAGGGCGACATCCCCAGCCTGGAATTCCAGGCGGGCGACAAGCAGGATTTGGCGCTGCTGAAGAAGCTGAAGGCCCAGGGCATCCCCGTCGTCTCCGTCTTCCTGTCCGGTCGCCCGTTGTGGGTTAACCCGGAGATCAACGCGTCCGACGCCTTCGTCGCCGCCTGGTTCCCGGGCTCGGAGGGAGGCGGCCTGGCCGACGTGCTGGTGGGGGACGCGCAGGGCCGGCCGCGCTATGACTTCACCGGCAGGCTGTCCTACTCCTGGCCCAAGACCGCGGCGCAGGCGACGCTGAACCGCCACCGGCTGCCCTATGACCCGCTGTTCCCCTATGGCTACGGCCTGCGCTACGCCGATGCCAAGGCCACCATCGTGCCGCAGTTGTTGGAGGTCTCAGGGGTGGACGCGTCGGCGGCCAATATCGACACTTACTTCGTGAAGGGCCGCAACCCGGCGCCGTGGAGCTTCGTCCTGCGCCAGGGGACGACCACCGTGCCGGTGCCAGGCGATGGCACGGCGACGGAGGTGGCGGGCGCCCTGGCGTTGAGGCCGGTGGATGCCGGTGGGGTGCAGGGCGCCGGCCGGCAATTGAGCTGGACCGGCAAGGGGGAGGCCGCGATCGCCGTCACCGGCAGCATGCTGGACCTGACGCGCCAGGCCAACGGCGCCCTGTCGTTGCAGGTTGATTACCGCGTGGATGAGGCGCCGGCCGGTACCGTGTGGCTGGCTTCCGGCTCGGGCGGCGCTGGCCCAGGCACGCCCGGCGCCTTGGACCTGACCTCGGTGCTGAAGGCGGCGCCCGTGGGCCAATGGCAGACCCTGAAGGTCAAGCTGTCCTGCTTCAAGCTGGCCGGCGCCGACCTGTCGAAGGTGACGACGCCGTTCGCGCTCGGCACCGGCAGCACCCTTAAGGTATCGCTGGCCACCGTGCGCCTGGCGGCCGACCCGGCCGGGGCGATTTGTCCCGGTCATTGACGCGCCGATTAATTTAAGATGATTTATGAATTTAGGTTTTGAGGGAGGAAACCCATGAAGAAACATACCCTTGCCGCCGCCCTGGTGCTGGCTGGCCTGATGGCGGGCGTCCCGGCCCGTGCCGAAGACAACACGCCGCCCAGTGCGGAGCAGATCGCCAAGTGGCATCAGGAGGAAGAGGACAGGCTGCATAACGACTTCGCCTACCTCAACCGTTATGCCGCGGATAATGAGAAGCTGAAGCCGGGTTCGGTCCAGGTGGTGTTCATGGGCGACAGCATCACCCAGCTGTGGGTGGACAAGACGCCCGGCTTCTTCACGCCCGGCCGCGTGGGCCGGGGCATCAGCGGCCAGACCACGGCCCAGATGCTGCTGCGCTTCCGCCAGGACGTCATCGACCTGCATCCCAAGGTCGTGCACATCATGGCTGGCACGAACGACCTGGCCCAGAACTGGGGGCCGGTGTCGCCGCAGCAGCTGAAGAACAACATCATGAGCATGGTTGAACTGGCCCAGAAGCACGGCATCACCGTGATCCTGGCCGGCATTCCCCCGGCGATGGACTTCAAGTGGCATCAGGGCCTGGACCCGGCGCCCAAGATCGCCGCCCACAATGCCTGGCTGAAGGAGTACGCGGCGAAGGTGGGCGCCCTGTTCGTCGACTACAAGGACGTGGTGGGCGACGGCAAGGGCGACTTCAAGCCGGGCCTGGCCTCCGACGGCGTGCACCCGACCGAGGCCGGTTACGTGGCCATGGCGCCCTTGGCTGANCAGGTGGTGAAGGAAGCGCTGGCCAAGGCCAAGTAAGGCCGCCGAACGTTGCTGGAACGATGAACGCCCGGGATCGGCTGCTCCCGGGCGTTTTGATTTATGCCGCTTCCGCCAGCGCCGCCTTCGGGGCGTGGCGCAGGGGCA
>NZ_BACU01000189.1 GCF_000333275.1 Azospirillum sp. B4 | reverse complement strand
CCCGCAGCCGGATCGTGCCCCCGCCGTCGACATAGCCCAGGTCGCGGGCGACGACACGGGGTGCTGGGCGCGCGCCGGCCGGCCGGCGGGGCGGCGGTGGCGGCAGGTCCCGGCCCACCATCAGGCGCGCCAACGTCCCCTGGTCCAAATCGGCCATGCGGGCGCTGCCGGTGACGCGGCCCTGGCACAGGACGGTCACGCCGCCGGCCAAGGTTCGCACCTCATCCATCTTGTGGGTGATGACCAGGACGGTGCGGCCGGTGGCGGCCAACTGGCGCAGGGTGGTGAACAGGGCCGCCGCCTCCGGCGGGGTCAGCACCGCCGTGGGTTCGTCCAGCAACAGGATGTTGGCGCCCCGGTGCAGCACCTTCAGGATTTCCACCCGCTGGCGCACCCCCACCGGCAGGCTGGCGACGGTCGCGGCCGGATCCACGTCCAGGCCGGATTGCCGGGCCAGGTCCAGGACACGGGCTTCCGCCGCCGCCCGGTCCAGCCGGCCGCCGGGTTTGCGCGGCTCATGCCCCAGCACCACGTTCTCCGCCACCGTCAGCGACGGCATCAGGTTCAGGTGCTGCGCCACCAGGCCGACCCCGGCGGCGATGGCCTCGCCCGGGTGGCGGAAACGCGCCTCCCGCCCATGGATGCGCAGGGTGCCGGCCGTCGGCTGTTCCAGTCCGTACAGCATCTTCATGACCGTGGATTTGCCGGCGCCGTTCTCCCCCACCAGGGCGTGGATTTCGCCCGCCGCCACGGTGAAGCTGACGCCGCTGTTGGCCAGGGTGCCGTTGGGGTAGCGCTTTTCCACGGCGTCCAGGGCGATGGCTTCGGCGGGGGTCATGGCCGGTCCCCCGGGAAGGCGGTGGGCACGGCCAGGGTGCCGTCGATGATGCCCTGGCGCGCGGCGTCCACGGCGGCGCGCACGGCGGCGGGAATGGCCAGGGCCGCGTCCGGGTTGTCCGCCAGGCCGATGGCGCCTTCCTTCAGCCCCAGGGATTCCGTCCGGCCCAGAGGCAGCCGGCCCTGCCGCTGAAGCCGCAGGGCGCGCACGATGGCGGCATCCACGTTTTTCATGACCGAGGTCAGGATGCGCGCGGCGCGGCGGGGGCTGGAGGCGCGATAGAGGGCGGCCTGGTCGGAATCCACGCCGATGACGTAGCGGCCGGCTTCCTCCGCCGCCTCGATGACGCCCTGCCCGGTGGCGCCCGCCACCTGGAAGATGACGCCGACGCCCTGGCCGTACTGGGCCTTGGCGATCTCCTTGCCGGTCGCGGGGTCGGAGAAGGAATTGGCGTATTGGCGCAGGATGGTGACGCCGGGTGCGGTAGCCCGCGCCCCGGCCGCGTATCCAGCGGCGAAATCGTTGATGACGGGTATGGGCATGGCGCCCACCAACCCCACGGCATCCGGCGCGGCGCCGGGTATCGCGCCGGCCTGTGCCAGGCCCGCCGCCATCACGCCGGCCAGATAGCCGCCCTCGTTCTGGCGGAAGCGCATGGAATAGACGTTGCCGCAGGCGCAGTGGACGTAGTCGACCACGCCGTCGAACAGGATGAAGGTGACCTCCGGATAATCCGGCGCCACCTTCTGCACCAGCGGCCCCATGGTGTAGGTGCCGGTAATGATGATGGGGAAGTCGCCGCTGTCGGCCAGGTCCACCAGGCCGCTCTCCCACCGCGTGGGGTCGTAGCCGCCCTCGATGGTGCGGGCCGACAGGCGCAGGTCGGCTTTGGCCTGGCGCAGGCCCCGGGCGGCGGAATCGAAGAAGGACTTGTCGCCCAGCGCGCCGTTGACAAAGAAGGCCACGCGTGGCGGCGCGCCTTCCGCCGCGCGCGCGGCGGGGGCGACCGTCACCGGCGCCACCGTCAGCAGCAGGGCGAGGGCGGGTCCCTTCATGGCAGGCTGGCCAGGCGCTCGGCCATCAGGGACAGCAGGCCGTCGGTGTCCAGGCCGGTGTTTATCATCGCGGTGGCCTCTCCATCGGGGTGCAGCCGGCTGCGGCCTTCCTCCGGCCCCGGCCGCCACTCCACTTCCAGCCGTCCGGCCGCGCCGCTGAACAACCGGGGCCGCAGCAGGGCCGCCACCGGGCAGGCGTCGTGCAGCAGGGGGTCCTGCGCGCCGTACACGGCCAGCATGGCGGCCAGCGCCCGGGCAGATTTCGCCGGCCGGGCCGCCAGCCCCGCCAGCCAGGCGGGTGTCATCGCCGCCTGGCCGGTCACGTCCAGCGGGAAGACATTCAGCCGGGCGCCCGCCGTCATGACCACGTGGGCCGCCGCCGGGTCCGCCCAGAAATTGAACTCCGCCGCCGGGGTGACGTTGCCGGGGCAGTGGACGGCCCCGCCCATGATGTGGATGCCCCGGGCCCGGGCCAGCAGGCCGGGGTGGCGGATCTCCGCCAGGGCCAGGTTGGTCAGCGGCCCCATGGCCACCACGGTCAGGTCCGCGCCCGACGGGGACAGCAGCAGATGGGCCAGCGCGTCGGCGGCGTGCTCCGCCGCCACCGGGCGCGCGTCCCGGCCCAGGACCACGCCGCCCAGCCCATCCTCGCCATGCACCAGGTTGGTCCGGGGTTCCGGGTACAGCAACGGCCGGGCGCCGCCGGCGTACACGGGAATGTCCGGCCGGCCGAACAGGTCCAGCAGGCGCCGGGCGTTGACGGCGGTGACGGCCACCGGCCGGTTGCCGGCCACGCAGGTCACGGCGCGCACCTCCAGTTCGGGGGAGGCCACCGCCAGGGCCAGGGCCAGGGCGTCGTCGATACCGGGATCACAGTCGATCAGAACCGCAGTCATGAACTTCTTTCTGGGGAGATAGCAAAGGCGTGTTTCAGGTGTGCAGGCTGTCCAGCGCCACCGTGTGCTGGATGCCGAGGCCGCCATCGGCGGTCCGCACCTCCATCACCACCTGGGGCTCCGGCGCCTCCCACAGGATGTGGATCATGCCGAAGTTGCGCTGGGTCACGGTGCCGGTGGGCAAACGGTTCGCGTTGGGGCCTGGCAGGGGCCAATAGTGGGTCAGGCCGCTGCTGGTGACGTCGTACAGGGGATAGGGCGTGTTCCGCGTCAGGACGCTGATCTCGCCATAATGGATCTCCCCGCTCAGGAAGATGACGCCGCCGGCGCCGGTGCGGGCGACCAGGTCGGCCAGGCGCTGACGCTCCAGCGGGAAGTTGGTCCACGCCTCATAGCCCCGGTGGCCGGCGGCATAGGGGACGCTGGACCCGATCAGGCGCACCCGGGCCGGCCGCCGCAGCTGCGCCTCCAGCCAGCGCCATTGGCCGGCCCCCAGCATGGTGGCGGCCGGATCCAGGTTGGGCAGGTAGGGGCCGAAGCCGCTCTTGGCCGTGCGCTCGGGCTCGGCATGGCGCATCAGGGGGCTGCGGTTGTAGCGCAGGTCCAGCAACAGGATCTGGACGCGCCGTTCCGGTGGCCCCAACTCGATGGCGCGGTAGACGCCGTCGGGGCGCGTGCGGCGGGGATCGTCCGCCGGCGCCTGGAAGAAGTCCAGGAACAGGGCGCGGGCGGCCTCCTTCTCCGGAAAGTCGGCGCCGCCGTCATGGACGCCGTAATCATGGTCGTCCCAGGTGGCCTCGATCGGCACCTGGGCACGGAAGGCCCTGAATTCGGGGGCGGCGTCCAGCCGCTGGTACATCTCGGCCAGTGCCGGGATGATGCCCGCCTTGGCCGTCACCGCGTCGTCGGCATAGACGGTGTCCCCCAGGAAAAGGAACAGGTCGGGGTCGGTCGCGGCGATGGCCGGCCAGATGTCCTGCGCCATTTCCGGATGGTCGCAGCAGCCGAAGGCGATGCGCGTCAGGCGCTCTCCGGCCACACGCGGCGCCGGGGCCGCCCGCCCCAGGCGGGTCAGCCCCAGGCGGGTCAGCAGTGTGGCGCCGGTGGCGGCCAGCAGGGAACGACGGTTGAACATCGGGCATCCCCGGGGTGGAGGGCCCCGCCGGCGAGGGCGGGGCCCGGACAGGCTTGGCTCAGTACTTGGTGCGCAGGGTCACAACGAAGGTGCGCGGGCTGCCCAGGAAATAGCGGCCTGAGGTCAGCGGGTTGCTGGTCGTCAGTTCCATGCCGATGCCGGCCAGGTAGTGCTGGTCGAACAGGTTGTCGACGTTCACCGCGATCTCGGTGTCGTGCAGCGGGCCCACCCAGCTGTCGTCCAGGCGGTAAGTCGCCGACAGGCCCACCAGGGTGTAGGCCGGCATGTATTCACGGGGGTAATAGGCCGGGCCGCCGGTCACCACCGTGTTCTGCACGGCACCATACGTGCCGGCCTGGCGGCCGACGTAGCGGGCGTTGACCATCAGGCGCAGCGGGTCGATGGGGCGCCAGCCCACCTCGCCATACAGGCTGTGGCGCGGCTGGCCCAGGACGGGATCGCCCTTGGCGATGCCTTCCGCCGGGGTCGCCACCTTGTAGAAGGCGTCGTTGAAGGCGTAGTTGCCGTAAAGGTCGACGCTGCCGAATTGCGCCGTGGCCGTCACCTCCACCCCCCGCGAAGTGATGCCGCCCTGGTTCAGGAAGGTGGTGGTGGCGTCGCGGCTGAAAATGTCGCCGTCCGGGTTGCCGTTCTGGATGGAGATGCGGTTGTCGTAATCGATCCAGTACCCCTGGACGGAGAAGCCGACATTGCCCAAGGCCCAGCGGGCGCCGACGTCGTAATTGGTGGACGTCTCGGGCTGGATGCCCTTCTTGCTGTTGATGGCGGCCGTGCCCTCGAACACGCTGTCGGGCAGGGCGCTGAAGTTCTGCGAGCCGCTGGCGAACAGTTCCAGGCTGTCGGTCAGGTGGTACAGCAGGCCCACCTTGGGCAGCACGTCGGAATGGACGCTCAGTTCCCGCGTGCCGGCGAATTCCACCGGGGAGCGGTAGGTCTCGTCGAAATCCTGGTAGGTCAGGCCGGCCGACAGCTCCGCCTTGGCATCCAGGAAGCGCAGCTTGTACTGGCCGTAGTACATGTGCGTGTTGGACGCGTAGTGGCGGTCCTGGGTGATGGAATAGAGGCCGCTGTCGGTGTAGTCGAAACCGGTGGCGGGGTCGGTGACCTTGTACCAGTTGCGGGTCTTGGCGCGGTCGATGTGTTCCACCCAGATGCCGGCGCGCAGTTCCTGGTTGTCGCCGATGGTACCCTTCAGCTCGCTCAGGCCGCCCTCGCGGTCCATCTCATAGCCACCCTTGCGGCGGGAGGCCTCGCGGGCGCCCCATTGGCTGGTGGGGTTCATCTGGTACTTGGCGGCGGCGGGGCAGCCGGCGGCCTTCAGGGTGGCGGCGCTGGTGCCGGTGGGGTAGGCCACGGCCGCCACCGGGATCAGGGCGCCGCTGGCCGCGTGGGCATACTGGTTGGCGTAGCACTCCTGCACCGTCGCCGTCGGTTTGCCGCCCGTCGCGACCGCGCTGTACAACTGGCCGTTCGCGGGCAGCTGGACATAGGGCACGTAGAACCAGCCCGCCCCCTCCTCATGGTGGTAGTAGGGCTTGACGGAGAAGGAGATGCCGTCCGTCACCGGGGTGGAGATGTCGATGTGGCTGAAGTATTCGCGGCTGTCGATGCCGCGGGTGCGGCGGTTGTTCTGGTCGATGCTGGGGTCGCCGGTCCAGGCGTCGGTCAGGCCGTCGGTGTTGGGGTTGGTCTCGAAGTTGGCCTTGTAGAAGGGCGCGCTGACGGCGCGCAGGGCCACGGCGTCGTAATCGTTGTCGGACAGGTCGTTGTAGCTGAAGCTGGCCTTCACCTTGGCGCCGTTGTCGAACTCCTTCACCATCTTGAAGTCGACATGGTCGCGCTTACTCTCGCCCGACTGGGCGCCCGGCCAGGTGTTCAGCTGCTCATGCGAAAAGCTGAAATAGGCGGTCAGACCGCGCGCGACCTCGCCCGTGTCCAGCCGGGCGAAGGCGCGGCGATAGCCGACGTCGCCGCCTGACAGTTCCAGGGCCCCTTCCGCCGTCCTGGACGGGTCGCGGCTTTGGAAGTCGATATAGCCGCCCAGGGCCTGGTTGGACGGCGTGCCGATCTCCCCCGCCGATTGCGAGACGGAGATGCGCTCCAGGTTGCCACCATCGACCAGGCGCGACGGCATGGTGCCGCCGTTGGACAGGGTGGAGCCGTTGGGGATGCCATCGACGGAAACGCCGATCTGCTCCTTGTTCAGCCCGCGCATGCTGAGCCGCATGGAAAAGCTGCCGGTCATGGCGTCGCTGGACCCCACCAGCACGCCGGGCACGCGGTTGATCATCTTCAAGGGATCCAGGCCAGGCGGCAATTCCTTGATGGCCTCCGCGTCCACCACGCTGTTGGCCCGCGTTTCACCGATGCCCAGCTTGTGGGCGGTGATGACGATCTCATCCAGGGTGCCGTCGTCAGTTCCCGCCGTATCGGCCGCCCTGGCCATCCCCGCGGCCGCCCCGGCCAACATCCACAGCGAGGCGCCGGCCAAGGCCGCCCCGGTCAACCCCTTCACCCGTTTCGCCGTCCGGCGCCCCGTCCACCGCTTCATACCCCAATACCCCCTTCTTGGTTCCGGCCCCGCTTGACCCGCGGGGCCGGCGGAGCCGCCCGCCGCAGCTCGCCGATGAAACGTTTCATATTTAGAATGCGCCGGCCGCGCAATGTCAACTTATACGTTTCACTTAATTGTCATGGAAGGGTGCCGGCGGCTCTTGGCTGGTTTCATACCAGCGGCGTTAGGCGTGCCTCGTGCCGCTGTAGGCCCCGACTGGGGCGCCCGGCGCTTGAGGGCGCGGCATTTGAGCGGTCACGCTCAAATGCCGGTATCAGGAACCGCGTTAGCGGGTAGGGGGCGGCGCCACGGTGCCGCGCTCGACGTAGGTGACGTCGAACACCAGGCGACGGCGGGACTCCGCCGGCTTGGCGATGCGGCGTAGCAGGGTGTTCACCGCCTCTATGCCCATCTCCTCAACTGGGATGTTGATGGTGGACAGGCCGGGGAAGGCCAACGCGCCATAGGGGATGTTGTCGAACCCGATGATGGAAACGTCCTCGGGCACGCGCAAGGCCCGCTGGCGCAGGGCGTTGATGGCGCCCAGCGCGATCAGGTCGGCGCCCACGCACAGGGCGGTGACCGACCCGTCCGTCACGGCGGCGGCCACCGCCGGTTCCAGGTCGAAGGAATAGGCGTTGTGCAGGTGCCAGGCCAGGGCATCGTGCCGGCGCAGCACCTCGGCGCTGCTTTCGGAGCGTTGGCGGGAACTGCGGACGTCGGTCGGGCCGGAAATGACGCCGATGCGGCGGTGCCCCGCCCGGATCAGCCGCTCCGCCGCCATGCGCCCGCCGGAATCCACGTCGATCTGGATCAGGTCGTGGCGGGGGTTGTCCCGGTCCAGCACCAGGACCGGCAGGCCGCCGGTCAGGTCGGCCAGCGTGTCCTCGTCATTGATGGGGAACCAGATCAGGCCGTCGACCCCGCGCTGGATCAGGGCTTGGGCGGCGGCGCGTTCCGCCTCGTGCGAGCCTTGCGTGTCGGTGACGAAGACGCTGTAGGCGCTTTCCCGCGCGGCGTGGACGACGTTCTGCGCCAGGGCGGGGAAGAAGGGGTTGGTCAGGTCGGGCAGGATCAGGCCGATGGCGCCGGTCTTGCCCGTGCGCATGGCCTTGGCGCTGAGATTGGGGCGATACCCCAGGCGCGCCGCCACGTCCAGCACATGGCGGCGCGTGTCCCCGCCCACGGAACCGGCGTCGTTCAGGGCGTAGGACACGGTGGCCACCGACACACCCGCCGCCAGCGCCACGTCCTTCAGGGTGGGGCGCTTGCCGCCGCTGGTCTCATCCTTGGTCATCAGGGTCTCTGGTTAATCGATTGTGGCCGTATTTCAGCCGTATCCCGCCGGGGATGGGAAGGGCCATGGCGCGCCATCAGGTGATAGGGGTGGGAGTGGCCTATCGGGCACGGTGGAATTATGAATCGTTTATTCTAACAGATTCATTGCTTGACGGGCGGAAATGGCAGCGTAACCATAGGAAATATATGGGGTCAGTTCAGCGGCATCACGCCGCCGAGCAGGCCTATTTGCGCCTTAAAAATGAAACGTTTAATTAGAAAACAAGCTGCGCGCCGCGTCATCGGTGCCGCGGCAACGGACAGGGCATGAACGATGGGAGTTAAAATGATGAGACTCATGAGGGTGACGACCGCTGCGGCGCAGGTGGCACTGGCGGCCGGGGTATCGGCGACGGGCGCGCGGGCGGCGGAGACGGCGGACGGTCCGCCCGCGCTGGAAGAGATCGTGGTCACGGCGCAGAAGCGGACGGAGGGTCTGCAGCAGGTGCCGCTGTCCGTCAGCGTCATGAACGGCGACGACATGCGCGGCCTGGCGGTCTCCGGTGACGATATCCGCGCGCTGTCCGGCCGGGTGGCCAACCTGAACGCCGAATCCACCTTCGGCCGCGTCTACCCGCGCTTCTACATCCGCGGCCTGGGCAATGAGGACTTCACCCTCAACGCCTCGCAGCCGGTGGCGCTGTACTATGATGACGTCGTGCTGGAGAACCCGGTGCTGAAGGGCATGCCGGCCTTCGACCTGGAACGGGTGGAGGTGCTGCGCGGGCCGCAGGGCACCCTATGGGGCAAGAACACCACAGCGGGCGCCGTCCACCTGGTGTCGCGCAAGCCGACCGACGCGACCGAGGGCTACGCCGACGTCACCTTCGGCAATTTCAGCGGCTACACCGCGGAATCGGCGGTGGGCGGTTCGCTGGGTGACGGCCTCACCGCCCGGGCATCGGTCCTATACCAGCACCGCGACCCCTGGGTGCGCAACGTGGTGACGGGCAACAAGCTGGACGGCTATGACGATTTGGCGGCGCGGGTGCAGGTGCAGTGGAAGCCCAGTGAGCGCTTCACCGCCCTGGTCCAGGCCTATGGCCGCTCGCTGGACGGCACGTCCACGCTGTTCCACGGCCAGGGTCCCGACGCCACCGTCGGCGTCCTGCCTTTCGACAAGTACGACATCGCGGAGGAGAGCGATAACAACAACCGGCAGAAGGTGAGGATGCGCGGCGTCACCCTGAACGCCGCCTATGAGTTCGACGACGTCACCCTGACCTCCATCACCGCCTGGCTGACGGGCAGCATGTTCAGCGCCGGCGACGTCGACGGCAGCCCCCGGGCGGCGCTGGTCAACACCTCGGACGTCGACGGGCTGACACAGGTGACGCAGGAACTGCGGCTGGCGTCCAATGGCGCCGGGCCCTTCACCTGGCAGGGCGGGCTTTATTACTTCTCTGAGGACCTGGGCTACTGGAACACCACCGCCAACAACAGCTTCCAGACGGCGGATGGCATGCCCGGCTTCGGTGCCTATCAGCGGGCCCGCCAGAACAGCCACAGCGGCGCCGCCTTTGGCCAGGCCAGCTATTCCCCCGTCGACCGACTGACCCTGACGGCCGGGCTGCGCTACACCGTCGACGCCGTGGACTTCTGGCAGGACTCATCCTCCTTCACGCCCAAGCCCACCGACCTGGCGGCCTTCCCCAACTTCGCCACCGATCCCTTCTACAAGGTGGCGGGCCGCGGCCCCGGCCCCTGGTTCCTGCCGCGGTTCTCCAGCACCGACGGCCGCTGGGGCAAGGTCACCTACGATGGCAGCGTGGCCTATCGCCTGGATGACCAGATCAACCTCTACGCCCGCATCGCGGAGGGCTATCACGCCGGCGTGATCACGGGGCAGGCCATGTTCGATCCCCTGCAGAAGGCCAACCCCGAAACGGTGACGTCGTACGAGGCGGGAATGAAGGGTGATTTCTTCGGCCGGCGGCTGCGCACCGACCTGTCGGTCTTCCATTACGTCTATCGCAACCAGCAGCTGGTGGCCTACAGCACCCTGGCGGCGGGGCAGGAGATCATCCGCCTGATCAACGCCAAGGGCGGCGTCGGCACCGGCTTCGAGCTGGAGACCAAGCTGCAGGTGACCGACGGCCTGCTGCTGGGGGCCAACCTCGGCTTCGTGAAGACGGAAATCCAGGGCCCGACGGAGGTGGACGACCCCCGCAATCCCGGCCATCCGCTGGACATCGCCGGCCAGCCCTTCCCCTTCGCCCCGCAATGGACCGCCGCGCTGACGGCCGACTACAGCTATCCCCTCGGGGACGGGCGGGAGCTGTTCCTGGGCACGGACTGGACCTATCGCGGGGATGAGAATTTCCAGCTGACCAGCTTCGTCCAGCCCCAATTCCGGGGGCAGGGCTATTGGGAGGGCGGGGCCAAGGCCGGCTATCGCTCCGGTCGCACCCAAGTGGCGGCATGGGTGCGCAACATCACCGACGCTTCTGTCCTGACCAGCGCCGTGAACGTCAATGGCTACGCCGGCGTGTTCACCAACCCGCGCACCTACGGCGTGGAACTGTCCACGCGCTTCTGAAGTCCAACGGTCCCCGGGGGGCATCCCCCCAGGGACCAGGAGCGATCATGATCGACACCCTTGCCCCGACCCTGTCCGATTTCATCAGTCGCCTGCCCAAGGCGGAGTTGCACCTTCATATCGAGGGCAGCCTGGAACCGGAACAGATGTTCGACTTCGCCCGCCGGAACCGGGTGGTCCTACCTTTCAGGACGGTGGAGGAGGTGCGGGCGGCCTACGCCTTCACCAGGCTGCAGGACTTCCTGGACATCTATTACCAGGGCGCCCAGGTGCTGCGCACGGAAGAGGACTTCCGCGACCTGGCGCTGGCCTATTTCCGCCGCCTGGCGGCCGACGGCGGCGTGCATGCCGAGATCTTCTTCGATCCTCAGACCCACACCGGCCGGGGCATCCCCTTCGCGGTGGTGGCCGACGGCCTGCTGGCCGGCATGGCGGCGGCGCGGGACCAATTCGGCATCACGTCGCGGCTGATCCTGTGCTTCCTGCGCCACCTGGACGAGGACGCGGCCTTCGCCACCCTGGCGGCGGCGGAGCCCTATCTGGATCGCATCACCGGCGTGGGCCTGGATTCGTCCGAGGTTGGCAACCCGCCCGCCAAGTTCGCCCGTGTGTTCCGGGCGGCGCGCGACCGCGGGCTGAGGCTGGTGGCGCATGCGGGGGAGGAGGGGCCGCCCGAGTACGTCTGGCAGGCCCTGGACCTGCTGGGCGTGGACCGCCTGGACCACGGCAACCGCGCGCTGGAGGACGCGGCCCTGACCGGCCGCCTGGGGGCGGAGGGCATGACACTGACGGTGTGCCCCCTGTCCAACCTCAAGCTTTGCGTTGTGCCCAGCCTGGAGGCGCATCCCCTGCGGCGCATGCTGGACCTGGGGGTGCGAGCCACCGTCAATGCCGATGACCCGGCCTATTTCGGCGGTTATCTGCTGGACAACTACCTGCGCGCCGCCACGGCCCTGGACCTGTCCCGGGCGCAGCTGATCCAGCTGGCCCGCAACAGCATCACCGGGTCCTTCCTGGATGCGGACGCCCAAGCGACCCACCTGGTCAGGCTGGATGCCATGCCACGTTAACCAGATTCCACTCCGCGTTGTCACTCCCGCCATTCTTTCTTCTAACCGGCGGCGCGCCAGATTATTGTGTCGCCATAGAGGCCCTATGGGGCCGCCCGATGGGAAAAAGGGTTAAGCCATCGGGATGGAATGGCGTAAATGGCTGCGTGCAAGCGTGGGGGACTGGATGTCGGATGTCAGGGGCGTTGGAGTGGTGGTGGCCGAAGGGGGCGCCGCCTTCGCATCCTGGCGTCGATTCATATGGCCGGCGCTGCATACGCTGCTGATGGCCGTGGCGCTGACGCCCCTTCTTGTTTCGGTGGCGCCTGCCCTGAACGACTATCCGCAACATCTGGCGCGCTTGGCGGCGGAGGCGCGTTACGCCCACGATCCAGACCTGCAACGTTATTACACGCTGGACTGGGAATTGCGGCCGAACGTGAACCTGGCCGTGGACATGCTGGTGGCGCCGTTGATCGGGCCGTTCTCTCCCTGGACGGCCGGGCGGCTGTTCCTGGTGGCGACGCTGCTGTTGACGGCGACCGGCGCCTGGCGGTTGTCCCGGCAACTGAACCGGGGTCAGGCTGGCGTCCCGTGGTATGCTGGCCTGCTGGTGTACCCCGTGCTCTACAACACGGTTTTCCTGGACGGCATCATCAATCTGGCCTTCGGTATAGCCCTGGCCTTGTGGATGCTGGTTTTCTGGCTGGGCACCCGGTCACGGCCTTTGCTATGGCGCCTGCCGCCCCTGGTGTTGGGGGGGCTGGCGGTCATGCTGGCGCACGCGGTGGCGTTCGCCGGATTGTTCGCCATCGTGTTCTGGCTGGAGGTGGGCTTGCGGTTCCGCCTGGGGCGCGATCCCACCTATCCGCCGCGGGGCTGGCGCGATTGGGGGGAACTCGCAGCCTTGGCTTTGGGTCCTGTTGCCCTGGTGGCGGTCGCCAGCGGGCGCCAGATGTTGCCCAATCCCTATACCCAATGGCCCAGCCTGCGTTCCATGATCGACGCGCTGAAGGCGCCGGCGGCCTTGCTGGTCGCATCCCCCTGGGCCGCGGGCGTGCTGTTGGCCGTGGTCCTGGGCCTGGTCGTCGCCCGCCGCGTCAGCGTGGCACCCGTCGCCCGTCTGCCGCTCCTGGTCCTGGGGCCCCTGTCGCTGCTGGTGCCGCCGATCATTTCGGCGGTGGCGCAGATGCATATCCGTCTGCCGGTGATGCTCGCCCTGGTCCTGCTGGCGGGATGCCGCGTGCGTCTGACGGCGCGGGAACGGCCGGCGGTGGTGGGGGCCGCCACCCTGGCCGTGCTGGGCCTGTTCTCGGTGGTGTCGGTGGAATGGCGCGGATGCGGGCGGGCCGTCGATGACCTATTGGCGGCCATCCCCGAGGACTGGCGGGGCCGCCGGGTCTTGCCCATTCTCCAGGCAGATCCCCAAGGGCATGGGATTGGCGCGTCGTGTCACCGGGCCACGGCGGTATGGCACTGGACGGCGCTGACGGTCATCACCCACTCCACGCTCGATCCCTTGACCTTCATTTCCATGAGCCTGCAGTTCCGTCCCGAACATGCCTTTATCGACCTGGTGTCCAATCCGGTGGAGGTGGGGCAGCTGGCGACCTCCGACGGGCAGTGGTGGGATGGGTGGCGCCAACGTTTCGACCGCGTGCTGTTCCTGCATCCCAACGGCCCGGCCCCGGCCCCTGCACCGGGCCTCACCCTGGTTCACCAGGGGCCGATGGCCGATCTTTACTCCATCGATTCCCAACCCTGAGACGCTTCTCCAGGCTCACGACGCATTGGATAGGTACGGGATTGCGCGAAAGATGCCAGCCTGGGCTTTATGCGACCATCATCAAGGATGGGAAACGGTGATTCTTTATTTGAACTCTTGGCGGGTATAGTGGTGCCATCCGCGCACAGAGTCGCCCGGGATCAATCGTTATTGAAAGGGAGCGGAACAAACTGCCCCGCCACCGCGCAGTGATGCCGGAGGTGGTGTGTTCGGCATCCGCACCGAATGCCCGCCGCTCGCGGCATTCCCACTGTCGGTGGGTTCTTGATGCATTAACGGAGTCCGTCATGGTTGATTTTAATTTGGTGATGATTTCGGCAGGGTTCGAGCATGGCGGCAACGTCACGCATCGTCATCTCGACGGTCATTCCCGGCTGTTGGTCTATCCGTTCGAATCCCAGCTGGGGAACCGGAACTTCAATGATTTCCTGTCTTCGGTGGAGCGGGTCCAATATCGCTATCCCGAATTCGCCGAAGGTTTGGCGCCGGCTGAGCTTTATGAGCAGTTCATTGACGAGGAGATGAAGACCTTCCTGCGCAAGCGCAATGGCTCCAAGTTCAGAGACACGGCCCTTGACCTGGATGAGAAGGAGCGCATCGCCGACTTCATCCAGTTCCTCGGTCAACCGCCGCATTTCCGCCGGAACGCCGTCGAAGCGTTCTTCCGGGCCACGTTTTCGTCGTGGAAGAACTATTACACGTCACAGCGTGAGGGCATGACGTATGTGGGCTATTCACCAACGATCGGCATCGATGCCGACCGCGTCGTGCGCGATTTCCCGCACGCCCGCATCATGCACATCATCCGCAATCCCTTCTCGGCGTACCGTGACACCAAGCGGCGACCGTTCCCGCAGACGCTGAACCGCTACCTGATCACCTGGAACATCTATCATTCGACCGTGGAGATGTTCGCCCGGATGTATCCGTCGAATGTCAGGATTTTCCGCTATGAGGATCTGGTTGGTGACAAGCGATCCTTCATGGAGGAGGTGTCCAAGTTCATCGGTGTCGATTTTGAGCCCAGCATGCTTTACCCCAGCTGGAACGGGGTGGAGATCAAGGAGAACATCGCCCCCTGGGGAACGGTCCTGAAGAGCACGGCGGACTACAACCGCGAGATCATTTCCGAACTATCCAATGCGGAAAAGACTCAAATCGCCGATGGCACCCGCGCTGTCGCGCGGCACTTCGGATACCATAAGATTCCTTATCTGTCCGAGTACTACGGTGCTGAGTAAAATACGCCACTTCGCGACGGGGCGGCATTTGGCCGACCCGTCGACGTTGGATGTGTCATCCATCGGCGCCCTTTTTCACGGCAGGTTGCGGGAGTGTCGTCCGGCGGCGCGCGGCACCCTCAACATCTGCTTCCTGGCGGATCTTGATGGACATGCCGTTGTCCTCAAGACACATCTGGCGCCGGATGGGCGTGAGAGCTTGCGCCGCGAGGCCGCCCTTGCGCAGGCCGCATATGGCGGCTCGCTGGTGATTGACTACAGGGATGCCCCCGATCCGGCCATTGGCGCACGTGGCTGGTTGATCATGCCGGCGTTGCGGCCCCTGGGCGGCGATATGGAGCCCGAGGTCGTGCGGCGCATGGCGCAGATGTTCGGGCGGCGGCAGTGGTTGGCGACACCGGACAAGGATGATGACTTGGCCCTCAGGGTGAGGGAAGGGCGGGTGGGGCTTCAGCACCTTCACCATTCGGGGCTGGTGGACGCGACCCTCTCTGCAAGGGCGGCACGCCACCTGGCGTTTTTGGAAGAGCGCCTGGATGAATTCCCCAAGGTGGTCTGTCACGGCGATTTGGGGCCGAAGAATATCCTTTCCGGTCAGGACGGCCCCGTCGCCATTGACTGGGAGGACGCGTTTTGGGGACCCGAAGGGTACGATTTCTTGTATTGGCTGACCTTTATCGGTAACCGGCGCCATTGCCATCGCGGGAATCTCGGGTCTTCCCCACTGGGCAGCGATGCCGAGATTTCCGTTCTCACGCTCATCGTTGTTCTTAAATCCTATCTGTCGGTGATTTCTGGAGAGCATATAAACAACAGGATCAGTATAAGCAGCCGCTTGGCGGATATCATGGAAGTATGATTTCTTTTTCGGGAAACCACCGACGGCGACGGTGGCTCAGGGTCGTGTATGAATATTATGATGCATTGGAAATAATTGGTCGGATGGGGCTGGATGGGTGTGGACGATATCCCCCTGGCGGAGATCGCCGGGCTGGCGCAGGACGCCAGGTGTGAGGCGCTGCAGATGGTGCACAGGGCGCGCGCGTCCCATATCGGCAGCTGTTTTTCCGCCGCGGACATCCTCGCCTGCCTGTACGGGCATGTCCTGCGGATCCGCCCGGCGCAGCCGGACTGGCCGGACCGTGACCGCTTCATCCTGAGCAAGGGCCATGCGGCGGCCATCCTCTATGCGACCCTGGCGTTGAAGGGTTTTTTCCCGCGCGCCTGGCTGGACGGATATTGCGCCAATGGCCAACCCCTGGGGGGGCACGCCATCGCCGCCGGTGTGCCCGGGGTGGAGGTTTCGACAGGCTCGCTGGGGCATGGCCTGCCCATCGGGCTGGGCATGGCGCTGGGGCTGCGTCGCGCCGATGCCAGCCATCCCAAGGTGGCCAACCATCCCAGGGTGTACGTGATGCTGTCCGACGGGGAATGCGACGAAGGCAGCGTATGGGAGGCCGCCCTGCTGGCGGGCGCGCGCCGGATCGACAATCTGGTTGCCATCGTCGACTACAACAAGATTCAAAGTTTCGGGCGCGTGGCCGACATCATCGACCTGGAGCCCTTCGGCGCCAAATGGGCGGCCTTCGGCTGGCAAGTGATCGAGGTCGATGGGCACGATCATGGGGCGGTCTGCGCCGCCCTGCGGTTGGCGGGGGGCGCCGGCCGGCCCTCGGTCCTGATCGCCCATACGGTGAAGGGCAAGGGGGTCCGCTACATGGAGGACCAACTGCTTTGGCACTACCGGTCGCCCACGGCGGATGAGCTGCGGCAGGCCCTGCGGGAGCTGCGGTCATGAGGAACACCTTCATCAGCCGCCTGGTCGACCTTGCCGCGCAGGATGAGCGCATCCACCTGCTGACGGGGGACCTCGGTTTTTCCGTCCTGGAGCCCTTTCGCGACCGGTTTCCCGACCGCTATCTCAACGTCGGGGTGGCGGAGCAGAACATGATCGGTATTGCCGCCGGCCTGGCGCTGACGGGGAAGAAGGTCTTCGCCTATTCCATCGTCAACTTCGCGGTGACCCGCGCCCTTGAACAGATCCGCGTCGACGTGTGCTACCACAACCTGGACGTCACCGTGGTGGCCGTGGGCGGCGGGGTTCCCTATGGTCCCCAGGGATATACCCATCACGGGGCGGAGGATGTCGCCTTCACCCGGGTATTGCCCAACATGGCGGTGATGGCGCCCTGTGACCCCCATGAGGCGGCGTGGGCGACCACCCACCTATATCGGCGGCGGGGACCGTCCTATCTGCGTCTGGGCAAGGGCGGCGAACCGGCCATCCATGGCGGTGCCCTCGCGGACACGGCCGGTTCCGGCTGGTTTGATTTGGGTGGCGGCGGACGCGTCGCGCTGTTGGCCAACGGCCCCATCCTGGGGGAATGCGTGAAGGCCGCCGAGATGCTGGTGGCCGAGGGCATCGGCGTCAGGCTGATCTCCGTTCCCGCCGTGGCCCCCTTGCCCACGGCGCCCCTGCTGACCCTGGCACGGGAGTGCGACCGCCTGGTGGTGGTGGAGGAGCACAGTCGCAGCGGCGGTCTGGGTGGCGCCGTCGCCGAAGTCCTCAGCGAATATCCCGGCATGCCGGCGGTCAAGCGCCTGGGCCTCGACAGCGGCAAGATCAAGACCATCGGAGACCAGCGGTTCCTTTGGCGGGAAAACGGCATCGACGCGGCGGGGATCGCCGCCGCTGTGTGGTCGTGGGTGGATGGGGGGCCGGCGCTGATGCCGGGAGACACCATATGATACGCCCGCATTGCTGGAGGGGGCGGAGCGTCCCCATCACCACCCTCGCTGTTCCGGTGATGTCATGACCGACGGAAAACGGCGCCGCATCCTGCTGACCGGTGGTTCCGGCTTTGTCGGTTCCGCCGTGGCGCATAGCTTGGCGGCGGCCGGGCGCGATGTGGCGCTGGTGCTTCGCGCCAATGGGGATCGCGCGCGGTTGAGCGCCCTGGCGACGCCGCCCACCCTCATAGAGGGCGATCTGACGCGGCCCGGTCCGTGGGAGCGGGCGGTCGCCGATTTCCGGCCCGATGCCGTCGCCCACCTGGCCTGGTGGGGTGTCAAGGGCAAGGACCGTGACCGCCGGGAACAGCACGACAACGTCACCGCCAGTCTGCGGCTATACGATGCCGCCCTGGCTGGGGGGTGCCGCCGGTTCGTCGGCCTGGGCTCGCAGGCGGAATATGGGCCCTGTTCCGCCAAAATCCATGAATCGGCCCCCACCCGGCCGACGACGGTCTATGGGGCGGCCAAGTTATCCACCTACCTTCTGCTGGATCGGCTGGCCGCGAAGGACGGGGTCTCGCTCGCCTGGCTGCGCTTGTTTTCGTCCTATGGTCCCGGGGACGATCCCAGCTGGCTCATCCCGTATGTCACCCTGACCCTCCTGGCCGGCGGCCGGCCGAAGCTGACGGCGGCGGAACAGATCTGGGACTATATTTATGTCGATGACGTCGCGGCGGGGGTCATCGCCCTGTGTGACAGCGATGCCCCCGGCGTGTTCAACATCGGCTCCGGCACGGCCGTGCCCTTGCGGGACATCATCATCGCGGTGCGTGACTTGATCGATCCCGCTTTGCCGCTCGGCTTCGGGGAATCCCCCTATCGGCCTGACCAGGTGATGCACCTGGAGGCCGACATCGCGGCGTTGACCACGGCGACGGGATGGCGGCCACGGGTTTCATTGGACACGGGATTGAGGCGTACCGTCGACTGGTTCCGCGCTCACAATCCCGCCAGCTCAAACTCGGGTTCGAACGCGGGACCGGCCCGCGCCGGATGACCCGGTAGCGACTGGGCGGGCCATTCGCTCCCGCGCTCGCGTCAGGCGCGCGGCCTGCGGCGTGGCCGAAGGGCGTCGCGCATGGCGAAGCTGGAACTGATGCGGGTGACGCCGGGCAGGCGGGACAGGACCTCGCCGTGGATGGCCTCGTAAGCGGCGACGCTGTCGGTGCGCAGCCGCAGCCAATAATCGACATCCCCCGTCATTAGGAAGCACTCACGGACTTCCGGGCACTGCCGCACCGCATGCTCGAAGCGGGAAAGGTAGTCCTCGGTCTGCCGGTCCAGGGTCACCTGCACCACGACGTCGACACCGCGGTCGTTATCCTCAGGCCCGGTGATCACCGTGTAGCCGCGGATGACGCCGCGATCCTCCAGCAGCTTGATCCGGCGCAGGCAGGCCGAGGGCGACAGGCCCACCGCCTCCGCGATTTCGGAATTGGGTTTGCGCCCGTCGGTGTGCAGCACGCGCAGGATGGCGCGGTCGATGTCGTCAATGGCCGATGGCATGGAATTGCGCAACCTTCGCACAATGATGCGTCGCTGACCAACATATAGCAATTCATGCCAGACTATGGCAGCCGATTTGAAAGGCCGTGCGGTAGGATTCCATGATCCGAACGCGGGGGGCTTAGACGTGATCGCCGGTGCGAGCCTGACCATAGACCTGGAGTCCCTGGCCCAGAATTACCGCCTCATCCGCGCGCGGGTGGCGCCGGCGCAGGTGGGCGGCGTCGTCAAGGCGGACGGCTATGGACTGGGCGCGCTGCCGGTCGCCACCACCTTGATCGGGCAAGGCTGCCGCCACATTTTCGTCGCCCTGCTGGCTGAGGCCATGGCCCTGCTGCCGGAAATCGGCGACCGGGCCTCGGTCTATGTCCTCAACGGGCTGCTGCCAGGGGCGGAGGCCGCGTGCGCGCGGGCGGGGGCGATCCCCGTGCTCAACTCGCTGGACCAGGTCGAGCGCTGGTCCGCCCAGGGTCGCGCCGATGGTTCGGTGCTGCCCGCCGTCCTGCAGGTCGATACCGGCATGTCGCGCATGGGGCTGCCGGGGGATGAGGTCGACCGCCTGCTGGCCGCGCCCGGCTTGCTCGCGGCCATCGACCTGCGGTTCCTGATCAGCCATCTGGCTTGCGCCGATGACGCGGACGACCCGGCCAACGCCGACCAGGCCGCGCGCTTCCAGGCCATCGCCGATCGCTTCCCCGGCGTGCCCCGCGCCCTGGACAACAGCGGTGGCGTCTTTCATGAGCGCGGACATTTCGACCTGGTGCGCGCCGGCATCGCCCTGTATGGCGGGGCGCCGCGACATGACGCCCCCAACCCGATGCGCCCGGTGGTGGCGCTTGAAGCCCGCATCGCCCAGCTTCGCACCGTTCCGCCCAGCACCGGCGTGGGCTATGGCCTGACCTTCCGGACCACGCGTGAGACGCGGATCGCCACCATCCCGGTCGGCTACGCCGATGGCTGGCCGCGCTGCCTGGGCAACCGGGGCGCGGCCTACATCGCCGGCATCCGCGTGCCCATCGTCGGGCGCGTGTCGATGGACAGCATCACCCTGGACGTGACGGACGTGCCGGAGACGCACCTGCATCCCGGCGCGCCGGTGGAACTGATCGGTCCGCACCAGACCATCGACCAGGTCGCGGCCGACGCCGGCACCATTTCCTATGAGATCCTCACCCAACTCAGCCGCCGCTATGAGAGGCACTATCGCCCCGCCTTGGCCGGCACCCCGGATCGGAGCACCGCCCCATGAAGATCGCCATCCTCGGCAGCGGCGTCATCGGCGTCACCTCGGCCTGGTACCTGGCCGAGGCGGGGCATGAGGTCGTCGTCATCGACCGCCAGGCCGGCCCGGCCCTGGAAACCAGCTTCGCCAACGCCGGCGAGATTTCGCCCGGCTACGCCTCGCCCTGGGCGGCGCCCGGCATCCCGGCCAAGGCGGTGCGCTGGCTGATGATGAAGCACGCCCCGCTGATCTTGCGGCCGAAGATGGACATGGCCATGCTGCGCTGGCTGCTGGCCATGCTCGGCAACTGCAACGCCCGCGACTACGCGATCAACAAGAGCCGCATGGTGCGCCTGGCCGAATTCAGCCGCGACCGCCTGATCGCCCTGCGCCAGTACACCGGCATCAGCTATGATGAGCGGATGCAGGGCACGCTGCAGCTGTTTCGCGACCAGAAGCAGATGGACGGCATCGCCAAGGACATCGCGGTGCTGAAGGCCGACGGCGTCCCGTTCGAGGTGCTGGACAGGGCGGGCTGCATCGCGGCGGAGCCGGGCCTGGCCGCCTCCGCCGTTCCCTTCGTGGGCGGCCTGCGCCTGCCCAATGACGAGACGGGTGATTGCTTCAAGTTCACCAACGCCCTGGCCGCGCTGGCGGAGGCGCGGGGCGTGCGCTTTCTGAACGGCACCGCCATCACCCGGCTGGTCCAGGACGGCGGGCGGATCACGCGCGTCGAAACCAGCCAGGGGCCGGTCACCGCCGACGCCTATCTGGTCGCCCTGGGCAGTTATTCCCCCCGCCTGGTGGCGCCGCTGGGCCTGCGCCTTCCCGTCTATCCGGTCAAGGGCTATTCCCTGACGGTGCCCATCATCGATGAGGCGCGGGCGCCGGTCTCCACCCTGCTGGACGAGAGCTACAAGGTGGCGATCACCCGCCTGGGCGACCGCATCCGCGTGGGCGGCATGGCCGAGATTTCGGGCTTCACCACCGACCTGCCGGCGGCCCGGCGCGCCACGCTGGAGCTGTCGGCCGGTTCGCTGTTCCCGGGAGCCGGCGACCTGGCCGCGGCCACCTTCTGGTCCGGCCTGCGCCCCATGACGCCGGACAGCACGCCGGTGGTCGGCCCCACCCGCATCCCCAACCTGTTCCTCAACACCGGCCATGGCACGCTGGGCTGGACAATGGCCTGCGGCTCCGCGCATGTGATCGCGGACCTGATCACCGGCCGCCGGCCCGCCATCGAGGCGGCCGACCTGGCGATCAGCCGCTATTGATTGACCTCTGAGCCTCTAGGGAAGGACCCAAGCATGACCATCACCCGCATCGATCAAGGCCCGCGCATGAGCCAGGCCGTGGTCCACGGCGACACCGTCTATCTGGCCGGCCAGGTCGGCAAGCCCGGTGACAGCGTGACGGAGCAGACCAGGACCGTCCTGGCCAGCATCGAATCGCTGCTGGCCCAGGCCGGCAGCAGCAAGCAGCACCTGCTGTCTGCCACCATCTGGCTGGCCGACATGGCTGACTTCGCCGAGATGAACGCGGTGTGGGATGCCTGGATCGCCGACGCCCCGGCCCCGACCCGCGCCACCGGTGAGTCGAAGCTCGCCACCCCCGACTACAAGGTCGAGATCATCATCGTCGCCGCCAAGGCCTGATGATCGCCGGGGCGCCGCCATTGGGGCGGCGCCCCGACACCCTTGTGCTGGCCATCCCCTGTGGGTGCGCTGCACGACGGACACTGGTCCCCACCCGCCGTGACGTCCAGCCCGGCACCCGCGCTTGATTGGACGGACGCATGGGGGCCATGCGCGATCTATGATCTTGCGCCGCCGCCCCGATCATGGCATACGATTGAAACGCGGGCATCGCTTCAAGATATTGTGTCTTTCAAACCAGACATAACAATATCTTGTGCTCTCAACCTTGCAAAGCCGCCTCGAAAGGTTCAGCGAGGCCAGGTTGCCGCGTCATAGGGTCGGATCACCTCCACCCACCAGGGTCCCCTTCGTCTAGAGGCCTAGGACACCGCCCTTTCACGGCGGCGACACGGGTTCGAATCCCGTAGGGGACGCCACGCTTCCAGCGTTTGGGCTGGATTTTGCGGGACAATCTGGGGACAAATGGATCCGCGGGACATCCAGCGGAGACGGCATTCCCATGGCTACCATCGCTCCCCGGAAAAGCCGGGACGGCCAGGTCATTGGCTACCAGGTGAAGATCCGGCGTAACGGCTTCCCCACCCAATCCAAAACCTTCGAGACCAAGACCGACGCGAAGCGTTGGGCCGCCGAGATGGAATCGGAAATCTCCCGTGGCGCCTTCGTCGATCGCAGCGAGGCGGAGCGCAACACCCTGGGCGACCTGATACGCCGCTATCAAGCGGAGATCACACCAACCAAGCAGGGAGGCGAAAAGGAGAAGGGCCACCTGGCCGTGATCCTGGACGACCAGATCAGCCTGATGCGGATGACCATGCTGGCGTCGAAGGATGTGGGCGCCTTCCGCGACCGGATGGCCGCCGCCGCTTACGCTCCGGCCACCATCGTCCGCCGGTTGAACCTTATCGCGACCGTCATCAACCACGCCCGGTCCGAATGGGGTGTCCATGTGGTCGACAATATGGCGTCGGCCAAGCTGACGGCGCGCCCGAAGGGGGCTGATCGGAAGCGGGAGCGCCGGCTGCAACCCGCCCGCGTCGTCGCGGGACGGGAGGAGTGTCCCGCGGAGGAGGAAACCCTGTTCAAGGCGCTCGCGGCGGGCCGTCACGCGGCCCTGACGGTGCCGCTGGCCCGGCTGGCTGTGAACCGGCGCTGAAGGGGAGCCCCGAGGTTGCCCGCACTCAACAGCCTGACAAATCAGCAGAAATTATATAAAGAGCGGGGTCCAGACCGGCACCAGTCTGGACCCCGCTCTTTATCACTTTCTTCAGCTGTTTGAGTACGTTGCCTCACTTTTCTCAGGAGGGGCCCCCTTCGATGCCGGTTCACAGCTCAGCTTCCTGCAAGCGGACGCCCCCAGGTGAAGCGCGTCCCTCTATGCCGGCCGCTCCAGCACCATCGCGATACCCTGTCCTCCGCCGATGCACATGGTGGCCAGGCCATAGCGCCCACCGATACGCTCCAGCTCATATAGTGCCTTGACGGTGATGATGGCGCCGGTGGCGCCTAGGGGGTGGCCCAATGCGATGGCGCCGCCATTCGGGTTGGTCTTTTCGGGCGGCAGGCCCAACTGTTGGGAGACGGCGCAGGCCTGGGCGGCGAAGGCCTCGTTGCTCTCGATGACGTCCATGTCCCCGACCGTCAGGTCGGCTCGTCTCAAGGCGATCTCCACGGCGCCTACCGGACCCAGGCCCATGACCTCCGGGGCAACACCGGCGTGCCCCCAGGATGCGATGCGAGCCAGGATCGGCAGGTTCCGCCGCTGGGCCTCCGCGGCGGACATGAGCACCACGGCGGCCGCCCCGTCATTGATGCCGGAGGCGTTGCCGGCCGTGACGGTGCCGTCGCGCTGGAAGGCGGGGCGCAGGGTCGCGAGCTGCGCCGGCGACACGTCGGGCCGCACATGCTCATCGGTGTCGAACAGGGTGGTGCCCTTGCGGCTCTTGATCTCGACCGGGACGATCTGGGACTTGAAGCGGCCCTCGGCGATGGCTCGCGCCGCCCGCTGGTGGCTCTCGGCGGCGAAGGTGTCCTGCTGTTCCCGTGTAATGCCGCACCGCTTTGCCACGTTCTCGGCCGTGACCCCCATGTGGCCGTGGCCGAAGGGATCCGTCAGGACGGTCAGCAGGGCGTCCGTCAAAGCGGCGTCGCCCATCTTGGTGCCGCCGCGCGAGGAGGTCAGCACGTGGGGGGCGTTGCTCATGCTTTCCGCCCCGCCGGCGACCGCGACATGGCATTCCCCCAGCCGGATAGCCTGTGCCGCCGAAATGATGGCCTGCAAGCCGGAACCGCAGAGCCGGTTCAGGGTCATGGCGGGGGCCGCCGCCGGGATGCCGGCGCGCAGTGCGGCCACCCGGGCCAGATAGGCGTCATGGGGGTGGCTGGGGATGACCTGCCCCATGACGACGTGGCCCACCCCCTCCGGGGCGGTGCCGGCCCGGCGCAGAGCCTCGCCGATGACGAGGGCGCCGAGGTCGGCCGGCGTGATGTCCTTCAGCGAGCCGAGGAACCCGCCCACGGCGGTTCGCACCGCCCCGACGATAACGACGTCATTGCCTGTAACCATCCTTAGCTCTCCTAGCCATGATCGGGGCTGGAATGCGGGTCGTCCCGCATTCTGATGAGGATTTTCCCCCGAGCCTGTCCGGCTTCGCTGTGGGCCATCGCCTGGGCGGCGTCCTTCAGGGGATATACCCTGTTCACCGGCAAGCGCAGGTGCCCGGCATCAACCAGCGCCGCGATCTCGCGCAGACCCTCCTGATTCGGCGCCACCGCCACGGTCAGGGCGTGGACGCCCCGGGCGGCCGCCAAGTCGGCGGGCAGGGGGGTGGGGTCCAGGGTGACGAGGGTGCCGCCCGACCGAAGCACGGCGAAGGACCGGCGCTGGACGTCGCCGCCCACGCTGTCCACCACCAGGTCGACACCACGCAGTTGGGCGGCGAAATCCTCGGTCCGGTAGTCGATGACGTGATCCGCGCCCAGGCCGGTGACGAACGCGCGATTGGCGGCGGAGCAGGTGGCGATTACCTCCGCGCCGGCCCGCTTGGCCAGCTGCACGGCCAGGCACCCCACGCCGCCGGCTGCGGCGTGGATCAGCACGCGTTGGCCGGGCCTCAGGTCCCCGTGATCGAACAGGGCCATCCGCGCCGTCAGACCGGCCAAGGGCAGGCCCGCCGCTTCATGGAGGGGCATACGCCTCGGCGCCGGCGCCACGCTGTCCACCTTGGCGACGACGTAATCCGCCCAGGCGCCGCCCCGCGGCACGGGGTTCATGCCAAAGACGGCTTGGCCAGGCGTGACGGCGGCCCCGGTACCGCCATCGACCACGGTTCCGGCGATGTCGGCCCCGGGAACGAAAGGCAGCGACAAGGGCACCCAGGCGCGGAACCAGCCGGCGCGGAATTTCCAGTCGGCGGGGTTGACCGAGCTGCCTTCCTGGCGGATCAGCACTTCATTGGGGCCAGGCGACGGCACCGGAATCTCCTCCAGCCGCAGCCGCCCCATGTCGCCATACGCGTGATATCGAACCGCCCGCATCGGCTTCATGCCTCCTCGATCAGGTCGTGGCGCGGAAGAGCGCTTCCTGGCTGGTCGTGGCCACCAGCCGCCCGGCCCGGTCGTACAGCAGGCCGCGCGCCAGCCCGCGTCCGTTGCTGCCCGAGGGCGTGTCGCAGACGTAAAGCAGCCACTGGTCGACGCGGACCGGTCTATGGAACCACATGGCATGGTCCAGGCTGTTGATCGTCAGGGCGTCGCGATTGATGGACAGGCGGCCCGGCCCCACCGCCACGCCGGCCAACCAGTAGTCGGCGGCGAAGGCCAGAAGGGCGCGCTGCTGGTTGTCACTGTCCACCCCGGCCGCGCTGGCCATGCGCAGCCAGAAGGTGCGCTGTGGCTTGTCGGTGGGGCGGAGGAAATAATCATCCGGCTCCACCAGGCGCAATTCCAAGGGGAAGGGGGCTGTATAGACGGCGCACGATGGGGGCAGCCGGTCGGCTTGGCCGGTGACGTAGCGATCCAAGGACAACAGATCCTCTGGGGGCGGCACCTCGGGTGGTGGCGGCGCCTGGTGGTCGAAGCCGGGCTCTGGATCGTGGAAGGAGCAGTGCATGTGGAAAATGGTCCGCCCCTCCTGCTGGGCGGTCACCTGGCGCGCGGCGAACCGTCGGCCGTCCCGCAGCGTCTCCACCTGGTAATCCACCGGCAAGCTGGCGCGGCCCGGCCGCAGGAAGTAGCCGTGCAGGGAATGGGCGGGCCATCCCGGTGCCGTGGCCGCGGCGGCGGCCAGGCCTTGCCCCAACACCAGGCCACCGAACAGCACACCCGCGGGGTTGGCTTGGGTATACTTGGCCCTGAACCGCCCCGGCGCCAGTACGTCCAGGTCCAGCGCGCGTTCCGCCGTGAGGACTGTCCCGGCGGCGGGGGCGATGGCGCTGTCCATGGGGCGCTCAGCCGGCCGCCGCATGGCCGTCCAAGAGCGGCCGCGCATAGGAGATGTCGTCCCGGTCGCGCCGGCAGGGGCCGGTGGAACTCAGCGCGCGGGCCCAGTCCGCCGGCAGGACCATGTCGTTGAAGGTGCCGACCTTCTCATTGACGCAGACCCGGTGGGCGATGCCCCAGCGCCCCTGGCGCTTCTCGAACCGGTCAATGTATCGCCCGAAGCAGAGGCTGGGCGGCCCTTCCCGGTTCTCCCCCCAGAAGATGTAGTAGGTCTCGCCATGGGCGACATCGCCGTCCAGCTCCACCGTATGGTTGGTGATGATGTGCTGGTGGCGCAGCTGGTGCTGGCGGTGATAGCCGATCGCCCAATCCACGAAGGTGGCGGCGTCCCCCTCGGCCACGCCGTGCTGGTCGACGGCGTCGGGATGATAGGCGGAAAGCATCAGGTCGCGGTCGAAACGGTCGACACCGCGGGTGTAGCGGAGCAGGCAATCTTGGATTTCCTGACGGTCCTTGGCCGCGCGGACGAAGGCCAGGAGATCGCGATCCAGGGATGTTTCGCTCATTTGACTCTCACATCGGACGGGACGGACGGGAGAGTCGGTCCGGGGGGCGCACCGGGCAAGCGCGCCATGGTGTCCGCTTGGGAGAGTTCATGGATGTGATATGGCGAGCATTCCCGGTGTGGGCGGGACGAATCCGCCAATAATTGCTCTGCCGGCCATTACTTCATCATTGTTTTTGTTTTGGTCGTTCATGCTTGTTGGGGGGATTTACCGAATATCGCCCATCGTATCCATGATGGACGGCGGGGCTCACTTCGGTGCCCCGGAATGGTCATGCTAGGGTCCGCAATCCAAAGTCATGGGAGATGGCACATGCGCGTCCGGCTGCCGAAAATCGACTATGCGAACGTTCGGCCGCACTGGGCACCCAACTGGGAGTTCGCCCACAGCGTCAATGCGTCCTCGACCATTCCGGCCTTTGTGGAGCCCTATCTGATCAAGGTCATGAAGCTGGCGAAGGAAGTGCTGCCCCCCGCTGAGGAGGAGTTGCACCGCGACATCGACATCTTCATCGCGCAGGAGGCCCAGCACTTTCGCCAGCACAATGGCTTCAACCGCCGCATTCGGGAGTCTTACCCCGACATCGCGCCCCACGAGACCAAGCTTGGGGAAGACTACGAAGTGCTGCTGCGGGAGCGGTCGTTGAAGTTCAATCTTGCTTATTGCGAGGGATTCGAATCCCTGGGTCCCCCTGCCGCCATGATGTGGTTCGAGAAGTACGACGATTTCCTGGTGGGCGCCGACCCGGAAGCGATCGCCCTGTGGAAATGGCATATGGGCGAGGAGTTCGAGCACCGCACGGTCTGCTATCGCCTGTTCCATGCCCTCTACGCCCGGTCGCTGTGGGGACGGTTCTGGAACGGGTGGCTCTACCGCGTCTATGGCTTCATCTATGCCGTGCGGCACCTGGGCACCTACAGCAAGATGGTGCGCAAGGTGCTGGTGGACACGGATCGGCGCAGCATGGATGAAGCGGCGCTGGCTCAATCCCGAACCAACGCACAGACCTTCGCTGAGCATCTGAAGCGCCACACCCTGCCGCAGCTGGTGAAGGTGCTTTCCCCCTTCTACGACCCCGGCACCAAGCCGGAGCCGCGGGGCCTGAGCGAGTACCTGCGTCGGTTTGAGAAGGGCGGCGACATGGGCATCCCCTCTGTGGGCTGATGTGGGCGCCGCGAGGATGACGACATGAACTCTTTGGGGGGCGTCCTGAAAGCACAACCCTTCACCATCGCGGTTCCTCAGCGGAAACTGGATTGGATTGCGGCCAAGCTCGCGCTCTCCGTGCCTGGCTACGCCCCTGCCGATGACCGGAACTGGGCATATGGAACGGACGCCCGCTGGCTGGCCGACCTGCTGGAGTATTGGCGGACTGTCTACGATTGGCGACGCTGCGAGGCGGGCCTGAACCGGCTGCCGCATTTCCGCGCCACCGTCGACGGCGTGGACATCCACTTCATCCATATCCGTGCCGATGGTGGCCAAGACAACGGGCGGAGAAGCGGGGGCAAAAGCCGGCTGCCGCTGATCCTGACCCATGGCTGGCCGGGATCGATCCTTGAGTTTCTGGGCGTGATCCAGCCGCTCACCGCCATGGGCTTCGACCTCGTGATCCCGTCATTGCCGGGCTTCGGCTTTTCCGGCCGTCCTGACGGGGTGATCGGTCCCCGGCGTGTGGCGGCGATGTGGCGAACGCTGATGGTCGATGTTCTGGGCTATCAGCGCTTTGGCGCCCAGGGCGGGGATTGGGGATCGGCGGTGACCACTTGGCTGGGGCGCGACCATGCTGATGTCGTCGCTGCCATCCACCTGAACCTGTTCATGGCGCCGGCCTCCACCAACGGTGACGACGAGGCGACAACGGCCTATCGGGCCAAGCTCGCGGCTGTCCAGGCGATGCAGTCGGCCTACATGATGGAACAGGCGACCAAGCCGCAGACCATAGGCCTTGCGCTGGCGGACACCCCCATCGGCTTTGCCTCCTGGATATGTGAGAAATTCCAGGGCTGGGCCGATACCGGTGGGGACATCCACCGCCGCTTCTCCAAGGACCAGTTGCTGGACGCCGTCATGGTCTATCTGGTGAACGATGCGGTGCAGTCGGCCATCTGGATGTACCGTAGCATTTTCACGGACGGAAGGGGCGAGGGGCGGGTTGAGGTTCCCACCGGCTGCGCCCTATATCCGGCGGAGTTCATGCCCTATCCCCCGCGCCAGGCGGCGGAACGGGCCTATAACGTGGTGGATTGGAAGGAAATGGAGGCTGGCGGCCATTTCGCCGCGATGGAGGAACCGGCGGCCTTCGCCGAGAACGTGGCGTGCTTCTTTGCCGAATGGTGAGGCATCGGCTTTAATGGGCGGGGAGAGGCCGCTGGTGATGCGAGGGGTTTTGTCCAAGGTTGAGCCATCGCCGCCTTTGCGGCGGCCGCGCCGGCGCCGGCGGACGCAGTCGGAGGTGATCCAGCGCCTGGTGGACGCGGCGCACCAGCATTTCAATGAGCGCGGCTACACCGCCACCACGACCAAGGACATCGCCGCGACCGCCGATGTCAGCGAGACCCTGCTCTATCGCCATTTCGGCAGCAAGGCCGGCCTGTTCGACCAGGTGATCTTCGATCCCTTCGATCATATCGCCCAGCGGTTCCTGAATCCCGCCGGTACGGGGCCCGGTCCGACGCTGGATCTCGCGGGGGCGAAGGTCTTCCTGGACCAATTCCTGACTTTCCTGGACGGCAATCATCGCCTGTTGCGCGACTTGCTGGTGAAAGGTATCGCCGAGACGGCGGACGATCGCAGCGAGGCCAGGCTCGACGGCATGCGGCGCCATTACCGCGAGGCCGCGAAACAACTGGAGGCGCTGTACCAGGAAACCGGCCAGCCCTGCCCGCTGGACCCCGACATCGCGGTGCGCCTGGCCTTGGGCATGGTGATTTCAGCCAGCCTGATGGGCGAGTGGCTGTTCCCTGACGGCGCCCCCGACCAGGATCGGTTGGCCGCCAATATCAGACTCATGATGATCCGCGCCTTGGCGCCGGCGAAGGCAGCGACGGACGGATCCCCGGGCTAGCTTATGTAGCGTCACTGCACAGCTAGTGTCTGGAGATCAACGATGACAGCAAGCTTGGCTGCCGAGCGGCCGGCCCCCGTGCGACCGGAGCATGTGCCGGCGGACCGCGTGGTGCATTTCGACATCTACGATGTGCCGGGGGCCGACGAGGATGTGCAACTGGCCTACCGCGCGTTCCAGCAGTCCTGCCCCGACATCTTCTGGACGCCGGCCAATGGCGGCCACTGGGTGGCGACCCGGGCCGAGGATATCGAGGCCATACAGCGGGATCCGGAACGCTTCTCCCACCGGCGGGTGACCTTGCCGCCGATGCCGCCGGAGATGCCCCCGCAGATTCCGCTGGAATTGGACCCGCCTGTCCATGCCGCCTACCGCCGGCCGCTGACCCGGGCGCTGCTGCCCAAGGTGGTCAACGCGCTGGAGGCCAAGGTCAATGACACCGCCGTCAGCCTGATCGAGGGGGTGAAGCCACGCGGCGAATGCGATTTCGTCGCTGACTTCGCCAAGATCCTGCCCATCGTCGTCTTCCTCGACCTGGTCGACCTGCCGCGCGCGGACAGCCCGGGCCTGCTGGAACTGACCGAGGACGCGGTGCGCGGCACGACCATGGAGGTGAAGCAGCGCGCCCATGCCGGTGTGGCCGCCTATCTGCACCCCTGGGTCACGGCCCGCCGGGAACGGCCGGGCGACGACTTGCTGTCGGTCATCGTCAACGCCGACATCGAAGGGGAGCGCATCGGGTTCGGCGAGGCCATGGCCTTCGCCAGCCTGGTGCTGTTCGGCGGCCTGGACACCGTGGCATCCGTCCTGGGGTTCATCGCCCATTTCCTGGCGCGCAATCCCGATCATCGCCGCCAGCTGTGCGACCGGCTGGACGATGACGCCTTCCTGAACGGCGCCATCGAGGAACTGCTGCGTCGGCATGGTGCCGCCAATACCGCCCGGGTCGTGACCAGCGATCTGGAGTTCAAGGGCGTGTTTCTGAAGGCGGGAGACATGATCCTGCCACCCAACCTGCTGTACGGCCTGGATGAGCGGCGGGTGGACGACCCGTTGCGGGTGGACTTCACCCGACCATTCCCGGTTCCGCACGCCGTCTTCGGCAATGGTGCCCATACCTGTCCGGGCGCCGTGCTGGCGCGGCGGGAGATCAAGGCTTTTCTGCGGGAATGGCTGCGGCGCATCCCAGACTTCCAGGTGAAGCCGGGGACCAAGCCGGTGTTGGCGACGGGCATGGTCAACGGGGTGCTGAGTCTGCCCTTGGTCTGGTGACCGCGCCCGAACACCCAGGGTTCTTAAAAACAAAACGGGAGGAAAAACATGACATCGGCAGTTCCACAGCTGGACCGGCTGTTCGGTCTGCAGGGCCGTACCGCGGTTGTAACCGGGGCCGCGACCGGCATCGGGCGGGCGACAGCCCAATTGTTCGCCGCCGCCGGCGCCCATGTCGCGGCCGTGGACATCAATATCGACAAGGCGGAGGAGTTCGCCGCCGAGGTCCGGTCCCAGGGGGGGAAGGCGGTCGCCGTCCAAATGGATCAGGGCAATCCGACCGCCGTCTCGGCGGCCTTCGCGCGGCTGGATGAAGAGCTTCCCCGCGTCGATGTCCTGCTGAACTGCGCCGCGATATATCCGCGCTGTAATTTCGAGACGGTGACGCCCGAGTTTCTGGACCGCATGTACGCCATCAACTTCCGCGGCGTCTTCCAGTGCACGCAGGAAGCTGTGAAGCGGATGAAGGCCAACGGCGGCGGGTCCATCATCAACATCTCCTCCGTCACATCGCTGAAGGCCGGCATCTACGACAATGTCCAGTACGCCATGACCAAGGCGGCGCTGAACGCGCTGACGCAGTCCATCGCCCTGGAATATGCCGAGCACAACATCCGCGTGAACGCCATTCTGCCCGGCGGGGTCGCGACCGAGGCCGCCGCCGCGTCCGTTCAGGTGGGCGATCCCCTGCGCGGCCCCTTCATGCAGCAGGGCCGAGTCCCCCTGGGCAGCCGCAGCGCTGATCCGGCGGAGATCGCCAGCGCTTGTCTTTATCTCGCCAGCGGCGCCTCCAGCTTCGTCACCGGCCAGTTGATCGCCGTCGATGGCGGCTTCCTCATCAGCTGAAAGGGAACCTGCCATGGTTGCTCAAACTCAGATCGCCATCCACGATTTCGACGATCCCACCTACGATCCCTTCGCGGCCGACGACGTCAACTTCGGGGATCATCTCGACCCCTATCCCCAGATCGCGCGGTGGCGGGACCAGGCCCCCGTGATCAAGGGCGCTTATCGGCCTGAAATGGGGCTGGCGGCGGCGCTGATGCCCGACCGGCAGAATTTCATCATCGTCGGCACCAGCGAGATCAACACCGTCCTGACCGATACCAGCCGCTTCTCCAACGCCGCCTATAAGTTCAACCTGGGCGTCACGTTCGGCCAGGGCAGCATCAGCACCATGGACAACCCGGACCATGGCCGCTGGCGCAAGATTTTCCAGAAGATCTTCCTGCCCCAGTACGTCAGCACCTGGGGCGAGACCATCGTCGATCCGGTGGTGCGGGATCTCATGGGGAAATTCCTTGATCGCGGTCACGCCGACCTCATCGAGGAATTCACGCTCCGCTACCCTTTCGAGGTCATCTACCGCCAGCTGGATCTGCCGCAGAGCGATGTCCGAACCTTCCAGCGCCTGGCCATCGGCCAGACCGACTACGTCAACTACGAGAAGGCAATCGAGGCGGGCGTCAAACTGGGTGAATACTTCAAGGACCTGGTGGCGGAACGGCGGGCCCGGCCGGGGGACGACCTGGTCAGTCTGCTGGCGCTGACCAGCGTCGATGGCGACTATTTGCCCGAGGAAATCCTGATCTCCTTTCTGCGGCAACTGATGAACGCCGCCGGCGACACGACGTACCGGGGCACCAGTGTTCTTCTGACGGCCCTGCTGGAAAACCCCGATCAGCTAGAGGCCCTACGCGCCAACCGGTCGCTGATCCCCCAGGCCATCGAGGAGGCCTTGCGCTGGGATGGCCCGGTGGCGGTGCAGCTGCGCATGGCCAGCTGTGATACGCAACTGGCTGGCGTCGACATTCCCGCCGGGTCCTTGCTGGATGTCGTGGCCGGGGCGGCCAACCGCGACCCGGCGCTTTATCCCGATCCCGACCGCTTCAATATTTTCCGGGACAGGAAGCCGCATTTCTCCTTCTCACGCGGGCCGCACATCTGCGTCGGCCAGCATCTGGCGCGGGTGGAGATGACCCGCGCGCTGCATGCCGTGCTGGACCACCTGCCGGGCTTGCGTCCCGACCCTGACAAGCCCCGGGCCGAAATCCGCGGATCCATGATGCGGGTTCCCCACCACCTGTACGTCCGCTTTGGCGACTGATCTCCAAGGATATTGATTAATCATGCCCACTATCAG
>NZ_BACU01000190.1 GCF_000333275.1 Azospirillum sp. B4 | reverse complement strand
ACATCAACCGGCTTCCAGTCGTTGACGCCGATGGGGTGGATGCGCAACCGACGGCCCTTCGCATTGGGATCCGCAAGATCCGATTTGATCACTAGGACACCCACGGTGAGCGTCGACGCCATCCGTGTGGATTGCTGGACGACCGGACCGGCTTCGGCTTTCTTCGCCTCCGCCTCGGCTCTCTTTATAAGGACGATTGTCACCGCGCCACCGCCGCCCAGCAGCGCGACCACGATGGCGATCCATTTTGCGGGGTCCTTCAGAAAAGCTTTGACGCATTCCTTGAAGACCCAAACCACCAGGGAATCCTTCTCAGCCTGCGGTGGTGGGCTTGGAGGGGGAGACGGAGGTTGGGGCGGCGGCGGAGATGGGGGCGATATGGCCCGACCATCGGCGCCGACCAAGTGAACGGCCACCGATTGGGAATTGAGACGAACCGAGTCCGACTGCATGTCCAGCAGGATATTGGACATCGATCCATCGATGGGACAATCCTGACAGCGTGCAATCAAGGGCCAATCCGCACGCATGAAATTCTGAAGGTCAAGATAGGCCTGCACCAGGGTTCCGCGCAGATCCTCGACCCGAACACGCCGGTAGATGCCACCAGATTGCCGGGCGACATCGCCCAGCACTTTCAGCGCGGCCTCGGATTTCGGTTGGGATGGCCGGCTGACGCCGACCGCATAGATCGGCACCGGATCCGCCGCCAGCTCGCGCCGGAGTTCATCCACTGAGGCATTGCCCGTCTGGTCGTCGATGCCATCGGTCAACACGATGATCGCCCGCCGCAAGGGCAGGTCCGCGTCCAGCCGCCGTGCCTTGCCGATCGCTTGCAAAAGGCCCTGATACAGTTGCGTCTGATCTTCGGTAGCCGTTTGAGGCAACGCCGCCCGCAAACGATTCTTATCCGCCGTGAAGTCCTGAAGAGTCTTGACCGTCGAGCCAAATTTCAGAACGGCGGCGCGGTCCTGAGGGCCTAGCGTGTCAATCCACGCGTCCACCGTGCGATTGATGGTCTGTATTTGCTCCGACCAGACCGACCGCGACACGTCAATGAGGAAGACGATCGCCGTTCCCGATGGGTCAGGATCAATGGATGTCGGCAAACGACGCCCGCCGACGTCGGTATAGAAAACAGCGCCAGCCGGCGGCGGCACCGGTACATCATTCTCCGCTTCGCCGGTGGCGTAGAGGTGAAGCGTCGCCCCGCGGGACACCACCTGCCTCAAACGCAAGGTCGACGGCGGAAGCGCGGGAGCATTCCTCTGTTTCGGCGCCGCCTTGGTCGCCTTTCCTTCGGAAGTGGCGGAAGGGGCCTTCTCAGCAGCCGTGGCGGCTGTACTGCCCGCCATCAGAACCGCACCCACCATAGCTAGTCGGGCGTATTTCCAGAAAATAAAAATCATAGGGTCGATTCCTTTCCGCCCCAGAATTATGTAATTTACAGAATATTTCTCATAATTGATTTTTTCTGATTTCTTCCAACAAGTTATTTTTCTGATTCGTAAGTAAATTTACTTTATCTTGTTCCACTGCTATCTCACTCAGCAACTGCTTTATCTTATCTTCCTGTGGATTTTGCTCCAATTGCCGCTGGAGTTGGGTGACGTGATTCTGCGATGTCACGATTTCCTTGACCAACGCATCCCGCTTCTTACGCATGGCCGCATTCTTGATCTCTGATTTTTTTAGATCGGCATCAATGGTGCCAACTTGCGTCGCCAACGTCGCCGCATTACCACGAGCCACGTCCAGTGCCGACTGCTTGGCCGCCAGCTCCTTTTCCAGCGCTGCAGCCTCCTGCTCCGCTGCGGCCCGCCGCTTCTTCATATCGGAGACTTCGGCTGTCTTCTGGTTGACGCGGTCGTCATATTTTCCGGAGAAAAGGCCATTGACACCAGAGACGAAACCACCTTTTCCTGGATCATCGGACGTCGCACATCCTGTCACCAGACACAAGGCCGTCGCAAAAACGAAAGACAATGCTTTCATAGCGGTCCACCAATACCTGATTGTCTGCGTTAGCCGATTTGGTTTATTTCTTTTTCAATAGCAGTAATTTGACCACTGATAGCCAGTTTTTGCTGAACATACTGGTCGCGGTTGTCGACCAACTGCTGGATTTTCGCCTGAGCCGCCTGGTCATTCGTGGCGGTGCGCTTCTTGAGATCGTTATAAAGATTGGTCTCTTGGTCGGCTTTCTGGTCCAACAGCACTACGTCGCTTTTGAGCTGTTCATGCTGTTGCTTCAGGCGGTCGAGCATCACAGCCTTCGTCTTCAACTGATCCTCCGCCGAAGCGTTCGACCTCTTGAGATCTGCGAGTTGCATCTCGGTGGATTTGATGAGTAAACCCGTCGAGCGTGACCGAGCCTCCGCGGTGGCGGCGGCCTCAGCCACCTCCTTCTTGTGGGCGTCCAGTAATTCCTCGGTAGACTTGTACTTGGCCTTTTCCTTGGCCACGTAGTCCCCGGCGGCCAAGCCGACCAAACCGCCAGCCGTAGCGCCAATAAAGGCCCCTTCCTTACCCCCCAAGACTCCGCCGGCCACCGCGCCGAGGAGTACCCCGAGCCCCGCCCCTTCGGCGCGGGTTTGATCCCCCTGATTGGCACAGCCGGTGAGAAGCGACAGAGCGATACATGCAGTAATCGTGTGCTTTCTCATAATGCCCCCTTATCATTGTGAGATCTCATAGACGATTTCATCGGTTCCCAGCGTCTCTTCACGTATCTTGGTGAGATGCGTCGCGATTAGATCGAGGAAGTGACGGTCGGGACTGCCCACATCCAGCCGATCACGATGCGCGCTGATGGCCTCCTCGACAGCCGCCTGATTACTGGTGGCCAAGACCTGCAGGGTGGACGCATAACTCGCCAGATAGTTCTGCTGGTCGGACGTCGCGGAATCGATGGCTCTGCGAACCTCGGAAACCACCTTCGCCTCTGAGGGCGCAGGCTCACCCGTGGGACCGAGTAAAGTGTGTAAGGTCTGATTGTGGCTGGCGAGCCGGAAGGCGGCGAGATGCAACTGCCGCGCCTGCTTGATGGCATCGCCCAGCTGCTTCTTGGCGAGATCGACGGGATTGGCCCCGACGATGGCGGGGGCGTTGGCCGGCACTGTGTTCACCGCCAGGTTCTTGACCGCGGACGAATGGGCGACAGGGCCTGATCCACCCGCGACCTTCCATTCCGCGGCCGCAGCCGCATCTTGCGGCGTCGGCTTGGCCATTGGCCGACCAAGATTGCTATAAATGAAGAAGGCCGCAACCGCCGCCGCCCCGACACCTGTGGCGGCGATCAGGGGCAGGCGCCCATGCCTCCCGCCGCCCTCCCCAGCCTGGACAGTCTGCGATAGTGCCGCCGACACCGGTCCGGCGGTGACACGGATGGCCTCCCGCTTCACGGATTTAAAGGGCACTTTCGGCGCCGGTAGGCCCGCCGACATACAGTCGCGCAAGGCCTGCTCCAATGCGGCCACCGTCTGGTAGCGCTGCGCCGGATCAAGCGCCAACCCCTTGTGTAGGATATCCTCGAATCCACCGGGAACGGCGATCTCAGCTTCGGACGGGTAGACCAGTTCCGTACCGCCGATCCGATCCGGCGCTGGAACCGGAAGCGCGCCGGTGATGAGGCGGTACAGCGTGCCCGTCAGCGCATAGACATCCGTCCAAGGCCCTTGCGCGCCATTGGTCTGATATTGTTCGAAGGGAGCGAATCCCTCCTTGAGCACGACCGACAGGTTGAGACTGCGCCCTCCAGCAGCGAAGCGGGCGGCGCCAAAGTCCAGCAACTTGATATGGTCATCTTTAGTGACAAAAATATTGTCAGGACTGATATCGCGGTGGATCAGATTTACCGCATGGCATCGTTCCAAAGATTGACAAACTGGTAATAGCAGGTTGATCGCCTCTTCGGCACTAAGACGCCGACGACTGGCCAGATGCCTCTCCAGCGTTTGGCCGTCGAGATGTTCCATGACCATATAGCCAGTGTTGTTTTGTTCGAAGAACTGTAATACGGACACAATTCCAGGATCGTTACGGAATTGCGCCAGTGTTCGCGCCTCAGAAAGGAATTGCCGCAATCCAGCCTCGAAATCCTCGCGAGTTGCTGGATTTGGATAGACGGTCACGCCGTCCTGGCCACGTGCACAAATATTCTGTGGTAGAAATTCCTTGATGGCAACACGGACATTCAATGTCTGGTCCAGCGCCAGATATGTGGCTCCAAAGCCACCCCGACCAAGCAGCCGACCAATCTTGAATATTCCGGATAATATTTGACCAGGATCTAGTATATCCCCAAAATTATATTCAGGCCGATACTCTGCACCGCAAAGATGACAGAGCGGCGATACGAATTCATCATGGAAACAAGACGGACAGAAATCCATCGCCTGGGACCTCCATCGTCCAGCGGTAACAGCGCATCTATTAAGTGAAAAAGCATATGACGTGTCAACGATGAATCTGCCTTCTGGATTATATCATATGTTAATAGATTAAACATATTGGGTATGAGTTCTAAAATTAGGTTTTCGCTTTGCGTTTATTATATCGAAAGCGATTCCCACATTAAAATTCTCGTTCAGAAAAAAGGTCTTTATCAACACTCCTCAAAAGGTTGTAGATGCGCATCTTCAAGAGCCCGCTGAACTGAAGCGTGCCAGGATTGTCGGAGACAATTTGATTTAAGACGCACTACCAGCGCGAGTAACTCCAACGAGGCTGGCGGCACTTGCGGCGGGTGCCTGGCGTAGCGTGTAGTCGTGACACGCCGATCCACAAAATCTGGCGCCCAGACAGCCAAGGCGATCAATCCCTTGGGCCTCGATCGGCGAAACCTCCCCCAGGGGACGCCATACTTCCCGCGTTTAGACGGATATTGCGGGAGTTTGATGACAGTTGACCTCCCGGAACAACGCGCGGAATCCGGCCCCATCGCCACCATCACCCCCAGAGAGAATCGCAAAGGCCAGGTTATCGGCTACCAGGCCAAGGTCCGTCGAGACGGACATGGACCGCCGGATCTTCCTCGACCACAGCCAGGCCGACAGCACCATCCTGGGGGGCCTCCCCGCCGCTACCGCGAAGAGGTCATCCCGGCCGAGCGGGGCGCCGTGTAGGCAGATGGCGAGATTTGCCTGCGCCGCCTGAACGCCCTTCCCAGGAAATCGCCAGCCATAGCGACCGCATGCCATCCGTCTGGACGGGATCCCGTTTGACGCGGCTGCTCCATCCGGCCTCGCGCCCCGCCGGCGACGTTGACAGGCACGACCGCCAGGTCGCGCGCTCGGAAGGCGGCGGCCACGCGCCCGTTTGATGCCGCCATCGATAGGGTGAATGAGAGGGAGGCCGGGCAATGCCTTTCAGAAGGTCGAGGATGATCAGGGCGGTGTTCGGCCAATTCGCAGATAGTAAAGGCGACGGTGGCCGGAACGTCCTCGCTCAGAAGTCAAAGCTGGCGCGCAGAACCCCGGCGTGGCTCTGATAGTCCCGGCGCAGCTCGCCGGAGTATTCCAGCCGCAGCTTGAAGCCGTCCCCCTGCTCCAAGCTGGCACCCACGCCGATGCCCAGTCCGTCGGCGGTGGTGCGGCCGATGCTGCTGACGAAACTGGTACCCACCAGGACGCTGGTGGTGGCGATCGGTCCATTCAGGTAGTCGTGCACCCAGGCCAGACGCAGATCCGGCAGCAGCCGGCCCCATGCCGTGTCGAGCTTGCCCGACAGCTTGGCGCCCAGCTCCTGCGTCAGGTTGTCCACCTTCAGGGCGCCCACCGCCATGTTGGCCACGCCGGCGTCATGTTCGTCATAGGCGTGGTTGGTCAGGCGCACCGCCCGCAGGCCGGCCTGTGGCGTCAGGGTGAAGCTGGCGGAGACCGGCAGGTCGTAGCCCACCGTCACCTTGCCCAGATACTGCTCCCCACCATAGTTGGCGTTGGCGCGCGCGCCCAGGAAGCCGATCCAGCGGCGCTGGTCGTAGTGGTTGTAGCCGAAGCTGGCCTGGCCCTCGACCGAGAGCCGCTGGTCCGCCCAATCCGGACGCCAGACGCTGTAGGCCGTCAGCTGGTAGCTGGCCACCTTGGTCTGGCTGCCGGCGGCGGTGCCCTCGCCATTGACCGAACCGTTCAGCCAGCTGAAGGCCAGGCCCGCCATGACCGTGTCACTGGCGTACCAGTCGGCGCCGACGATCAGGCCGGCCGTGGTCCCGGTGTAGCCCGCGGCATCGGCATTGTTGCCGCGTAGCACACCACCGCCCAGGATCTCGCCCCACACCGCCCCCTGCTGACCATCGGAGCCGGCGGCCGCCCCCTTCCCGCTTCCATCCATATGGGCTGCCGCATGCTGCTGATGCTGGCTGATGGCGTTGGTTGAGGGCGTGACGGAGAAGGTGTTGATCTGCGGCGTCAGCTGGCTGGGCGACAGCTGGGTTACCGCCAGTTGCTGCTCCGCCCCCGACAGCTTGGACAGGCGGGTCAGCACCGCTGTCTGGAAGGCCTGGGCCGTCGCACTGCTGCTGTCGGCGATGGCGTCCAGCGCCCGACCGGTGCCCACCCCCGGCCCCCCCGCCGCCAAGCCCACCGCCGTATACTGGGTGCTGATGGTCGGGCCCGCGGGGCCGGTGGTGCCGCCGCTGCCACCGCTGAGCGTCAGGACCAGGTCCGTCGCCCCATTGGCGGTGATGGTGGAGCTGGTGACGGTATAGCCGGTGGCCGTCAGGGTCAGGTTGCTGGTGGTCAAGGTGGAGCCGGCCGACACGATGGTGTAGCTGCCGGCCGCGAGTTGCCCGCCGTTGATGGCCGTCAGCGTCACCGCCCCGCCCGTGAGGCTGGCGCTGCCGCTGATGACCAGGGTGCCGTAGCTGGTGGTCGAACTGACACCGATGACCAGATTGCCGGCCGTCTGACTGTAGCTGCCGGTGATGTTGACCGCGCTGTTCACCAGCAGGGTGGCCCCGCTGTTGACCATGCTATGGCTGCCGACATTGACCCGGTCGTTCAGCATCATGACACCGCGCACGAAACGCAGGTCCGATTGGGTGTTGGTGATGGTACCACCGGTCAGGGCGCCAGGGGCCATGTCCGTTCCACCCGTGATCGCCAGGTCGTTGGCCGACAGGTTGGTGATGTTGCCGCTGATGGTGCCGCTGTTGGCGAGCGTGCCCAGGGCACCGGTGGTCGCGATGTAGAGCGCGGTCGGGCTGCTGAGCGTGCCGGTTACCGACAGGCTGGCCAGGGTGCCGCCGACATAATCGTTGCCGGCCACGGCCATCAGATTGCCGCCGCTGACAGCGGCACTGGCCGACAGACCGGTGAGGCCACTGGTGACCGTGGCACCGGCGTAGCTGGAGCCGGTGTCCCCCTGGATCAGTAGGACGCTGTCGCCCGCCAGGACATTGGCCGTGGCGCTGACGCCGGCATTGACCACACCGCCACTGACGGTGGCGGCACCACTGACGGTCAGGACATGATCGCCGGTGGCCAACGTGCCGCCGCTCTGGGCGAAGTTGCCCATGACCACCACGTCGGATGCCAGGGCGATGCTGGCGCCGGCGTTGCGGACCGTGTGGCTCGCCACATTGATGGCATCGCCCAGGCTGACCGAGCCACTCGCGAACACCACGTTGGCGCCGGTGCTGGTGATGGTGCCGCCGCTGAAGCGCCCCACCGCCCCGGTGGCGCCAATGATGGTCAGGTCGCGGGCGGCCTTGTTCACCACGTTGCCGACGATGGTGCCGCTGTTGGCCAAGGCCCCCAGCGTACCGGTCGAGGCGATGTACAGCGCCGTGGCCCCGCCGGCCGTATTGGCCAGCGTGCCGGTTACCGCCAGGCTGGCCAGAGTGCCACCGATGTAGTCGTTGCCCGCGACCGCCAGCAGGTTGGTACCGCTGGTGGCACCGGTGGCGTCCAGGCCGGTCACGCCACTGATCACCGTGGCGCCGACGTAGGTGGAGCCCGCCCCACCCTGGACCAGGGTGACACTGTCACCCACCAGATAGTTGGCCGCCCCGTCCAGGCCGCCGTTGACCATGCCGCCGGTGATGCTGGCGACGTCGCTGACGGTCAGCATATGGCCGGCCACGGCCAGGGTGCCGGCCGTCTGGCTGTAGGCCCCCGTCACCGCGATGTCGCCAGCCAGGCTGATGCTGGCCCCGGTGTTGTTGACCGTATGGCCGGTGGCGTCGATGACATCGCCCAGGCTGACGGCACCCGACGCGAAGGTCAGGTTGGACAGGCTGTTGCGGATGGTGCCGCCGCTGAAGCTGCCCACCGCCGTGCCGCCACCATTCACACCCACTGGGCCACCCGCGACCACCAGGTCGTTGGCACTGGCGTTGACCACATTGCCGATGATCGCACCGCTGTTGGCCAAGGTGCCCAGGCTGCCGGCGCTGGTGATCAGCACCGCCGTGGCCGCGTTGATCGTGCCGGTGTTGGTCAGCGTGGAGAGAGTGCCGCCCACATAGTCGCTCAGCAGCGTCAACAGCAGGTCGGTGGCGCTGCCGTTGGCGGCACTGCCCAGCGTGGCGCTGAAGCCCGTGGCCGCGGCCGTCAGGCCGCTGGTGGTCAAGGATCCGCCCACCTCGGCGATGGTGTAGCTCTGGCCCGCGATCAGGTTGCTGCCCGAGAGCGCCGTCACCGCCACCGTGCCACCGGTGAAGGCGGCGTCGCCGCTGACCAGCAGCTCGCCCGCCGTGCCGGTGCCGATGCCCATGGCCAGGGTGCCGGCCGACTGGCTGTAGTTGCCCGTCACGCTGATGGCGTTGGTCAGCAGCACGTTGGCGCCGCTGTTCACCAGCGTGCCGCCGCCCACGTTGACCTGGTCGTTCAGAGCCAAGTTGCCGCTGGCCAGGGTGACGTTGGCGCCGGCGCTGGTGATGGTTCCGCCCGTCAGGGTGCCCACGGTGCTGCCACTACCGCCGGTGATGCCGAGACTGGCGCTGCCGGCGTTGGCGATGTTGCCGGCGATGGTGCCGCTGTTGGCCAAGGTGCCCAGCGTGCCACCGCTGGCGATGTAGAGCGCCGTGGCACCACCGGCGGTGTTGCTCAGGCTGCCGGTGACCGACAGGCTGGCGAGCGTGCCGCCAATGTAATCGTTGCCCGCCACCGCCAGCAGCTTGGTCCCGCTGGTGCTGCCGGTGACGTCCAGGCCGGTCACCCCACTGGTGACGGTGGCGCCCGCGTAGTTGGAGCCGGCACCGCCCTGGACCAGGGTGGCGCTGTCGCCCACCAGATAGTTGCCGCCGCCATCGAGGCCGGCATCGACCACACCGCCGCTGACAGTGGCGGCACCGCCGACGCTCAGGCCATGGCCGGCCATGGCCAGGGTGCCCGCCGTCTGGCTGAAGGCGCCCAGGACGGAAACGTCGCTGGCCAGCGTCAGGCTGGACCCGGTGTTGTTGACCGTATGGCCGGTGGCGTCGATGACATCGCCAAGGCTGACGGCACCCGACGCGAAGGTCAGATTGCTCAGGCTGTTGCGGATGGTGCCGCCGCTGAAGCTGCCCACCGCCGTGCCGCTGCCGCCCGCGATCACCAGGTCGTTGGCGCTGGCGTTGACCACGTTACCGATCAGGACGCCGCTGTTGGCGAGCGTGCCCAGGTTGCCGCTGGCCGCGACGTAGACGGCCGTGGCGGCGGTGAGGGTGCCGGTGTTGCTGAGCGTCGGCAGCACGCCGCCGACATAGTCGTTACCGACCTCCGCCAGCAGGTTGGTGCCCACCACGCTCTGGCTGACCGCCAAGCCCGTCAGGGAGCCTTGGACCACCACGCCGGTGTAGCTGGACCCGGTGCCGCCGGCGATCAGCGTCGTGGCGCTGCCGGCCAGGAAGTTGCCCGTGGCCGCATAATCCGCCAGCACGGTGCCGCCGCCCAGGCTGGCGGCACCGCTGACGGCCAGGGCCCCACCGCTGGCGACGTCCAGGATCAGGGTGCCCGCGTTCTGGCTGTAGGCGCCGGTGACGTTGACCAAGCTGTTCAGGACCACCGCCGCGCCGCTGTTGACCAGGGTGTGGCCGGCGACGTTGACGGCATCGTTCAGCAACAGGTTGCCCGAGGCCAGCACCACGTTGCTCAGGGTATTGATGATGCTGCCCTGGCTATTGGCGGCATAGCCGGTGAGGGTTCCCACCACCGTCCCGCTGCCGCCGGTGATGCGCAGGTCATTGGTCGACAGATTCAGGACATTGCCGGTCACGGTGCCGCTGTTGGCCAGCACGCCCAGGCTGGAGCCCGTGTCGAGATAAAGGGCCGTGGGCGCCGTGATCAGGCCGCTGTTGGCCAGGGTGCCCATGGTGCCGGCGTTGTAGACGCCATAGGTCGCGCCCAGGATGGTGCCGCCGTTCAGCACCGTGGCGATGCTGCCGGTGTTGTACAGGCCGGCGGCCGTGGGCGCGCCCGCGTCGATCAGCGACCCGGTGTTGAGGACAACGTCGATGGTGCCCGCGTTATAGAGGGCCATCTGGCCCGCCACGGTGCCGCTGTTGCTGAGCGTACCGATGCTGGCGCCCGCCTGGTTGCCCAGGCCGGTGACGCTGCCGGTGACGGTGCCGGTATTGCCCAGGGTGCCGATGGTGCCGCTGTTGCTGACGCCGGCGACGCTGCCCAGAACCGTGCCGTCATTGCTGAAGCTGCCGACCTGGCCCTGGTTCAGCACGGCGATGGTGCCGATCAGGGTGCCGGTATTGGACAGGCTGCCGACGGCGCCACCGGCGGCGACATGCACGGCCGTCGGGGCGTCGATCACCCCACCGTTGCCCAGGCTGCCCAGCGTGTCGCCGACATAGTTGTTGGCGACCACGGCCAGCAGGTCGACAGTGCCGCCGATGGTGACGGTGCTGAGCGTCACGCCCACGCTGACCACGTTCACCAGGGCCGTCAGCCCGGTATAGCTGGAGCCCGCGCCACCCACGACCAGGGTGCCCAGCACCGCCCCCGCCAGCTGGTTGCTGGCCGCCGAGACCGAGGCCGCCACCGTGCCACCGCTGAGTGCTGCGATGCCGGTGACCACCAGCTGGTTGGCGTCCAGAAGCAGGCTGCCGCCGGTCTGGCGATAGTCGCCGGTGACGGTCAGGGTGCTGGCCAGGTGCAGCGTGGCGCCTGTGTTGGACACCGTATGGCCGGTGGCCGTGATCATGTCGTTCAGCAACAGGCTGCCGCCGGCGAAGACCACATCGCCCGCGCTGGTCAGCAGGCCGACGCCCGACCGCCCGGTCAGCGTGCCCACCAGGGTACCATCGGCGCCCGCGATCACCAGCGGGCCGGCGCCGTTGTCCAGGATGTCACCGGCGATGGTGCCGCTGTTGGCGATGGTGCCCAGGCTGCCCAGATTGACCAGGGCGTGGGCGGTACCGGTCAGCAGGCCGCTGTTGACCACGGTGCCCAGCGTGCCGCCGCCGGCCACATGGACGGCCGTGGCCGCCGACAGGGTGCCGCTGTTGGTGACACTGCCCAGCGAACCGCCGACATAATCGTTGCCAACCGTGAGGGTCAGGCCGTTGCTGACGGTGCCCTGCGCGGCGGACAGGCCGGCGATGCCGCTGACCTGCAGTTGCGCCGTCACGATGGCACCGCCGGCCGCCTGCAGCAGGGTGCTGGTCCCCACCAGATAATTGGCGGTGGACGACAGGCTGGCCAGCACGGTGCCGCCGATGGTGGCGGCACCGCTGACCACCAGTTCAGCCGCCTGGGTGTCGTTCCGCATGACCACCAGGCTGCCGCCGGTCTGGCTGTAATCGCCGCTCACCGTCACGGCATTGGCCAGCGCCAAGGTGGCACCGCTGTTCACCACGGCGTGGCCGGTGGCGATGATGTCGTCGTCCAGCAGCAGGGCACCGGCCGCGAAGACCACGTTGCCCCGGGTATTGGTGATCGTGCCCCTGCCGGACAGGCCCGTCAGCGTGCCCAGGCTGCCACCGCCGGTAAACACCAGGTCTTGGGCCGCGTCGTTCAGGATGGCGCCGCGGATCACGCCGCTGTTGGCGATGGTGCCCAGGGTGCCGTCGTTGTACAGCGCCGTGATGCCCGCCAGGGTGCCGGCGGCGGCATTCACCAGGCTCGCCAGCGTACCGCTGTTGTGAAGACCGGTGGGGCCGGTGATGGTGCCGCTGTTGGATACGGTGGCGATGCCACCCCCGTTGTACAGGCCGGCACGGGACGTGCCGCTGATCAGGCCCGTGTTGCTGACCAGGGTGGCCGCCCCCGTGTTGTGGAATCCATCACGGCCACCGGTGATGGTGCCGCTGTTGGCCAGGGTGCCCAGGGTGCCGATGTTGGCGGCCGCGCTGCTGGCCCCCGTGATGGCGCCATCGTTCCTCAGGGTGCCGACCACCCCATTGTTGGCGACGCCGATCACACCGCCCGACAACAGGCCGGTGTTGGACAGGGTGCCGACACTGCCGGAGGCGGCGACGTAGCCGGCGGTGCGGACGCCGGTGATGGTGCCGCTGTTCGACGCGTTGCCGAGGGTGCCGCCGATATAGTCGTTGGCGAACTGCAACAGCAGGGCGCTGGTGCCCGCCACCGTCACGACGGTGGTGTTGCCTGCGAAGCCGGCCAGGGCGGTGATGAGGGTGGCGCCGCCGAGGTCGATGCCGCCACCGGCCTGCATCAGGGTGTAGCCGTTGCCGTAGAGATAGGTGCCACCGGCGTTGAGCGTGGCCTGCACCACGCCACCGCTGACGACGATGGCCTGGCTGGTGACCAGGCGGCCGGTGCCGGGGTCGATGCTGAGGGTGCCGCCGGTCTGGGCATAGGCGCCGGTGATGCTGACCTGGCTGGCCAGCCGCAGGGTGGCGGCATTGTTCACCACCGTGTGGCCGGTGGCATCGATGGCATCGCCCAGCAACAGGTCGCCGGACGCGAACACCACGTTGGACAGGGTATTGACGATGGTGCCGCCGCCGAAGACGCCCACCGTGCTGCCGGTCCCGCCACTGATGGAGAGATCGACGGCCGACAGGTTGCGGATGTTGCCCGTCAGCGTGCCAGTGTTGGCCAACTGGCCCAGGCTGCCGGTGGCCGCGATATGGACCGCCGTGACGGCCGACAGGCTGCCGCTGTTGCTCAGGGTGGCGTAGGCGCCGTCCGATATAATCATTGCCGCCCACGAACAGCAGGCTGTCGCCGCTGACGGCACCGGTTCCGGCCAGGCCGGTGAGGGCGGAGCGAACCGTGGCGCCGCTGTAGTCGGATCCGGCACCACCGGCCACCAGTGTGCCCAGCGTGCCCGCCAGGTAATTACCGTTGGCGGCCAGCGTGGCCAGGACGGTGCCCCCGGTGATGCTGGCCGCACCGCTGGCCGTCAGCCCATTGTTGACGGTGGCGCCGAGGGTGCCGGCCGTCTGGCTGTAGGCGCCGGTGACGTTGGTGGCGGCGGCCAATTGCAGGTTGGCACCGGCATTCACCACGGTATGGCCCATGGCCTGGATGCCGTCGTTCAGCCAGATGTTGCCGCTGGCCAGCACCACATCGCCGCCGACGGCGATGGTGCCCTGGCCGGCGTTGCCGGTGAAGGTGCCCAGGGTGGCGCCGCCGCCGGTGATGGTCAGGCTACCGGCGGCCACCTGGACGTCACCGGTAATGGTGCCGCTGTTGCCCAGGGTGTCCAGGCGCCCGCCCCCGGTCACCAGGATGCCGCCGCTGAGCTGGCCCCGGTTGTCGAGAGACAGCAGCGTGCCGGTGCCGCCGATGGAAACGGTGGCGATGCCGCCGACGTTCAGGGCGGAGGCGACCATGCCGCCATCAATCGCCAAGCCGGCGGTCTGCCCTGTCAGGGTGCCGACATTGTCGAGGAAAGTGATCAGGCCGCCGCTGTTGCGCAGGCCATAGGCGCCGCCGCCGATGGTGCCGCCATTCACCAGCGCACCAACGGTGCCGACATTGCGCAGGCCGGCGTTCTGGCCGACCAGCGTGGTGCTGTTGGTCAGCGTGCCCAGCGACCCTGTGGTGGCCACATACAGCGCCGTGCCGGCGTTGTTGACGGCACCACTGATGGACAGGGTGGCCAGCGTGCCGCCGATATAGTCGTTCAGCGCCACGGCCTGCAGGGCGTTATTCGCCACCGTGCCGCCCAGACCGAAGCCGGTCACCAGGTTGGTGATGCTGAGGCCCGTATAGTCGGACCCCGCCCCGCCCTGCACCAGGGTGCCGAAGATACTGCCGGCCATGTAGTTGGCGCTGCCCGAGGCGCTGGTGACGGTGGCGGTGCCACCGGTGAACCGCGCCGCCCCGGTGACGGACAGCATGTCGCTGCCGACGCCCAGCCGCAGGCTGCCGCCCGTCTGGTCGTAGTCGCCGGTGACCGCGACGGTACCGTCGAGCGTCAGGTTGGCGACGCTGTTCAGCACCGTGTGACCGGTGGCGTCGATGGCGTCGGCCAAACGCACATCGCCGGACGCGAAGACCACGTTGGATAGGCTGTTGACGATGGTGCCGCCGGTAAAGGTACCCACCGTGCCGCCGGCCCCGCCGGTGATGGATAGGTCCACCGCCGACAGGTTACGGATGTTGCCGATCAACGTGCCGGTATTGGCCAGTTGGCCCAGGCTGCCGCTGGCCGCGATGTAGACCGCCGTGGCGGCCGACAGGCTGCCGCTGTTGCTGAGCGTTGCGTAAGCGCCGCCGATATAGTCGTTGCCACCCACGAACAGCAGGCTGTCACCGCTGGCCACACCACTGCCGGTCAGACCGGTCAGGGCGGAGGCAACCACAGCGCCGCTGTAGCCAGACCCGGCGCCGCCGGCCACCAGGGTGCCCAAGGTGCCCGCCAGATAGTTGCCGTTGGCGTCCAGGGTGGCCAGGACAGTACCGCCCGTGATGCTGGCGGCACCACTGGCCGTCAGGCCGCTGTTCACGGTGGCGCCCAAGGTGCCGGCCGTCTGGCTATAGGTACCGGTGACGCTGACGCCGCCGGCCAGGGCCAGATAAGCGCCGGTGTTGACCACGGTCGCCGCGTGGACGCTGTCATTCAGCAGGACGTTGCCGCCGGCCAGCACCAGGTTACCGCTGGCAATGCTGAGGGCCCCCTGGCTGCCCAGGGTGGCGCCGGTGAAGATGCCCATCCCCGTGCCGCTGCCGCCGGTGACGGTCAGATCGCCTGAGCTGACCATGACGTCGCCACTGATGATACCGGCATTGGCCAGCAGGCCGATGGTGCCGGTCGAAATGGCGATGCTGCCGCCGGCGATGGTGCCCTGGTTGATGAGGGTGCCGAGGCTGCCCGCTTCCACACCCACCACGCCGCCGCCCACCAAGCCGCCGCCGGATAGGGACAGCAGGTCGATGCTGCCGCCGGCGCCGCCGACACCGGCGGTGGCGGTGCCGAGGATGGTGCCGCTGTTGACCAGGGTGCCGATATGCCCCCCGTTCTCGATGCCGCTGGTGGCACCGCTGATCAACCCACCGACGGTGTTGACGAGGGTGCCGAGGCCGGCCGTCTGCTCCACATGAATCCGGGTGGCGATGCTGCCGCTGTTGGCCAGCAGGCCCAGCGTGCCCCTTACATCGAACGCGCCGCCGATGGTGCCGCTGTTGACAGCCGTGTCGATGACGCCGTCCGCGATCAGGCCGCCCAGGGTGCCGTCGTTGGTCAGCGTATGAATGAGGCCGGTGTTATGGAGGCCGATTCCGCCACCGGTGATGGTGCCGCTGTTCGACAGCGTGCCGATGGTGCCCAGGTTGGCGATGGCGGTACCACTGACGCTGCTGATCACGCCGCCGGTGTTGGCCAGGGTTCCCAGGGTGCCGGTCTGGGCGACATAGACGGCGGCGCCGTTCTGGACGCCCAGCGTGCCGGCGTTGCCCAGGCTGGCATATGTGCCGCCGATGTAGTCGTTCAGTGCCACGCCCACCAGGGCGTTGCCCGCGGTGGTGCCGCCGAGGGTCAGGCCGGTGGCATCGTCGGTCAGGACCACGCCGGCGTAGTCCGACCCGGCGCCGCCGGCCACCAGGGTGCCCACCGTGCCACCCTGCAGATAATTGCCGGCGGCGGCGCCAATCAGCTGCACCTGCCCGTTGGTCAGGCTGGCGCTGCCGCTGGCCGCCAGTTGGCCGGCGCCGGTGACCAGGACCAGGGTGCCGCCCGTCTGGGCGTAGTTGCCGGCGATGCTGACGGCGCCGGCCAGGGTCAGGTCGGCGCCCATGTTCCGCACGGTGTTGCCGCCGACATTGACGCTGTCGTTCAGCAGCACGTCGCCGGACGCGAAAATGACATTGCCCAGGGTGTTGACGATGGTGCCCTGATTGGTCAGGGCGGCACCGGTGAAGGTGCCGACCCCGATGGTGGTATTGCCCAGCGTGCCGCCCATGATGGTCAGGTTGGGCATGGCGCTCGCGTCATTGATGATGTCGCCGGCGATGGTGCCGCCGTTGCCCAGCGCGAAGAACTGGCCTTGGGCGCCGATGCTGAGGGCGGTGGCGCCGCTGATCAGGCCGCTGTTGAAGTTGAGGATGGACCCCAGCGTGCCGCCGTCCCGCACCTGGACGCCGCCGCTGATCCGACCGACATTGCCCAGCGCGAACATCGAACCGCCGCCACTGATGGCGACGGTGGCGATGCTGCCGCCGTTCAGGGCGAAAAAGATGCTGCCGCCGTCAACCGCCAGGCCGGCCGTCTGGCCCGCCAGGGTGCCGTCGTTGGCGAGGAAGGTGATGAGGCCGCCGCTGTTGCGCAGACCATAGGCCCCGCCGGCGATCGTCCCGTCATTCTGCAACGTGCCGATGGTGGCGAAATTGCGCAGGCCGGCGTTCTGGCCCACCAGCGTGGTGCTGTTGGTCAGCGTGCCGCCGATGGAGGCGGTGGCGGCGACGTACAGCGCCGTGCTGGCGGTGCTGACGGCGTTGGTGATGGTCAGGGCGGACAGCGTGCCGCCGATATAGTCGTTCAGCGCCACGGCCTGCAGGGCGTTGTTCGCCACCGTGCCGCCTAGGCCGAAGCCGGTCACCGTGTCGGTGATGCTGAGGCCGCTATAGTCGGACCCCGCCCCACCCTGCACCAGGGTGCCGAAGATGCTGCCGGCCATGTAGTTGGCGGTGGCCGAGAACCCGGTGACGGTGGCGGTGCCGCCCGCGAACCGGGCCGCCCCCGTGACGGACAGCAGGTCGCTGCCCACATCCAGCCGCAGGCCGCCGCCCGTCTGGCTGTAATCGCCGGTGACGGCCACGGTGCCACCCAGGGTCACGGCGGCCCCGCTGTTCACCAGGGTGTGGCCGGTCACGTCGACAGCATCGGCCAGGCGCACGTTGCCGGAGGCGAGCACCACGTTGGACAGGGTGTTGATGAGGGTGCCGCCGGTGAAGGTGCCAACCGTGCCCGTGGCCCCGCCGGTGATGGACAGATCGACGGCCGACAGGTTGCGGATGTTGCCCACCAGCGTGCCGGTGTTGGCCAGTTGGCCCAGGCTGCCGGTGGCGGCGATGTAGACCGCCGTCACGGCCGACAGGCTGCCGCTGTTGCTCAGCGTGGCATAGGCGCCACCGATGTAGTCGTTGCCGCCCACGAACAGCAGGGTGCCGCCGCTAAACGCGGCGCTGCCCACCAGGCCGCTTAGAGCCGACACCACGCTGGCGCCGTAGCTGGACCCATTGGCTGCGGCCACCAGCGTGCCCAGCGTGCCCGCCAGATAGTTGCCGCCAGCGGCCAGGGAGGCCAGGACCGTGCCGCCACTGATGTTGGCGATACCGCTGGCCACCAGGCCGTTGTTCACCGATATGCCCAGGGTGCCGGCCGTCTGGCTGTACCCGCCGGTGACGCTGACGGCGCCGGCCAACTGAAGGTTGGCGCCGTTGTTGATCAGGGTGTGGCCGCTGACGACGACGTTGTCGTTCAGCAGGATGTTGCCACCGGCCAGCACCACATCGCCGCTGGTGACGGTGATGGCGCCCCGGTTGGTCACGGTGGCGCCACTGAAGGTGCCCGCCACCGTGCCGGTGCCGCCGGTGATGGTCAGGGCACCGGACGTGGCCTGGATGTCGCCCAGGATGGTGCCACTGTTGTTCAGCAGATCCACCTGGCTGGTGAGGTTCAAGGCGCTGGCGCCACTGATCAGGCCGCTGTTGAGGATGGTGCCGAAAGCGCCGGACAGGGCCGTGCCGCCGACGCCGGTGGCCCGGATGGTCCCGCTGTTGACCAGCGTGCCGACACCGCCCGCCTGCCCCACATGAATCTGGGTGGTGATGCCGCCGCTGTTGGCCAGCAGGCCCAGCGTGCCGCCGACATCGAACGTGCCGCCGATGGTGCCGCCGTTGACCAGCGTATCGATGACGCCATCCGCGAACAGGCCGCCCAGGGTGCCATCATTGGTCAGCGTATGGATAAGGCCGGTGTTATGGATGCCGGCCCGGCCGCCGGTGATGGTACCGCTGTTCGACAGCGCGCCGATGGTGCCCAGGTTGGCGACGCCGGTGCTGCCGACGCTGCTGATCACGCCGCCGGCGTTGGCCAGGGTGCCCAGGGTGCCGGTCTGGGCGACATAGACGGCAGCGCCGCTTTGGACGCCCAGCGTGCCGGTGTTGCCCAGGCTGGCGTAGGTCCCGCCGATGTAGTCGTTCCGCACGAGGCCGACCAGGACGTGCCGATGGTGACGCCGGCCAGGCTGAGGCCGGCGCCGTCACCGCTGAGCGTCACGCCGGCGTAGTCGGACCCGACGCCGCCGGTCACCAGGGTTCCCACCGTGCCGCCCTGGAAATAGTTGTTGGTGGCGGCCCCCACCAGCCGCACCTGCCCGTTGGTCAGGCTGGCGCTGCCGCTGACGGCCAGCAGGCCGCTACCGACCGCCACGCCCAGGCTGCCCCCCGTTTGGACATAGTCGCCGGTGATGCCGACAGTGTTGGCGACGGTGATGCCCGCGCCAATGTTGCGCACGGCAAAGCCGTTGGTGGTGATGCTGTCGTTCAGCAGCAGGTCGCCGCCGGCGAAGACCACGTCGGCGTACCGGGTGATGATGCGTCCCTGGTTGGTCAGGCTGGCGCCGGTCAGGGTGCCAATGGTGCCGCCGGTGCCCCCGGCGATGGTGAGAGCGGCCGCCAGGGTGCCCGGCCCGGCGTTGGACGGGTCGAAATTGTTGTAGATGTTGCCGGCGATGGTGCCGCTGTTGACCAGCAGGTCCACCTGGCTGCCCACGAAGATCTGCAGGGCGGTGCCGGCCTTGATCAACCCGGCATTGGCAATGGTGCCGATCTTCCCGCCATTGAAAATGCCGACGCCGAATCCGGGGCTGGTTATGGTGCCGGCATTGGCCAGGCGGGCGATGGTGCCTGAATCGACCAGGGCGAAGGAGGCGCCGCTGCGGATGGTGCCGCTGTTGTCCAGCAGGCCGACAGTGCCGTCGTTATAATATCCAACCCCGTTGGTGGAGGTCAGGGTGCCGCTGTTGGACAGGGTGCCGATGGTGGCGTAGTTGCGCAGGGCGACGTTGGTGCCCCCACCGATCAGCCCGCTGTTGGTCAGCGTGTCGATGGTGCCGCTGTTGGTCATGTCCGACCGGACGGCGGTGATACTCCCGCTGTTGTTGAACGTTCCAATGCTGCCGCTGTTATTGACGGCGAGCCCGGAGGTCACGGTGGCGGCGATGGTGCCGCTGTTGGACAGCCGGGTGATGGTGCCGCTGTTATAGAGCCCATAGGACTGCCCCAGGATGGTGCCGCTGTTGTTGATCGAGCCGACGGCGACCACGGTGCCGGACAGGGACAGGGCCGTCCGGCCGCTGATCAAGCCCTGCGTGCCGTTGTCGATGGTGCTCAGGGTGTACTGGTTGGTGCCCAGGAGGGCGGTCCGGCCGGTGATGGTGCCGCTGTTGAGCAGCGTGCCGATGCTGCCGATGGCGATGCCGAAGGTCTGGCTTTCGATCAGGCCGCTGTTGTCCAGCAGGCCGATGACGCCGCTGGCGGGACCGGTGATCCCGAAGGCACCGCCATTCAGCGTGCCACTGTTGGTGAAGGTGCCCAGCGTGCCGGTGAGGTACAGGGCGGTGCCACCGGTGGCACTACCAGTGTTGCCGATGCTGGCGAGGTTGCTGCGGATGTAGTAATTGCCGGCCACGGCCAGCAGGTTGGCGCCGGCGGTACCCAGGTTGGCCGTCACCCGGTCGT
>NZ_BACU01000191.1 GCF_000333275.1 Azospirillum sp. B4 | reverse complement strand
ACGGCGATCGCCTGATCCGCCATTGACACCACGTCCAGCAATTTCTCCGTGGATAAGCTTGGCGCCTTCAGAAACTCCTTCTCCACCGTAGCGATACAGATCGCTGCGGCCACATCCCCACCGTCATGCCCGCCAAGACCATCGGCGACGCCGCACAGGGCGCATGTGTCCGTGACGTGCGCAACCAACCGATCATCATTGCGGGAGCGATCGCCGATCTCGGTATAGGGCCATGCGTTCAGGATCATCACACTAGTTCCAATTTGAGGCGGTGGCGATCGCCCCCTAGCGTCAGCACGGCGCCCGGTTTGAACCGAGAGATGACGTTAGGGCTGAGACGCTGGCTCGCTGCGGACGGCGACGCCAGGAAGGTACCGTTCGTCGACCCGAGGTCACGCACCTCAAAACGCCCGCTTTCGCTGTCAAAGCGTACGGAGCAGTGCTTCCGGGACACCTGAGAATCATCAGCTGGGAACACGACCGAAGCCTGCGCCGGATCGCGCCCCAGCAGGATGGGAGTGTCCTCGACGGTGACGCTCATACCCGCCAGGGGGCCCTCGACGATGCGGATGATCGGCCGGCCAACCGATTTGCCGCCACTGTCGGCGGCTGTGTCCGCATTCTTCGCCGCCACCAGCGTCGCTCGGGATGATGATTTCCGCCGCCAGGCCAGATAGGCGTAGCCCCCGCTCCCCATCAGCAATAACGTCAGGATGGCAGCCAAGGCGATCATGAGATACGGCGGCGCCCCCATATCAACCGGCACACCGGCGGCCCGCATGAGCGGCATCAACTCCGACACGTCGATGGCAAGGGCGATGCCCTCGCCCGAAGGTACGCGTTCCGTCGACACTTCTCCGTTGCCGCCAACACGGGCCACCAAGGCCAGTGCCTTCATGCTGTTGATGCCGATGACGTGGCCGTCGTTATCAAAAATGGGGCCGCCGGAATTCCCAGGGTTGGTCGGCGCCGTGTGCTGCACATACCGGTATCCGCCATCACCCAATGTGACGAAGCGGGAAATGTTGCCGCGCGAAACGGACGGAATGATGGGACTGGCGGATTGACCAACGTCATCGGCAGCACCCGGGAAGCCTATGGCGATGACCGGCGCGCCAACCTGAATTTTATTGGTGTCGGCGAGCGGCACCGTTGGACGATCGATCGCCTTGGCCAGGCGTAGAAGAGCCAGATCCTTTCCCGCGTCCGCCACCAGCACGGTGGCCGGGATGACCTGTGCCTCATCAATCAGGACGCCGATCTTGGGGTTTTTCCCACAAGTCAGGACATGAAGATTGGTGACGACCACCCGGGTATCCGCGTCGCCGACCAGGAAACCCGACCCAGTCGCCAGCTTGTTGTCCGCCTTGCACAGAAGGCGGACCGTTCCCTTCTGCATGGTCGCCAGATCAATGACGTTGGCGGCCGCGGTGCCTGCGGACAGAAGCAGGGTACTCATGCAAAGCACAACGCCGAGGGTCAAGCCATGCATCTTCCTCTCCTCCTTCAAGGTGCCACCCGTTTGCCCGCCCCACCCTGGGAGATAGGGGGCGTCGGTTCCGGCTTCGGACTGGAGCTATCACCAGCTGGTAGGACCGGATCTGCCGGTTGCTCTCCGGGTTCATTTTGCTTCTTGTCGTCTTCCGCAGGAAGTTGCCCGCTTCCTGCCCCCTCTCGTTGTTTCTCGGCCGGCGGCACGGGTGCGGTCGGAACCAACTGTTGAGCCTGCGGCGAAACTTCAGTTTTTTCTTTAGTTTTATCTTTTTCCTCTCCTCCTTTTTTTCTTCCTTTTGGTTCTGTTTTTATTGCCTGTTTGTGCGGCTTTTGCGCCGATTCGCCGGCACTCTTTTTGGCTTTGACTGCCTTCGAATCAGGTGAAGACGCCCGCTGGGCGGGCTGGTCCACTGTGGGGGAAGGATTGGATTGGGCCAGCTTTTGCGCGGACTTCGCAGTGCTATCCACCTCCTCCGCAGGATGTGGCGGGGGCGGCGGCTGCGGCGGCATGCTTGGCCCGGCAGAGGGGCGGAACTCCGACACCTTTTGCGTCACGGCATCCACGGCGTTGGGTTTGTCGACCGCCACCCCTTTGTGATGATGGTGCGGCAACCACAGCCAAAGGCCACCACCAATCGCCGTCGCCGCCAGCAGCGCACCGCCGCCCGCGATTGCTGGCCAAGCCCACCAGATCCGGGCGCGGTCTTCCAAAGCGAAAAGTGTCGCCGTGATGTTGTCCTGATATGGATTGCCTGTCGCCATAGCCGCTTCCGCCAGGCGTTCAGCCGCCTGCATCGGTTGGGTGTTAAGAACAAGCGACGCCATCTCATCGCCAGACAGGGCGCGATAGAGCCCGTCGGAGCAGGCCAAGACACGATCGCCACTCCGCAGACCGTATCCGTCTTGATTGACAACGGGTTCAGGCGGAGTGTCGGATCCAAGGAAACTGGTCAGTGCCTCCCGATGGGGATCGGACGCCGCAGTTTCCGGGGAAATCTCCCCTCGCTCGCAGCGGGCATCAAGAAGCGTTGCCAACGTGTCATCGACCGTCAATAAGACCGGCGCGCAGCCCTTCCGGAACAGGTATAGGCGACTGTCACCGACGGACGCCCAATAGAGGCGGTCTGCATGGACCACCGCGGTCACGATAGTCGTCCCCGCCTGATCAGCCCCATTGGTATGATGGATGACAGCGGCATGCGCCTCGGCGACCGCCCGCCGCATTGCAGCAGGAATGGATTCGGAAGGCGACTTGCCCGCATAGGCCGCCGTGGCGGCGTCGACAGCCACTTGACTGGCGATGCCACCATTCGCCAGCCCCCCCATGCCATCGCACACCACCATCAGAACACCACCGTGGCGACGGAAGCCGCCATCGGCAAAGCCGAAAAAGCCAAAGGTGTCCTGTTGTTCCGGCCGCCGCCCAATATGCTGGGCATTGCCGGGCATGACCTTCATCACTGAACCTCGTTGACAAGCGTCAGTCGCAGTTCCGTCCGACCGATCCCAATGATCGAATCAGATTCTGCGTGTATATAGCCCTGGATCGGTATGCCATTGACCCGGGGTCCATTCTTTGACTTCTTGTCCTGTACTAAAATTCTGTTGTTCATCAGCTCCAGTGTGCAGTGGGAATTCGATATCTGCGGATCATTATCGATCATGATGTCGCAATCGGGTGATCGACCGAGGAGCAACTCCTTC
>NZ_BACU01000192.1 GCF_000333275.1 Azospirillum sp. B4 | reverse complement strand
GCTTACGCGCCCTTTACGCCCAGTAATTCCGAACAACGCTAGCCCCTTTCGTATTACCGCGGCTGCTGGCACGAAGTTAGCCGGGGCTTCTTCTCACGTTACCGTCATCATCGTCACGTGCGAAAGAGCTTTACAACCCTAAGGCCTTCATCACTCACGCGGCATTGCTGGATCAGGCTTGCGCCCATTGTCCAATATTCCCCACTGCTGCCTCCCGTAGGAGTCTGGGCCGTGTCTCAGTCCCAGTGTGGCTGATCATCCTCTCAGACCAGCTACCGATCGTCGGCTTGGTGAGCCGTTACCTCACCAACTACCTAATCGGACGCGGGCCCCTCCTTCGGCGATAAATCTTTCCCCTATGATCTCCACAACCACAGGGCTCATCCGGTATTAGCTCCAGTTTCCCGGAGTTATTCCGAACCAAAGGGCAGGTTCCCACGCGTTACTCACCCGTGCGCCACTAAGGCCGAAGCCTTCGTTCGACTTGCATGTGTTAGGCATGCCGCCAGCGTTCGTTCTGAGCCAGGATCAAACTCTCAGGTTCAATGCGGTATCTCACCAACCTCGCGGCCAGCAAGAACCTCGACGGAAACCAACCTTAGTCGGCACCTCAAACCCAAGTCCGTTCCTGTTCCCCTCATCGCTGAAGGGACATATTCAGAGCATGTTCTTAAGATGCGCTTCGATCGTTTCCACGTTGCTGCCCGAACCGGGCCCAGCGTCGGAACCGCCGTCTGCGCATCCCTTCTCAAGACGTTCACTTGTTCAAGAACCCGTGGCCAAACGCAGATACGCGCCAAAACCACAACCCCGTCCTTGGCCGATCCCCGTGAGGACCAACCCAAACCCGGACAGGAAGGGCGAATTCCGTATCGTCCGGCAGTTCCACCGCCAGGACCGCAACCCCTCAATCACCAGCGTCAACCGCCAGAACCCAGGGATCGCTTCGCCGTCGCGCCGTTCGTTGTCGCCCGCCGCGTCGGTGAACGGGGTTATAGAGACGCCCGACGGGGCTGTCCATAGGAATCTTTCAGTCCCGTGACGATTTTTGGCAACCGCCACGCCCCGTATATGATCGCGCGCGGGCGAGCTTAAGGGCCGCCAACGGGATTTTTCCATGCGATGCGGCCGGCACTCCCTTCTTCCTGGCCCCTTCTTCCTGGCGGCGAGAAGAAAGCGCTTGGCGCCGCCCTCCATCTGACGTACATAGCCGGCTCCACCCGGCCTCGTCCCCTTCGTCTAGAGGCCTAGGACACCGCCCTCTCACGGCGGTAACAGGGGTTCGAATCCCCTAGGGGACGCCATACTTCGGCTTAAGTGTTTGAGATAATTGGCAATATAGGCGCCCAGCCCGGATCGGTGTGACACACGTCTGTGACACACGCGGGGACGCCATCTTGGTTGCCATCCCATATATCGTCCAACGTCGTCAGCGACTCTATCTGCGCGTCCGCCAACCCGCCGACGTCGCCGCCCTGACAGGCCGCCCCCACTACGTCCGCTCCCTGCGCACCACCGATCCTCGCCAAGCCCGGGCTGTAAATCGGCGCGATCAATTGACCCCGCCAACCTCAATAGAATCAAACGGATATCGCGCCGATCGGCGTCCAAGCCGCACGCCGATTAACACTCAGGCCGCCTTTAGGCGACAACCACATCAAGCCCGCAGACCCTGTCCTGCAGCAGGCGCCCCTCCTTATCCCTTGAAAAGACCAGAAGACCGCCCAGCAGAGTGATCAGCAGGGCTCTCGACAGGGCCCGCGTCAGCGTCATTTCCTTGGTGGGATCGATCCGGGCGAACAGCAGGCCGGTCAACACCATGCCGGGAGTTGGCTTTTCGTTCAAAGGCAACAGGATTTGGCATAGAAACCAGGCGATGATCCCGATGCCGATCAACTGATCCGCCTGCGGAAGCCCGCCCACCGCCATGGCGATGCAGACCACCAGCCCAAGAAACAGCTCCACCATCCCCGCCAGGGCGCGCCGCAAGACCGGGGCGCGCCGAACGGCGCGATCCGGCGGCGGTGGGGGAGGAGGCTCCGGCAACGATGGCGGCAACGCCAATCTTTTCAGTGCCGACCGAAACTCCGTCGCCGACCGATAGCGCTCGTTCGCATTGAGGGCCATCGCCTTGTCGACAATCTCGTCAAGCGCGGCTGATACCGTGGGGTTGAGCGCGGACGGCGGTAGCATGAAGACCCCCTCCGCGCGGCGCGGCGCCTCTGGGGGGATCCGCCCGGTCAGGCAATGGTATAAGGTCGCGCCCATACCATAGATATCAGCCTGAGGCGTCAGGACGGCATCCACTTCATATTGCTCAAGCGCCGCATAGCCCGGCGTCAGCGTGTGACGCACATTCATGTCCCTGGCCCGCAACTTTTCCCGCGCCGACCCCAGATCCAGAAGGCACATCGATGCATCTTCGCGCACATGAATATTGCTGGGCTTAAGATCGAGATGGAGGAAATTGGCTTTGTGCATTTGCGCGACAAAACTAAGTAACTGCATTGTTACATTAACTGCTGGGTTTGCCGGCATTGGAAGTGATGTCTTTTTAATTATATCCGACACATAATCATCAAGTGTTGAGCCGCGAACAAATTCCGTAACAATATAGTATGTATTATTATCCATGAAATCGTCGTAATATTGAACAATGCCCGGCTCGCGGATCATGCTTTGCAACATCAGGGCCTCGGCCTGGCTACCTTCCAGTGCCGCCCTGAAATCCTGGGTACATCCGAATATGGGATAGACACTGCCGTCTGGCTGCCGGGACGCCAGGCGATCCGTAAAGAGTTCCTTGATCGCGACGATCCGATCCTGCTCACCGTCCCAGGCGCGGTAACAGATGCTGTAGCCACCTATCCCCTCTTCTTTACCCAGCATGTAGCGGCCCGAACCCAGAGGTGTCCCATAGGGCAGCATGAAGTGTTCCTTCGACGAACGCCGGCGGCCGGAATACTTACAGCGGCCGCAACGCCCATCGACGAAGTCACCGTAGATGCAATAGGGACACCTCATTCAGTCCTCCCCTGGCCGGCCTGGCCGGCCGCTGGTTAGTGTCCGCTCAGGAGCCGGATTTCGCTGCCGCCTCAGCCTTTTGCTTGGCATCTTCCGCGGCCCAATCGAAACGTTCACCACAGAATGGAATGAACATCAGCTTCGTCTGTCCAAGCTCGATGACGTCATAGGGATTCAGCGGCTGCGGCGTGAAGACATCGGCATCGTTCAGATAAATCAAATTGCGACCGTCACCGGGGACGACGCTGAAAGTCTTGCTGCGTGCGCTGTAGACGAGCTGGGCATGATTTTCGCGAGATATGGTGTCATCGCCCTCGATGAAGACATCCATGTTGGGGGAGCGCCCGATCTTGTTGCGATCACTGTGCAACCGATAGTCTCGCCCCTTGTCCGGCCCAGCGATACAGACCAGCCACCCGACAACTGGATCGATTCCCATGGATTTACGAGGCACCGAGATGGTCACGCCCGGGTTGCCTGGATTGCGGCCACCACCTGCGGCCGCGGTCGACTGAAAGGCCGGCTCCGTCGGGGTGGAGCCACTACGTGCGGACTTCAGGTCTTGCGTTCCCTTCAGATCAGGGGGGGCGACATCGTCCACAGGACAATATGGGCATCGATCATATTTGGTATCGTCAAAAAAATGCTTTTTGCGCTCGCACTGGACGGTGGCCATAATTGCTTGTCTCCTTTATTCAAATTCTGGTCTTTGATCAGATATCATGCGACGGTCACCGCCACGAAACTCAGATTATCTGGATCCGGCAAGCGTGGATTCTTCTTTATTATTTCAACAAGGGCTGCTCCCCACCGCGCTGCGTCTCTCGTTCGAGACGGCAGTGCCGACAACGTCCTCATCCTCGATCCTTTGCCAGAAGCCGTCGCTGCAGATGAGAAAGCTGTCGCCCGGACATAGGTCAATCGGGTCGGGCGCCAAATCGGGCAGGCCGGAGCCCGGCCGCCCCAGAGTGCGAGCAGACGATG
>NZ_BACU01000193.1 GCF_000333275.1 Azospirillum sp. B4 | reverse complement strand
GGTTTCCCGCTGAAGGTGACGTCGCCCATGATGTGGGCGCCGGGCAGCAGGGTCAGCTTGCCGGAACTGGCGTCGACGTCGCCCATGACCGTGCCGGCCAGGTTCAGCTCGCCGCCCTTCACCGCCACGTCGCCGGCCACCATGCCCTTCATGGTCACCTCGCCGCCCAGCAGGGTGGCGTCGCCGGATACGACGGAGCCTTCCTGCATGTCGATGCTGCCGGCCACCAGCACCACGTCGCCGCCCACCTGGCCCGACAGGCTGGTGCTGCCCGACAGCACGATCAGGCTGTCGGCCACCGTGCCGCTGACCGTGGCGGCGGAACCCACCAGGATGGCGCTGCCGGCCACCGTGGTCTCCAACTGGATGTTGCGGCCAATCGCGATGACAGTGTCGTCGGCCGGCTGGCTCACCGTGACGTTGCGTCCCGTGAACCAGCCCGTGGCCCCGGCCGTGTCCGGCAGCACCGCCATCAGCCCAGCCAGCATGACGGCCGCCAAGGCCGCCCGAATTCCCCGCGCCATGATATCCCCGCGTTGACTCAGTCCCGCCACTGACGCGACGGGTCTTCTCCCGTCCCCACTTTCCAATGGAACCACGCCCAGGGGCAAGGGCCGCCCGCGTCCCTAGGCAGGGGGCCATTATCAGCGGCGATTGAAATCCATTGTGATTGCTCTTCATAATTGCAGGAAATGAAGGGGGTGATGAAGATGCGCTGGTTATGTTTGGCCATGGCGTTGGTTTTCTGTGCCCTTCCCGTGCTGACGGAAGCGAAACAACGGGCGTTCTTCGATAAGCCGGTCAAAAATGTCGAGTGGAAGAAGGGTGAACTCACCATCACATGCACTTACTACCGGGACTTCATGGTCAAGGAGATTGGCGATGGTGGCAAAGGCTCGATCAGCCTGGCCATCGTCAAGCGAAGCCACGCCGGACTGCCAGCCTGTAGGTTTAAAATAGAAGATGAGCGGGAGGTTGAAGACTGGAGCGGCTATTTCGCTGCCGCTAAAGGTAATTACCTGTTCTTTAGCGCGGACGATGGCGATCCCGTCGGCAACGCCTTCGCCATCGTCGATGGCAATACGGGGAAGGTGCTGTTTTATGATGACGCCCAGGTTGGTGTCAGGTCCATCCACAGCCTGAAGATCAAGGATGATGGCATTGTCTTGCGCTATCGGCGTGCCTTTCGGACGCCTTGTTCCTTATACGCCCGGAACGCTTCCTGCTGGGAGGCCGTCAAGCAGGCGGCATTTATGGCGCCTGACACGCGTCAGCCGAATTGTGATGTGGTTTACGCCGGGGCGGAAACCGATCCCCGCGTAAGGGATGATCCCAGCGTCATCGACTATGAGGTGGAGGTCACTCTCACCGCCGGCAAAGCGCGCTTCACCGGTCTGCCCGGCAAGGTGGAATGCTGGGCGGAGGATTGAGCCCGGCCCTTCTCAGCGCGCCGTCAGCAGGCCGCTGCCTTCTTCGGCCAGGGGGCGGTCGCCGGCGATGCTGGTGATGACGGCGCCGGCGGCAGTGTAGCGCTGTTCGGCCCGGGCCCAGACGATGCCGGGGGTGCGGGCGCGGGCCGGGTGGCGGGCGCCGGTGACCGGATCCATCACCTCCGCCACCGTCTGGCCGATGGCGACGGTGTCGCCCAGGGCCACGGTGTAGAGCACCACGCCGGCCACGGGGGCGCGGACGCGGTCCACCCCGGCCAGCGGTGTCGCCTGGCAGCTGGGCGCCGGCACCGGCCCCGCCTCACCCGCCAGCAGGCCCCGGCGGGTCAGGATGCGCATCAGGGCGTCGGCGTCGCCGGCCGCCTGGACATCGTCCACGTCACGCCGGCCACGCAACTCTATGGTGGCGGCCAGGCAGGCGGCGGGTAGGGGCGGGGTCTGGCCCGAAAGGCCGGCGGTCAGCCGGTTGCGCAGGCGCCACCACAGGCCGGAGCAAGCCTCGTCAAAGGGATGGCCGCCGGATTCCAAGGCCAGGAAGACGGCGCGGCAGCCCAGGT
>NZ_BACU01000194.1 GCF_000333275.1 Azospirillum sp. B4 | reverse complement strand
CAGGGGCAGCAGCATCAATACCATGAATGATGAATTGATTGCCAGTGATTGGCAAATGGTAAAGACGGGGCCATGTTGAAGGATCATCTTCTTTATCCAAAGTCCCCTCCACCCATGTCCTCCGCCCTCGCCACCGCCATTTCGTCCGCCCCCGCCGTCGGCGCGGCGGTGCGCCAGCCGGTCTACTTCATTTCCCATGGTTCCCCCATGCTGGCCCTGGAGGACAGCCCGGCGCGGCGTTTCCTGCAGGATCTCGGCCGCGAGATCCTGGCCGCTGGCGTCCCCCGCGCCATTTTGGTGCTGTCCGCCCATTGGGAGACGGCGATCCCCTCCGCCTCCCTGGCCGACCAGCCGGAGACCATTCACGACTTCGGCGGCTTCCCTCGCGCGCTGTTCGAGATGCGCTACCCGGCGCCGGGTGCGCCGGACGTGGCCCGGTCGGCGCTCGCGGCCCTGGCCACCGCCGGCATCGCCGTCACCGGCGGCCAGCCGCGCGGCCTGGACCACGGCGCTTGGGTGCCCCTGATCCTGATGTTCCCTGAAGCCGACATCCCCGTCGCCCAGCTGTCCATCCAGCCGCAACTGGGCCCTGCCCATCACCGCCGCCTGGGCGAGGCCCTGCGTCCCCTGCGCGACCAGGGTGTGATGATCATCGCCTCCGGCTCCCTGACCCACAATCTGGGGGCGCTGACCTGGGAGGGCACGGACGAGGTGGCGCCCTGGGCGGCGGCCTTCCAGTCCTGGATTCACGACAAGGTCAGCGGCGCCGACGTGGCGGCCCTGGACGACTACCGCGCCCGCGCGCCCTTCGCCCGCCAGAACCATCCGCGCGACGAGCACCTGCTGCCCCTGTTCGCCGCCGTGGGCGCCGCGTCCCCCGGTCAGCCGGGGCGCCGCCTGCACGCCACCGTGCAACTAGGGGCCCTGGCCATGGACGCCTACCGTTTCGATTGAGTCCAGGACGTGAAAAAGGCCGGGCGCCCCGCGGCGGCCCGGCCTTCCTGCCTGCTCGGGACCCGTGCGGCCCCGCGCCTCACTCCATGCCGAGTGCGGCCTTGTACAGTTCCAGCAGGGCGTCCTGCTCCTGCCGGTCGTTCTTTTCCATCTTCCGCAGGCGGATGATCTGGCGGAGGATCTTGGTCTCGAACCCGGTGCCCTTGGCTTCGGCGTAGATATCCTTGATATCGTCCGCGATGCCCTTCTTGTCCTCTTCCAGGCGTTCGATACGCTCGATGATGGAGCGCAGGCGTTCGCCGGCGATGCCGCCAACATCCGTTACCGGGGCGTCCGACATGGGGAATGCCTCTTCATTTCAAGTGGTGGTCTGAATGGTGAGGGCGCGACCTTACCCGCGCCGGTGCGCGCGGGCAAGTCTCAGTCCTTGGGGCCTCAATCCTTGGGTTTGTTCTGCTCGAACGCGGCTTTCTGTTCCGCCGTGGCCTCGCGCTGGTGCAGGCGTTTGAAGTCGTCATACGGCATGCCGTAGACGATTTCCCGCGCGGCCTCGTAATCCAGGGCGACGCCCTTTTCCTCCGCCGCCGCGCGGTACCATTTGGACAGGCAGTTGCGGCAGAAGCCCGCCAAATTCATCAGGTCGATGTTCTGGACGTCGGTGCGCTCACGCAAATGCGTCACCAGCCGGCGGAAGGCGGCGGCCTCAAGCTGCACCCGGGTGGCGTCGTCGATGTCGGGAACCATGGGATATCCTCAGGGAATGGAAGGGGGCGGCCGGCTCAGGCGCCGGCCAGCACGTGGTGTATATCGGGGTGGCCGACCAGCCGTCCAAGGGCGTCCGCCAGCAGGGACGCCCAGCGCGCCACGCCGGCGGTGTCGCCAATCAGGTCCTGCCGGATCTCGATCAGCACGCCAGGCAGGCCCGGACGGGTGGAGTGGGTATTCAGGGTATAGCCGTGGCCATCGCGCCCCGAGTAGGGGGCGTTGTCGCCCACCACTACGCCCGGCTGGGCCCGCAGCAGGTCCAGCAGCGGCAGGGGCAGACGGCCGTCCTGGTCCCACAGCACGCCCAGATGCCAGGGCCGCCGGACGCCGTCCATGACCGGCGTGAAGCTGTGGACGGAGATGATGGCGGGCACCTGCCCGGCCGCACGCTTGGCGTCCACGCAGGCGTGGACGGCGGCGTGGTAGGGATGGAACAGGGCGTCCAATCGCGCCTGGCGGTCGCTTTCCGTCAGCGCCTGGTTGGCCAGGATCGGGGTGCCGTCGCTGACGGCCGGCATCAGGGTCGGGCTGTTCAGCGGGCGGTTGAGGTCCACCACCAGCCGGGAATATCCGGCGATCACGGCGGGCGCGTCCAGGCACCGCGCGAGCTCGCGGGTCACCGCCTCCGCCCCGATGTCCCAGGCGATGTGCCGTTCCCTGTCGGCCACCGGCACGCCCAGGGTGCCCAGCCGGTTGGGCACGCGATGCGACGCATGCTCACACAGCAGCACCACGGGGGCGGCGCCGTGCGGGTTCATCACGGACACGGCCGGCGGTTCGCCAGCATCCAGAAGGGGGGCGGGGGTGAGCGACGTGTCCAAGAATGGCGTGTCCAACAATCAGGCCCGTGACAGGAAGAACGTCCCTTCAAGATAGCGGCGGCGGCGGCGGATGGAAGACCCCGGCGGCGGCATCGTGATGGCGTTCAGCGCCCTGTGGCGGATATGTCGCCTTGCGCGCCGTCGTGATAACCGTAAAAATAGCAGGCTATGCGGTTGGAACATCGCCCCTGGCGTCTTCCCCGTGCATACTCCGGATCCGTGCAGCTTTCCCGCGTTGGGGCCAGGGACCGCGCACGCTCCATTTGAATGACCGCGACCGGTGGCAGAAGGCCCCGGCCGCTGCCAAAGCCTCAGGCGAGGATAGAATTGGGCGGCATGTACCGGTCGAGCATACGCACCCCCCCTCCTGACGCCCCGGCCCCGGTCATCCGGCCCGCCGACACCACCGATGCCGATGGCATTCGTCAGGTCCACATCCGCTCCGTCCACGCCTTCTGCGCCGGGCACTATTCGCCGGAACAGCTGATCGCGCTGCTGGGCGGGCGTGAGGCGGCCGACTATCGCACCGCGATGACGGAGTGGGGGGAGCATGTGATGGTGGCCGACCAGGCCGGCCGCGTCGTGGGCTTCTCCGCCCTCTACAGCGCGGAGGTGCGGGCCGTCTATGTCGACCCGGTGGCGGCCAAGGGCACCGGTCGCCGGCTGCTGATGGAGATTGAGGGCGTGGCGCGCGACCGGGGCGCCGGCGCCTTGCAGCTCACCTCCTCCATGAACGCGGTCGGCTTCTACGAGGCCATGGGCTATCAGCGCCAGGGGCCCAAGCTGATGACCATGGCCTGCGGCACGCAACTGGCCGCGTGGGGCATGCGCAAGGCGCTCGGCCGCTAGGACCGGCGGAATCTTAACAACGGCGTGGGCGGGCGATACCTTCGGCGGCGGACCCTTCCCCAACGCCGGACGCACGCCCGTGGCCACACCCGACATCGCCATCCAGTATTTCTTTGGCCGCGACGGCCAGCGCCTGGCCTATCGTGAACTGGGACAGGGCCGGCCGCTGGTGCTGATCCACGGCTTCTTTTCCACCGCCACGGTCAATTGGCTGAAGTACGGCCATGCCGCCCGCATCGCGGAACGCGGCTACCGCGTCATCATGCCGGACCTGCGGGCCCATGGCGACAGCGCCAAGCCTCACGAGATCTCGGCCTATCCGCCCGATGTGCTGGCCGAAGACGGCCTGGCGCTGGTGGAGCACCTGGGTCTGAACGATTATGACCTGGGCGGCTATTCGTTGGGCGGGCGCACCACCATGCGCATGCTGGCCCGGGGCGCCCGGCCGGCCCGCGCCATCTGCGCTGGCATGGGTCTGGCGGGACTGACCAACACCGCCGGCCGGGGAGACCACTTCCGTCGCATCCTGACCAAGCTCGGCACGTTCGAGCGCGGCTCGCCGGAATGGATGGCGGAGGCCTTCCTGAAGACCGTGGGCGGCGATCCCGTCGCCTTGCTGAACGTGCTGGAGACCTTTGTCGACACGCCGCCGGCCGTGCTGGCCGGCCTGGACCTGCCCATCCTGATCACCGCCGGCGCGCAGGACCGCGACAACGGCTCCGCCCAGGAGCTGGTGGACGCCCTGCCCGATGCCCGCTACGTGGAAATCCCCGGCGACCACATGAGCGCCGTGACCAAGCCCGACTTGGGGGCCGCCATCGCCGATTTCCTGGCCGGCCGAGGTCAGGCCGCCGGATAGCGCACGACGGCGAAACCTTCCGCCGGGTCGGATGGCACGAAAATCGGTGGCACGAAATAGCGGGGCGTCGAACTCCGTGTCGCTGGCGGCGTCGACTGACTGCGTCACCCCGCCCCCATCACCCCGCCTCCGCCAGGCGGGCGCCGCCGCGGGGGCGGGCGTTGCGGCCGGCGGGGGACATGTCGGTGACCTGCCAGGGGCGCTGAGCGCCCATCGATTCGGCGACCGCCAAGCCGGCCGCCAGACCGTCCTCATGGAAGCCGTAGCCGCAGTAGGACCCGCAGAACCAGGTGCGGCGCACGCCCTGGATCAGGCCCAGGTCCTGCTGCGCCGTCACGGCGGCCAAGTCGAACATGGGATGATCGTAGATGAATTCCCGCACCTTGAGCGATGCGCGCGGCTCCACGATGGGATTGAGGGTCACGAACAGGGGCACCCGCTTGTCCAGTCCTTGCAGCAGGTTCATCCAATAGGTGACGGAGACCTTGGCGTCGCGGTCGCGGGTTGAATTGGCGCTGTAGTTCCAGCTGGACCAGGCCTTGGCGCGGCGGGGCATCAGGGCCGGGTCGCGGTGCAGCACCGCCCGGTTCATCTGATAGCGGAAGGCCCCCAGGACACGGCGCTCCTCCTCCGACGGGTCGGTCAGCAGCGCCAGCGCCTGGTCGGCGTGCGTCGCCACCACCACCTGGTCGAAGCTGCCGCTCCAGCCGTGCGCGTCCTGGATATGGACGGCGCTGCCCGTGCGCCGCAGGGCGGAGATGGCGCGCCCGGTGTGCACGTGCCCCTCCAGGGAGCGTGTCAGCCGGGTGACGTAGCTGCGGCTGCCACCCGTCACCGTGCGCCACTGCGGCCGCTCTTTCAGCTTCAGCAGGCCGTGGTTGCAGAAGAAACGCACGAAGCTCTGTACCGGGAAGGACAACATCTCCCCGATGGTGGAAGACCAGATGGCGGCCCCCATGGGCAGCAGGTGGTCGTAGATGAAGCGATGGCCATAGCGCTGCGCCACCAAATATTTGCCCAGGGTCATGGCGGCGGCCGACGGCTGGTCCAGCAAGGACGGCGCCGTCTTGTAGAAGCGCAGGATGTCCCGCAGCATCAGGTGGTAGTGGGGGACAGCAGGTTGCGCTTCTGCGCGAACATGCCGGCCAGGTTGGTGCCGGAATATTCCAGCTTCCCGCGGTCCAGCGTGACGGCGAAGGACATGTCCGACGCCTGGGTGGGCACGTCCAGGTGGTCGAACAGCGCCACCAGATTGGGGTAGGTCGCGGCGTTGTAGACGATGAAACCCGTGTCCACCGGCAAGGGGTGGGCACCCCGGCCCGGCACGTCCACCGTGTTGGAGTGGCCGCCTGGCGTGCCGTTCTGTTCGAACAGGCTGACGTCATGGCCTTGGCGCGCCAGCAGCCAGGCGCAGCTCATACCCGTGATGCCGGCACCGATGACGGCGATCTTCATACCCGCACTCCTTCATCGCTGGGCGCATTTAACCCGAGCTATTAGCCGTTGTCGTCCTTGATCGCGGCGAAAGTGTCCAGCGCGCGCTGCCGCGCCGCCTTGTGGTCCACGATCGGATGGGGATAGTCATGGCCCAGCCGCACCCCGGCGGCCCGCAGGGTGACGGGGTCGGCCATCCAGGGCTGGTGCAGCACGCGGTCCGGCAGGCCCGCCAACTCCGGCACCCAACGGCGGACATATTCGCCCCTGGCGTCGAATTTCTCCCCCTGCAGCACGGGATTGAACACCCGGAAATATGGGGCGGCATCGGCGCCGCAGCCGGCGATCCATTGCCAGCTGGCCGCATTGTTGGCCAGGTCCGCGTCCACCAGCGTGTCCCAGAACCAGGCCTGGCCCGCGGTCCAGGGCAACAGCAGATGCTTCACCAGGAAGGACCCCACGATCATGCGCACGCGGTTGTGCATCCAGCCGGTGGTCCACAATTCGCGCATGCCGGCGTCGACGATGGGATAGCCGGTGCGGCCCCGTTGCCAGGCCGCCAGGTGGCCGGCGTTCCCGTCCCAGGCGAACGCCTCGAACCGGGGGTTCAGGGGCTGTTCCGGCAGGAACGGGAAATGGTAGAGCAGGTGATGGCAGAATTCGCGCCACCCCAGTTCCCTCTGGAAGCTCTCCACGCCAATGCCGCCGCGCCCCTCCGTGGCCGCCCAGATCTGGCGGGGGGAGATTTCGCCGAAATGCAGGTGCGGAGACAGGCGGGAGGTCAGGGGCTGGGCGGGATAGTCGCGGCCCTCGGGATAGCGGTCCACGGCGTGGGCCAGGAAATCGGTCAGCCGCCGGGTGGCGTCCCGCTCCCCCGGCGTCCAATGGTCCCGCAGGCCCCCGGCCCAATCCGGCCGGGTCGGCAGTAAAGCCCAGTCGGCCAGGCGGTCGCCGGCGGGGGGTGCTGCCGGTGCCGTCAGCCGCGTCGGCGCAGGTAAAGGCGGGCCTGGCTCCAGCCCCTCCCGCACGCATCTCCAGAAAGGGGTGAAAACCTTATAGGGGCCGCCGCTGCCGGTCTTCACCGTCCACGGCTCGGCCAGCAGGGCGGCGTTGAAGGTGTCGACGGCGATGCCGTCCGCTTTCAGGTCGGCCTTCAGGGCGCTGTCGCGGGCGATGGCATGGGGCTCATAGCACCGGTTCCACACCACCGCGTCGGCCCCGACCTCCCGCACCAGGGTTCGCAGCGCCACGTCCGCCCGGCCGTGGCGCAGAACCAGGGGCGCCCCAAGGTCACAGAGCGCGCCGCCCAGCGCCGACAGGCTGTGGTGCAGCCACCAGCGCGACGCCCCGCCGGGCGCCCAGGGGCCGGCGGTCTGGTCGTCCAGGATGTAGAGGGGGACTACAGGCCGGCCCATCCGGGCGGCATGGGCCAGCGCGGGGTTGTCGGCCACACGCAGGTCCTGGCGGAACCAGACGATGACGGGAGCGGCGGAGGCGTCGGACATCAGGCGGACCCTGGGGACATCAGGCAAACCCTGGCATTTTGGTGAGGGCTGGCATGCGCTGGCAAGAGCGGTGGGCTGTGAGCGCTACAATAGCGGGCAAGAAGAAATATCGCGGGCGGGTGCCGCCATGGGCCACCATGCCGGTTCTGGCAGGATGAGGGACGTTGTGACGCAGGACGAACCGCGTATGACAAAAGATACGTACCCGCCCATCCGGTGGATCACTCCCGGTGAAATCTATTCCCCACCCTATCCTGATGTATTGGCGTGCTTGTTTTTCCCGGAGGTGATCCTATCTGAGATCATGTCCGCTCGATGATCCAGTGTACCGGTTCCCCCATCCCGGCCTGGCTGCGCACCCCCCAAAGCGCGTTCAGCGGACGACCTAAGGGCGGCCCGGGTCCCCCCATCCCCGGGCCGCCCGTTTCCTTTTCGGGGACTCCTCCCAAGACCGTGATGGTCGTTAAGTGCCGGTATCCGCCAGGTCGGTCCCCAGGATGTGGGCCGAGTGGAAGGCATAGCCGCGGTCCCGATGCAGCAGCACGATGCTGAAGGTGTCGGGGAATAGACGACGCAATGCCGCTTCCCGCACGTCCAGCCCGCCGGTGTAGGCACCGAAGGCCGGCAACACCAGGCGTCGCCCGTCGGTGATGAAGCAGCGGCCACCCACCCGCCGCGCCCGCGTGGGCACGCTGGCCTTGGGGTGGTAGTGACCCGAGACTTCACCCGCCGGATTTCCCTCCTCCGCCTCATGCCGGAAGACCAGCGGTCCTTCGATCCAGTCGGCCACCACCTGTCCGCCCCAGTCCGGCGGGGGGGCCGGGTCATGGTTGCCCACCACCCACAGCCACTCACGGCCCTGGATCAGCGCCGCCAAGCGCCGGCCGTCCCCAGCCGACACCCGGTCACCGGCGCGGCCGTCGTGGAAACTGTCGCCCAGGCACAGCACGCGGGTGGGTGACAGCCGGTGGCAGACGGCCTCCAGCCGGGCCAGGGTGGCGGCGGTGTCGTAGGGCGGTAGCAAGGCGCCGCGCCGGGCGAAGGCCGACCCCTTCTCCAGATGCAGGTCGGCCACCACCAGCAGGCCGCGATCCGGCCAGAACAGGGCGCCGCTGGCATCCGCCAGCACCGTGGCCCCGTTCACGGTCAGGGCGGTCTGGTCGCCGGTATGGCCGGTGCCGAAACGGGCGTTCATGCGAAGCGAGATCCCCAGATCATATGGCGCGGGCGGCATCCCGGTAATCGCCGGGCGCCGCGTTATACTGGCGTTTGAAGGCGCGGCTGAACGCGCTTTCCGATTCATACCCCACCCGGGCCGCCGTCTCCGCCAGCGACAGCCCCTCCGCCACCAGATGGCGCACGGCCAGCGTCATGCGCACCTGGGCCAGGAAGGCCAACGGGGCGGGGGCGCCGGCGGCGCGGAAGGCGCGCACCAGGCTGGCGCGGGAAAGATGGGCGGCATCCGCCAGTTCGTCCAGGGTCCAGGCGCGTGCCGGGTCGCCCACCAGGGCCGCCACCACGCGCGCCGTCGCCGGCCGGGCCAGCAGTCCCACCACCTCCGTGCCCTCGCCATGGCCCTCCAGATGGCCGCGCAGGATCATGGTGAACAGGACGCGGGCGAGGTCCGTGGCGATGGCCCGGCCGCCGGGGCGCGGCTCCGCCACCTCGTCGCGCAAGGTCTCCACCAGGCGGGCCAGGCGGCGGCCCCCGCCCTTCAGGTGCACGGCGTCGGGCAGCAGGGCCAGCAGCGGGTTGTCCGCCACCCGCTCAAAGGCGAATCGCCCACAGATCAGCTCCAGCGCCGGGGCGGCGTCACGTTTGCCGGCCAGGTCGCTGGTGCGCCGCACCGCCACCACGCCGTTGTCCTGGCTGGCCAGCGTTGTTGCCGCCGGCGCACCGGGGCCCGGGCTGTGCACCGTGTGCGGCGCGCCGTGGGGCAGCAGCAGGACATCGCCCGCCGCCAACGTCAGCGTGCGGCCGGCGTCGGGCAGGCTGACCCGGGCCTCCCCCGCCAGGACGATGTGGAAGGGCGCCCAGCCCGCGCCGTCCCGCCGGTGCGGCGCCGACCAGCCAGGCCCGAACAGGCAGTGCTGCTCCACCTGCGGGCGCACCTGGATCAAGGGGGCCAGTTGGCTCAACACATCATCGTCGCTGGCGTTCATGGCGTTGGTTTCATCCGGTCGACTTGATCCGCGCGGTCACAACCTCGATCCGCCCGGGCATTCAGCGCCGGCGGGTCCGGCGGTACCTTCTGTCCATCGGTTCACACCGGGACGCGCCGCCAAGCGGCCTTCCCCCAGCGGTCAAAGGACAGACACCATGATGCTCGATTGGAACCAGTATCGTCAGCAGATTAAGGCCGGCGTCGGCGAATACGCCAAGATCAGCCCGGAAACGGTGAAGGGCTATGTCGGTCTCAGCAACGCCGCCAACGCCACCAACCACCTGGACGCCAAGACCCGCGAGCTGATCGCCCTGGCCGTGGCGGTCACCGCCAAGTGCGACGGCTGTATCACCGTCCACACCGACGCCGCCATCCGCCATGGCGCCACCAAGGATGAGATCGCCGAGGCGCTGAGCGTGGCCATCGCCATCGGCGCCGGCGCTGCCCTGGTCTACACCACCCGCGTCCTGGACGCTTACAACCAGCATCCGTCCACCCAGGGCTGATACGGTCATCTTCCAACAGCGGCGCGGGAGCGATCCCCGCGCCGCTTGCGCTGTGGCCCGGCGGGCACCCATAGTGTGACGGTCTTAAGGGAGGACCGCCATGACCCTTGGCGCGCTGGGAATGACGCCTTTGATCAGCGTCTTCGACATGCCGACCGCGGTGAGGTTTTACCGGGAGATCCTCGGATTCGACCTGGTATCCGCCTCACCGGAGGTGCAGACCCGCGAAGGCACCTTCTCCCATTGGGTCTGGCTTCGGCATGGACAGGCGCAGCTCATGTTGAACACACAGTTCGACTCGAACGAACGGCCTGAGGAAAACGATCCGGCGCGGGTGGCTGCGCACGGCGATACGGTGCTCTACATCGGTTGCGCCAATGTCGACGACGCTTTCGATGAACTCACGCGGCGCGGCCTTCGTGCCGATGCCCCAACCATGGCGCCCTACGGGCTGAGGCACTTCAGCACCAAAGATCCCGACGGCTATATCATCGTTTTTCAGGAGGCCCGTTAGCGCCGGGGTGGATTCCTTTTGCCCAAAACCTCGCGGCCTCAAAAAGGCAGCAGCCCCTGGCCTTCACGCATGGACTTGGGCAGGGCCTCGGCCGCCAACTCCTCGGCGGCCTCCTGCAACAGCACCTCGTCCGCCCGGCCGCCCACCATGACGCGGCCGATCTCCAGCAGCACGGGCACGGCCAGGGGGGAGATGCGGTCCAGCGCCATATGGCGGATGTGGCCCTTCACGCGGGCCAGCATGTCGCCCAGGCGGCGCACGTCGGTCAGGCCCGCGGCCGCTTCGGCCCGGGTGGCCCGCAGCAGCAGGTGGCCGGGGTCGTGGCGGCGCAGCACGTCGTAGATCAGGTCGGCGCTGACCGTCATCTGGCGCTTGGTCTTCTCCTCCCCCGGATGACGGCGCTCCAGGGTGCCGGCGATGGTGGCCACGGTCTGGAAGGTCCGGCGCAGCATGCTGGATTCGTCCATCCATTCCTCCAGGTCGTCGCCCAGCATATCTTCCGCGAACAGGGCGTCCATGTCCGTGGCGGTGTTCAGCGACCAGATGGCCAGGACGTAATCGGTGGCGACGAACCCCAGGGGGTGCAGGCCCAGCCGCTCCATGCGGCGGGTCAGCAGCATGCCCAGGGTCTGGTGGGCGTTGCGGCCCTCGAAGGTGTAGGCCACCAGGAACTCCTTGCCGCCGCGCGGGAAGGTTTCCACCAGCAGGCCGGTACGGTCAGGCAGGGCCGAGACATAGCGCTGGATGCGCAGCCATTCGGCCACCTCCGGCGGCAGCTCCCGCCACTGGCCCGGGTCGGCCAGCATGGCGCGCACGCGGTCGGCCAGATGGGTGGTCAGCGGCAGGCGACCGCCGGCGTAGACCGGCACCTTGGGTTGCCCCTGGCCACCCTTGGCCACGATGGCGGCGTTGTCGCGCATGCCGACGAAGCGCAATAGCTGGCCGCCGAAGATGAAGGTGTCGCCGGGCACCAGGCCCTGGATGAAGTACTCTTCCACATCGCCGATGGCGCCGCCGTTGGCCATGCGCACCTTGACCGTCGGCTCCTCCACGATGGTGCCGACGTTCAGGCGGTACTGCCGCGCCACCTGGCAGTTGGCCAACTGCCACAGCCCGTCCTCGCGGCGGCGCAGGCGCTGGAACCGCTCATAGGCCCGCAGCGCGTAGCCGCCGGTGGCGACGAAATCCATCACCTGTTCGAACCCTTCCCACGTCAGGTGGGCGTAAGGGGCGCAACTGCCGACCTCCGCGAACAGGTGCTGGGCGTCAAACGGCCCGGCGCAGGCGGTGCCGACGATGTGCTGGGCCAGCACCTCCAGCCCGCCGGGGCGCGGCGGGTCGCCGTCCAGGGTGCCGGCGTGCACGGCGTCGATGGCGGCCTTGCATTCCAGCACCTCGAACCGGTTGGCGGGCACCAGCAGCGCGCGGGAGGTCAGGTCGATGCGGTGGTTGGCGCGGCCGATGCGTTGCAGCAGGCGGCTGACCCCCTTGGGCGCGCCGATCTGCACCACCAGGTCCACCGCCGCCCAGTCGATGCCCAGATCCAGGGAACTGGTGGCCACCACGGCGCGCAAGGTGCCGCGCGCCATCGCCGCCTCCACCTTGCGGCGCTGTTCCGTGGACAGGCTGCCATGGTGCAAGGCGATGGGCAGGTTGTCGGTGTTCACCCGCCACAGCTCCTGGAACACCAGTTCCGCCTGGGCGCGGGTGTTGACGAAGATCAGCGTGGTGCCGCAGGCCTTCACCTGTTCATAGACGTCCGGCATGGTCTGCAGGGCCATGTGCCCGCCCCAGGGAATCTCCATGGTCAGCAGGATGCCGACCTCCGCTGGGGCGCCGGGGGCGCCGCGCACGATGTTCACTGGCACCGGCGGCGCCACGGGATGGCCGGGCAGGGCCAGGTAGTCGGCCAGGGCCTGCGGGTGCGCCACGGTGGCCGACAGGCCCACGCGCCGCGCGTCCGGCGCCAGGCTGGCCAGGCGCGCCAGGTGCAGGGCCAGCAGGTCGCCGCGCTTGGACCCGGCCAGCGCGTGCAGCTCATCCACGATGACGGTGCGCACCGTGCCGAACAGCGTCGCCGCTTCCGGATAGGACAGCAGCAGCGCCAGGCTTTCCACCGTGGTCATAAGGATCTGCGGTGGGTGGGCGCGCTGGCGGCGGCGCTTCGCCTCCGGCGTGTCGCCGGTACGCGTCTCCACCCGGATGGGCAGGCGCAGTTCCGCCACCGGCTGTTCCAGGTTGCGGGCGATGTCCACCGCCAGGGCCTTGAGCGGCGAGATATAGAGGGTGTGCAGGCCCTCGCGCGGCCGTTCCGACAGGTCGATCAGGCTGGGTAGGAAGCCCGCCAGGGTCTTGCCGCCGCCGGTGGGGGCGATCAGCAGAGTGTGTTCCCCCCGCCGGGCGGCGCGCAGCATCTCCAGCTGATGGGGATGGGGGGTCCAGCCGCGATGGGCGAACCACCCCGCGATGTTGGCGGGCAGCGGGTCAGGTTCGGCGTCGAGGCCAGGGATTAGCGCGACAGGCGGCATGTCCTCAGGATATATGAGGTTCTGGCCCGGGACCCAAGGGATGGTGCCGGCATGACGCGCGAATAATGGGAAAAGTCCGACATGACCGAGCAAAGGAACGGCCCGCTGGGGCTGATTTGCGCCATTCCGGAGGAGATCGCCCATTTCGGTGCGCATTTCCAGATGGCGGGCACCACGGCCATCGCGGGCTTCACCTTCCAGCGGGGCACCATGGACGGCCGTGAGGTGGTGCTGGTGGAGGCCGGGATCGGCAAGGTCAACGCCGCCGTCGTCGCCACCCTGCTGCTGCAGGTGTTCGGTTGCCGCGCCCTGCTGTTCTCCGGCGTGGCCGGTGGTGTCGACCCGGCCCTGGCCATCGGCGACGTGGTGGTGGCCACCCGCCTGGTGCAGCATGACTACGGTGCGCTGGCCCAGGGCGAATTGAAGGTCTATCAGCCGGGCGTGCCGCCCCTGCCGGGTTTCGACGAGGCCCATGGCTATGACCTGGACAAGGGGCTGGAGGCCAAGGCCCGCGCGGCGCTGGACGGCCTGGCGCTGCCGGCCCTGTCGGCGGCGGCCACGGGTGGCGAGGCGCGGGTGCCCGGCATCCACTTCGGAACCGTGCTGACGGGCGACCAGTTCCTGAACTGCGAGACCTCGCGCGACCGGCTGTTCCGCACCTTCTCCGCCCAGGCGGTGGAGATGGAGGGGGCGTCCGTGGCGCAGGTGGCGACGCGGTGGGGCGTGCCCTATCTGGTGGTGCGCAGCCTCAGTGACCTGGCCGGATCCGACAGCCACATGGACTTTCCCGCCTTCTGCCAGGCGGCGGCGGCCGGCGCGGCTGAGCTGATCCGCCGGCTGGCGGCGGTACTGTAACGCCCGGCAATTGAGGGCGGATTCGAAAAACGGGGGCGGGCATGCTGGACTATTGCGTGATCAAGGCGGAGGTTTCGGCGGCCATCAAGGCCGGCCGGGCCGTCGTCGCCCTGGAATCCACGGTGATCAGCCATGGGCTGCCCTATCCCGCCAATATTGAGGCGGCCAAGGCCATGGAGGCCACGGTGCGGGCCAACGGTGCCGTGCCCGCCACCATCGCCATCCTGGACGGCCGCATCCGCGTGGGCCTGGAGGCGGAGGATTTCGAGCGCCTGGCCGCCGGCGGCATCCGCAAGGTCAGCCGCCGCGACCTGCCCCTGGTGCTGGCCGCCGGCGGGGATGGCGCGACCACCGTGGCCGCCACCATGATCGCCGCCCGCCTGGCCGGCATCGCCGTCTTCGCCACCGGCGGCATCGGTGGCGTGCACCGGGGAGCGGAGACGACCCTGGACATCTCCGCCGACCTGGAGGAACTGGCCCGCACCGACGTGGCCGTGGTCTGCGCCGGGGCCAAGGCCATCCTGGACCTGCCCAAGACGTTGGAGTACCTGGAGACACGGGGCGTGCCGGTGGTGGGCTACAGTACCGACAACTTTCCCGCCTTCTACACCGCCAACTGCAACCTGCCGGTGGACAGCCGCTGCGATTCGGCCGACGACGTGGCGCGGGTCCTGCGCGCCAAGTGGCAGTTGGGCCTGGGCGGCGGCGTCCTCATCGCCGTGCCCATCCCGGAAGAGGCGGCGCTGGACGCCGAGGCGACGGAGCAGGCCATCCGCCTGGCGGTGGCCGAGGCCGAGGGTCAGGGCGTGCGCGGCAAGGAGCTGACGCCCTTCCTGCTGTCCCGCCTGGAGCAGTTGACCGAGGGCGCCAGCCTGGTGGCCAACCGCGCCCTGCTGCTGAACAACGCCACAGTGGCCGCCCAGATCGCCGTCGCCTACGCTACCCTGCGCCGGGAAACGACCTTGCCGCGCCGGCCGCCGGGCAAGCGGGCTTTATACTGAAAACAGCGGGCGTCCTCCCGCTGCTCCTCCCGCAAAACCTCGGCGGCCCCCATTCCCATCCGTAGGGTCGCGGCCTACCCGCCACGGTTGGGAAGCGGGGCAGAGCCACGAGTCTGGCAATGAACATCACGCCGTGAAGATCAGCGAGCGGTGCGCGGCGACACCGGCCATGGCGCCGCTGGCCACAGCCAGGGATACCGAACCCGCCAGGCGGGCCACGTCGCCACAGGCGAAGACGCCGGCGACGCTGGTCTGCTGCATGGCGTCCACCTGGATGCACTGGCCCAAGGGGCCGTCCTCGATGTCCACGCCCAGCTCGGCGGCCAGCGGGCCGGTGATGCGGGTTTGAGCCAAGGTGAAGACGCCAGCCAGGGGAACGGTGCGCCCATCGGCCAGGCGGAGGTCGGCGCCGTCATCGTAGAAGCCGGCCACCGGCGTGCGTTCCAACACCACGCCGCGCCGGTCCAGCTCCGCCAATTGGGCGGCGTCGGGTTCGAAGGCGCTGTTCAGGAACAGGGTGGTGGCGCCCCAGTCGGGCAGCATCTGGGCGTGGTGCAACGACATCGGCCCGGTGGCCAGCACGCCGATGGGACCCTGATCCAGCTCATAGCCGTGGCAGTAGGGGCAGTGGAAGACGTGGCGGCCCCAGCGCTCCGCCAGGCCCGGCACCTCCGGCAGGTTGTCGGTCACCCCGCTGGCTAGGATCAGGCGAGCGCCGGCCACGGGGCCGCCCGTGGTCTGCACCACGAATCCCTGTTCATCCCCGGCAACGGCGATGGCCGCGCCCTGCAGCATCTCCACCGTGGCGTAACGCGCCAACTGGTCGCGCGCCGTGGCCACGATCTGGCCGGGGGCCGCGCCATCCTGCCCCAGAAAGCCATGGGAGGCGATGGCGAAGCGGTTGCGCCGCTGGCCGGCGTCGATCACCAGCACGCGGCGGCGGGCGCGGCCCAGCTGTAATGCGGCCGAAAGGCCGGCGTAGCTGCCGCCGATGATGATCACGTCATAAGGCATGGTGGCTCTCCATTGGTGTTCGTAACTCTGACTATTACGATTCAAGCTGGGGCGTCAAGAGACATGCCACTGTGACAGTTGCGAATAGGGGCGACGCCCGTTACGCTGGGCTGTCACGGAAAGGAATCGGGTTTTGAGCAGGGATTCGCGGCTGGCGCGCATGGCGCATGTCCTGGTGCATATGGCCTGCAATGACGGGGCGGCCACGTCGGACACCATCGCCCGCATGCTGAGCACCAACCCCGTGGTGGTGCGCCGAACCATGGCGGGCCTGCGCGACCGGGGCTATGTCACCTCGGAAAAGGGGCCGCGCGGCGGCTGGCGCCTGAACCGGCCCTTGGAGGGCCTGACCCTGCTGGATGTGCACCGGGCGCTGGAGCCGGCCTCCGTCTTCACCATCGGCCCCACCGCCGACCATCCGGAATGCCCGGTGGAACATCTGGCCAACCAGGCCATCGTGGGGGCGCTGGCCCAGGCCAACGCCGCGCTGGAGGCGGCGCTGGCCACGGTGCGCCTGTCCGACATCCTGGCGCAGGGTCAGGCGCTGCGGGCGGCCCAGGACCAGGGCCGCCCGCATCAGTGTCCCAATACCGCCGCTCAGTAAGCCGGTACAGGCCCCCGGCGGCGCAGATGGCTGACCAGGCCGCCCACGCCCATCAGCAGCAGGCCGAACTTCACCAGGCCGCCGACGAAGGGAACCAGCTGCAGCACGGCAAGGATCAGCACCACCAGGGCATAGCGGCGGATGCGGTCGCCCGGGCTGGTCGGCGGCCCCCGGCGCTGGGTCACCATGTCGGCCAGGGCGAAGCCGGCCAGCGGCATGGCCACCATCAGCAGCAGGACATAGGCGAAACCCAGGACCAAGGCCACGGGGATGCCGATGATGGTGATGGCGCAAACGATGCCGATCACCGGCACCAGGGCCAGGACCGCCATGCCGGTCAGCGCCGCCGGCCCAGGCTCGCCCGCGATGCCGGCGGCCACATTGGTCACGACGCCGGGGAACAGGATGTAGAGCACGGCGCCCACCAGCAGCATGCCGACGGCGAAGCTGATCATGCCGATGCCGCCGAACCAGGGCGTCCAGATGTGCCAGCTGCGATGATGACCCCGGCCGTCATCCTCGTTG
>NZ_BACU01000195.1 GCF_000333275.1 Azospirillum sp. B4 | reverse complement strand
ACCAAGGGATGGACGCAAGGCGGGAAATCGTACCGCACAGCGGTGCCGCCACCGCTGGCCGCGCGCGGAAGCGCCGAGATGTCCTTGGGGAAACCGAACTGGCCTGAGGTGAAGTCGGGGTTGAACTCGTACACCACCTCCAGCCCCTCGATGCGCCGCTTCAGCTCCGGCGACAGGCGGTCGTAGGCGGCGATGGCGTCGATGAATCCGGTTTGCGCGGGCGATGGCCAGGCTGTCGTTGGCCTTGGGCATGACCGCGTCGGGATGGGTGCGTAGATAGGCCAGCAGCGGCCGGGCGATGTCGGCGCCGACCTGGGGTTCCAGCGTGGCCAGGGAGGTCTGGGTCAGGGACTCCAGGCTGGGGAACAGGGTGTGCAGGTCGGCCCGCTCCCGCCACAGCCTGGCCCCGGCCTCGGTGTCGGCGGGGGTGAAGGCGAAGCCGCCGGCGACGAAGGCCAGGGCCCAGCGGTCCTCCGGCGGCAAATGCGCGAAGCTGACCATGGGCGTGCCGTCCAGCCCCTGCTCTATCACCT
>NZ_BACU01000196.1 GCF_000333275.1 Azospirillum sp. B4 | reverse complement strand
AACCGCGGCGAATACCGCATGGCCGCCGACCCCAAAGATACCGAAGAGGTGGTCAAGAACGTTGGCGGCCGGGTGGATGAGTTCAACAAGAACATGAGCCTGTTGAACCAGGAGGCGGAAGCGAAGTACCGCCCCATACTGGCCGAGATCAAGGTCGCCTTCGACGCCTACAAGAAGGAATTCGACACCACGACAGCAGCCAGCCGCAAGCACAGCGATCTCAAGAACGAGGCCGCGCGCCAGGAAATCCTGGACGAGGTGGCGCAGTCCCGCGCCGCGTCCACCGCGCTGACCAACAAGATCAAGGTGTTGCAGGAAGCCCTGGATGAGGATGGCACCACCGTGGCCCAGAACGCGCAGACGGTGGCCCGTGAACTGACCCTCATGATCGTGATCGTCGCCGTGGTCGGCATCGCCATCGGCATCGTCGTCGGCATGCTGATCGCCCGCCGCGGCCTGGTGACCCCCATCGGCCACATCGTCGGCAACCTGCAGGACCTGGCCCACGGCCGCCTGGACATCGAGGTCTTCGGCGCCGAGCGCGGCGACGAGGTCGGCGATATCGCCAAGACGGCCCTGGTCTTCCGCGACAACGCCCGCGAGGCCGAACGCCTGCGCGCTGAGCAGGCCAAGGAACAGGCCGCCCGCGCCGCCCGCGCCGCCGCCCTGGAAACCCTGACCCGCACCTTCGACGTGCAGGCCGGCGACGTCATCGGCGCCGTCGCCTCCGCCGCCACCGAGATGCAGGCCACCGCCAGTTCGCTGTCCGCCTCGGCCGAGCAGACCACCCGCCAGTCCGCCACGGTGGCCGCCGCCGCCGTCGAGGCCTCGGCCAATGTGCAGACCGTGGCCGCCGCGGCGGAGGAACTGAGTTCCTCCATCAGCGAAATCAGCCGCCAGGTGGCCCAGTCCGCCTCCGTGGCCGGCGACGCCGTCCGTCAGGCCACCCACACCGGCAGCATCGTCGCCGGCCTGGAACAGACCGCCCAGCGCATCGGCGACGTGGTGAAGCTGATCACCGACATCGCCAGCCAGACCAACCTGCTGGCCCTCAACGCCACCATCGAGGCCGCCCGCGCTGGCGAAGCGGGCAAGGGCTTCGCCGTCGTCGCCTCGGAAGTGAAGAGCCTGGCCAACCAGACCTCCAAGGCGACGGAGGAGATCAGCACCCAGATCGCCCAGGTCCAGGGCGCCACCCGCGAGGCGGTGACCGCCATCAGCGCCATCTCCGGCACCATCGAGAACATCAATAGCATCGCCACCACCATCGCCTCGGCGGTGGAGGAGCAGGGTGCCGCCACGCAGGAGATCGCCCGCAACGTCCAGCAGGCGGCCGCCGGCGCCGACAGCGTCACCCAGAACATCCAGGGCGTGTCCACCGCCGCGGATGAGACCGGCCATTCCGCCCACGACGTGCTGACCGCCTCCACCTCCATGGCCCGCGAGGCCGAGAAGATGCGCGGCCTCGTCGAGAAGTTCCTGGTGGAGGCCCGCGCCGCCTGACGGGACCCGCCAGCACCGACCGACTCCAGGACAACAACCCGGGAAGCTCGCTTCCCGGGTTGTTCTTTCTTATGCACGCGCAAGTGAGAATTTGTGCGCTCGTAAAGCAATCAGCCCAAAAACAAATCCGCAACGCGATTTTCTTAAGAGGTACCCTGGAAGAAATTAACAGTTAAATCCAGGGGAACTCAAATGGCGCCACCACCTTATGCGCCCAATGCGGCTTTTTCTTTCACAACAGGGGAATTGAAATTCGCCGAAGCAAAATCTTTTTGGCGTAAAAAAATTCAGTCACTCCGCCCAGGACTGCATATTGATTTCCCAACACAAGCCGATTTCACAGGATCAGCCTCTTTAATTCCTATTGGTCCAGCATTATTATTTTCAATGACCGTCGGAATACACACCCTGACAAGACAGAAGCGCTCCCCAGGGTATGAGCATATCGATGATTTTTTCCTGCTATACGTGGCAAAGGGTGCCGCGTCCATATCCAGCGGAAGGGGCTCAACAACCATCACGCTGAATTCCGGCCAATGGATCCTGGTGGAGACCGCAGCGGGATATCTGCTGCGTTATGATTCGATAACACAAGCCAAGGTCCTTACGTTCCCAAGAGCATGGCTGACCGCCCGGACCCCCTTTCCGGAAGAGATGGCGCTAAAACCCATCTGCGACAGCAACGGTTGGGCGCGCGCTCTTTGCTGTGTCCTGGCGGAGCTTTCGCCCGAAACGGTGCCTCACCTGCCGTTGACCCCCGGCGAAATCGCCGACCAGGTCGCAGCACTTCTTATTCTGGCGGCGGGCCAAATATCCCCCCCGTTGAGAACGGGGCAGAAGGCGACCGTGAACCGCCTGCGTCAAGCCATGCGGGATCGGCTTCACGATCACACACTGACCCCCACGGTCTTCGCTGACCAGCAGGGTATTTCGAAGCGCACGCTGCACGCGCTCTTCGCCGCGTCGGGAACGAGTTTCAGCAAGGAACTGATGGCGATGCGCCTGGAATTCGCCCGGTCCCTTCTCAGCAATCCCAATTTCCGCAACAAATCGATCGCCGAGATCAGCAGCCTTTCAGGATTCACCAATCCTGGCCATTTCGGAAAACGTTTCGTGGACGCGTTCGGACGGCCTCCTTCCCGGTATCGCCATCCTAATAGCGGGCGAACACCACCCCGTCACCCGCCCTTGTCCCTGGGACGCCGGATCGCAACCGATTAGACGCCCCTGACACAAGTGGACGCCCTGGCGACCACCGTCACCGACACCACCGGCAACACGTCAGAAACCGTTGCCGGTGGTATAGCGCCAACGTTGGTCAGGCCGAGACTTGGCATGGTCCACCATATGCTATTTATTATGACGAATAATAC
>NZ_BACU01000197.1 GCF_000333275.1 Azospirillum sp. B4 | reverse complement strand
GCAGCAGGCTGGCGGTGCCGCTGTCGTGCGGGAAATAGGCGCGGCCGATGGCGCCGGCGAAATAGCCGAACACCATGAAGTCGTACATTTCCAGGAAGTTGCCGCTGGCGACCCGCACCACGGTCATCACCTGGGCCCACCGGCCCCGCACCGCCGGCATAGGCATCACACCCTCAGTCATCAAGGCACCGCCAACCATTAACCCACCACACCACCCTGCCACGGCCCGCCGGCCGCCGCCAGGGAATGGGAGATCGCGTCAGTCGGCAGCCGGCGGTTTTGACCCAGGTGCGGGCGCCTCACCGTCGGGCGCGGTTTCGGGCGTCTTGGGCAGGGGGGTGAAGATGGGGTGGCCGACGTTGGTGAAGAAGATCTTGTTCTGGCTGTTGGCGATGTAGATGCGATGCGTCTTGATGAAATCGGCGCCCAGCACCATGTCGTGCGCCCCCTCCCGCTCCGGGTCCAGGCCGGCGGAATAGTCGCCGAAGCGCAGCCGCACATTACGGACCGTCTCATCCCCCACGACGAAGGTCCCGAAGCTGCCGATCCAGGTGGGAATGCTGCGCTTGCCGATGCCATGGCTGGGCCAACCGGTGACGACGCCGGGATCGTCCTCATGCACACCGGCGCGGTGGGCGGCGCGCAGCTGCACGCTGCTGCCGCCGGCGCCGGTGTCCAGGAGCGCCCAGAACTCATGATCGTTCAACGCCACGCGCACCATGTTGGACGTGCGGCGACCCGCCACCGGCTTCATCCGCGCCTCGGCATAGGTTTCCGCCCAATAGGCCAGGGGGACATCGTCGCAGCCCTGCGGTTGGAAGAAGCGGATCGCCCCGCCGGCGAAGTCCACCTCCACATCGCTCTGGCTGAAGATGTCCTGGCCCAGGATAAGCTCGATCCCCGGCCCGACGTCGGCGGTATCCAGAACCTCCAGCTTCAGGTCGCGGGCGTTCCAGTTGCCCACCCTCAAATCCGCGACGGGGGCGGAGCCAATGGCGACCTCGCCTCCCACGCCCACGGCACCGCCGGCGGCGGCGTGCAACGTCACGTCCACGCCCAGGCGCTCGGCCGCGCCCCGCGTCAAGGTGGTGCGGTAGGCGCCGGTGTCGACCAGGGCACGGATCGGCTTGCCGTTCAGACTGACGTCCGCCAGGGGTTGGTTGTGCTCCACCTTGATGGGCAGTTCCGCGATCTTGTTCAGGTGGCAATCCGCCGCCCCGGCCCAGGCGGCACCGGCAGGCGCCCCAGCGAGCGCCAACGCCAGGAGGGCGCCGGCGACACGCTTGCGCGCGTGCACATCCACCCGCATTCCCTGACCAAGCATCCCCTCTCTCCCGATCCTGTCAAAAGGCACCGGCATCCTCTTCGGCTTACGCCCCCGGCGCCTTGAACACCGGCGTGGCGACATTGGTGAAGTAGATCTTGTCCTGGCTGTTGGCGATGAAGATACGGTGCGACTGGATGAAGTCCATGCCCAGCACCATGGCCAGGCTGCCGTCGCGTTCCACACCCAGGTTGTAGTAGTCGCCCACCGACAGGCGGGCATTGCGGATGGTCTCATCCCCAATGCTGAGGGTGTCGAAGGTGCCGATCCAGGTGGGCACCGGCGTGCGGCCGATGTCGTGCCGCTCCGGCCCCGGCTGGGAACCGGGGCTGTCCTGGCGCACATCCACGCGGTTGGCCAAGCGGGTCAGCACCGTGCTGGTGCGCACGCCCGTGTCCAGCCGCGCCCAAAACTCCAGCCCGTTCAGCCGCACCACCACCCGGCTGACGGAGTAGCTACCGAACGCGCGGGAGCGCAGCGTCGCCTGGGAATAGGTCTGGGCCCAATAGGCCAGCGGCGTGTCATCGCAGTCGGCGGGGCGGAAGAAGCGGATGACGTTGTGGGCCATGTCCAGTTCGACGTCCGCCTGCACGAACAAATCCTGGCCCAGCACCATGTCGACATTGGCGCCAAAGTCACCGGCGTCCACCAGTTGCAGGCGATAGCCGGTGCCCTGCCAGGGGCCGAAGCTGAGGGTGTCGGCCTTCATGGTGCCGGCCTTGCGCCAGTCCCCCTGCCCCAGGTTGACGCCGCGCGCCCGGTGCTCCTGGAAATCCAGGCCCAGGCGCCGCGCCGCCTGAATGGAAACCAGGTGGCGGGTGGTGCCGGTGTCGACCAGCGCCCGCACCGGCTTGCCGTCCAGCAGGCCCTCGGCGATGGGCAGGCCGTTTTCCACATGGATGGGCAACTCCCCCACCGGGTTCAGCCGGCAATCGGCCGTGCCGGCCACCGCCGGGGCGGCAAGCAGCGACAGGAGGACGGCGAATGGGGCGATGCGGCGCATGGCGGCGGAATCCTTGGGCTCGGGGAACGGCCGATCAGGGATTGGCCGCCGTTTGGGGTGGAGGCGTCTGGGTGTCGAAAACGGGCCGGGCGACGTTGGTAAAGTAGATCTTGTCCTGGCTGTTGGCGATGTAGATACGGTGCGACCGGATGAAATCCATACCCAGGATCAGCCCCCAAACCTGACGCCCCACGTCGGAGATGAAGTCCGGGTTGAAGCGCACAAACCGCAACTTCACATTGCGTATCGTCTCATCCCCGATGGTGAAGCTGTCGAAGGTGCCGACGGACAAGGGATACTTCTCATGATCCGGCGGCCCCACCATGGCCAGGGTGGTGACGCCGGGGCCACCCTCGTACACCCCGGCCTGGTGGGCGATGGTGTCGCTGAGCGTGCTGTAGGTCGCACCGGTGGACAGGCGCGCCAGGAACTCATGACCATTCAGCCGCACCGGAATGCGGTTGCTGAAGCGGCGCCGTTCGTTCTGGGCGTACTGCATGGTCGCTTCCGCATAGGTTTCCGCCCAATAGGCCAGGGGGACGTCGTCGCAGCCCTGGGGACGGAAGAAGCGGATGATGTCGTGCGCGAAGTCCAGTTCCACGTCCGCCTGGGCGAAGATGTCCTGGCCCAGGGTCAGGTCGACATCCTTGCCGAAATGGGCGGGGATGACCTCCATGGTCAGGTTTTCCGCCTGCCAGCCGCCGACTGTCAGGCTCTGTACCGGTGTCGACCCAATCTCCCGCAGCTTACGGCCCGGGGTGAGCACCTTGTGCGCCATGGGCAGGGCCGTGACTTCCAAGCCCAGGCGCCGGGCCGCCGCTTCGGACAGGAGGGTCTTGTAGCTTCCGGTGTTGACCACCACACGGATGGGCTGTCCGTTCAGCGTGCCATCGACGATGGGCCGCCCGCCTTCCAGGCGCACCGCCAGCTCGGCGACCTTGTTGAGCTGGCAGTCCGCTGGCGCGGCGGCGGCCGCGCCCGCCGCCATCAGTACCGTGGAAAGGACGAACGCGGCGAGGCGGATGGGGCGCATGAAGGGACCAATCCCGACAGTTGAAACTCGCCTCTATATTGCAAACTCGCGTTTCTGCAACAAGCGCGCCTCAATCCATCCGATCGTCGCGACTCCGGTCGGCGGCGGCGTTGCGACAACCGGCCGCAGCTTTTGTGAAGGTGGCATTACACCCAACCACTACCGCGGTAGCGGTGCCTGAAGCGTCACACCAGACTGGCCCACAGATGGGCGGTGGCCAGGCTGCGCCAGGGGGTATGGGGACGCATCAGCGTCGCCTGCTCCTCCGCCGTGGGGCGGCGATCCAGGGCGTGGAAGCGCTGCAGGGCTGCCGCCAGGCCGGCATCGCCCACCGGCACCCGGTCGGGCAGGCCGCAGCCCCGCATCAGGACATAATTCGCGGTCCATGGCCCGATGCCGCGCAGGGCCAGCAGGGCGACCTCCGCCGCCGCCTCGCCGGCGGGATCGGTGTCCAGCCGCTCCAGCGCGGCCAGATCCAGCCGGCCGTCCACCGCCGCCTGGGCGGCGTCGATCAGGTAGCGGGCCTTGGAGCGGGAGAAGCGTCGCTCGGTCAGCGTCGCGGGATCCAGGGCCGCCACCGCCGCCGCGTCCGGATGGGCGATCATGCCCGAGGGATGCGGGCGGCCGGCCAGCAGGATCAGCTGGCGGCGCAGGTCGGCGGCGAAGGTCAGGTTGATCTGCTGGCCGATGATGGCCCAGGCCAGCGCCTCGAACACGGTGGCGGCCAACGGCGGGCGATAGCCCCGGCGGTTGCCCACCAGGCGCGCCGTCTCCGCATCCGTGTCGGCCCGCGCCTCCAGCCCGGCGGCGGCCTCAGCCAGGGCCGGCGTCAGGCCCAGCATGCGCAAGGCCACCCGCTGGGCGCGGGCCAGGATCAGGGAATCCTCGCTGTCGATGCCCATCACCATGCCGCGGCCCGCGCTGGGCGCCGTCAGGGTCAGCAGATAGGCCTGGCCGTCGAAATCCAGCGCCTTGGTCAGCGCCGGGCCGGCCACCCGCTCCGCCGGGGCGTCGCGGTCGCGGTACCAGTCGCGCCCGTGATAGCGCCAGGCGGCGTCCGGATCGAAGCCGGGCGGCGGATCCAGACGCAGTTGGCTCAAGACTCCACCAGCACGCCGTCGCGCAGTTCGATCACCCGATCCATGCGCGCCGCCAGGTCCAGGTTGTGGGTGGCGACCAGGGCGCCAAAGCCATCCCGGCTGGCGCCGCCGCCCCGCACCAGACGGGTCAGCAGGGCGAACACGTCATCGGCGGTGTGGTGGTCGAGGTTGCCCGTGGGCTCATCCGCGATCAGCAGGCTGGGCCGGTTGGCCAGGGCGCGGGCGATGGCCACGCGCTGCTGCTCCCCGCCCGACAGGCGGGCCGGGCGGTGGCTGGCGCGCGCGGCCAGGCCGACCTGGGCCAGCAGTTCCCGGGCCCGCTCCCGCGCCGGCCCCTTGGACACGCCGGCGATCATCTGCGGCAGGACAATGTTCTCCTCCGCGCTGAATTCCGGCAGCAGGTGGTGGAACTGGTAGACGAAGCCGATGGTCTGGCGGCGCAGGGCGGTGCGCCCGGCGTCGTCCAGCTGGGCGGCGTCGCGGCCACCGATGCGGATGACGCCGCCATCGGCGTGCTCCAGCAATCCTGCGATGTGCAGCAGGGTGGACTTGCCGGCACCGCTGGGGCCGACCAGGGCCACGATCTCCCCCCGGCGGACGGCGCAAGCCGCACCGCGCAGCACCTCCAGCACGTTGCCCGCCTGCTGGAAGCGGCGGACGACGCCGGACATCTCCAGGACGGTGTCGCCGGTTTCATTGGCGTCCAAGGGGGGCACGGGCATGGTTTCCGTCACGGACAGCTCACTCATAGCGCAGGGCCTCCACCGGATCGAGGCGGGCCGCCCGCCAGGACGGGTAGACCGTGGCGGCGAAGGACAGGAACAGGGCCATGCCGCCCACCTGTGCCACCTCCATCCAGTCCAGGCGGGCCGGGATCTGGGTGAACAGGTAGATCTCGGCGCTGAACAGGTCGCGGCCGATGATGGCCTGGATGAACTGGCGGATGGCCTCGATGTTGCGGGTGAAGGCCACGCCCAGGATGACGCCGAAGACGGTGCCGACCACGCCGATGCTGGCGCCGGTCAGGAAGAAGATGCGCAGCACCATGCCCCGGCTGGCGCCCATGGTGCGCAGGATGGCGATGTCGCGCCCCTTGTCCTTCACCAGCATGATCATGCTGCTGATGACGTTGAACGCCGCCACCAGGATGATCAGCGACAGGATCAGGAACATGACGTTCCGTTCCACGTCGATGGCGTTGACGAAGGCGGCGCTGCGCTGGCGCCAATCATAGACGCGGTATTCCTGCCCCGCCGCCTTGCCGACCGACTGCACATAGGGGTCGATGTCCGTGGGGTTCCGCACGAACACCTCCAGCGAGGTGTAGCCGTTGGCCACGCCGAAGAAGGTCTGCGCCGCCGCCAGCGGCATGAACACCAGGCTGTTGTCGACCTCGTACATGCCGACATCGAAGATGGCGGCGATGGGGTAGGTGCGCGCCCGCGGCAGGGAGCCGAAGGCCGTCTGGTTGAAGCGTGGGCTGATCAGCCGCAGGCTGTCGCCCACGTGCAGGTTCAGGCGCCGGGCCATGCGGCTGCCGATGGCGATGCCGTCGCCCAGGCTGGCCTCCTCGCTGCCCGCCGCCTCCTTCGTGGTGCCGAAGGCGTCGACCGTGCCCTCGATGAGGTGGGTGGAGACGATGGGCCGGCGGCGGAAATCCTCAGGCGTGATGCCGTGGACATAGGCGCCGGAGGCGGTGCCGTCCTGGGTGATGAGGGCCTGGCCTTCCACCGTGGGCATGACGGCGGTGACGCCGGGTACCGCCAGCAGGCGCTGGCCCACGGCGTCGTTCTCCGGCAGCGGGCCCAGCAGGGACTGGACTTCCAGATGGCTGTACAGGCCCAGCACCCGGCCCAGCAGTTCCGTGCGGAAGCCGTTCATCACCGACATGACGATGATGAGGGTGGCCACGCCCAGGCCGATGCCCAGCAGGGAGAAGCCGGCGATGACGGAGATGAACCCCTCCTGCCGGCGCGCCCGGAGGTAGCGCATCGCGACCATGCGTTCAAAGGCGGAAAAGATCATGAAGGCCCGGCCGTCGAGGTGGGGAGATGGTGAGGCAATGCACGCAATTCTGGGCGGAAAAAAGGCGCCCGCCACCTGAAGCACGTGCGACCGGTGGCGGGCGTCCCGTTTCTTGTGGTCAGGCCTTGATCAATTCCGCCAGCGCCGCCTCGACCGAGAGCTCGCGCTTCTCGCCGGTGGCGCGGCGCTTTAGCTCCACCACGCCGGCCTTCAGGCCGCGCGGGCCCACGGTCAGCTGCCAGGGCAGGCCGATCAGGTCCATGTCGGCGAACTTGGCGCCCGGCCGCTCGTTGCGGTCATCGTACAGGGTCTCCACGCCGGCCGCGTTCAGCTTGGCGTACAGGTCCTCGCACAGGCTGGCGCAGGCCGCGTCATCCGCCTTCAGATTGATCAGGCCGACATGGAAGGGTGCCACGGACTCCGGCCAGATGATGCCGTTCTCATCATGGCTGGACTCGATGATGGCGCCCATCAGGCGCGACACGCCGATGCCGTAGCTGCCCATCTCCACCGCCACGGGCTCGCCGTCCGGCCCGGCCACCACCGCGCCCATGGGCTTGGAGTATTTGGTGCCGAAATAGAAGATGTGGCCGACCTCGATGCCGCGGGCCGACACCAGCTGGTCCTCCGGCACCTCGCAGGTGGCGGGGTCGTGCTTCTCATCCGTGGCGGCGTAGATGCTGGTGTACTTGGCGAAGAAGTCCTTCAGGTCGCTGCCCGCCTCCGGCGGGTTCTGCAGCACGTCCAGGTCCAGCCAGTCCTTGTGGCAGAACACGCCGCTCTCGCCCGTCTCCGCCAGGATGATGAACTCATGGCTGAGGTCACCGCCGATGGGGCCGGTGTCAGCGCGCATGGGAATGGCCTTCAGGCCCATGCGGGCGAAGGTGCGCAGGTAGGCCAGGAACATCTTGCGATAGGACAGCTTGGCCCCTTCGGCGTCCAGGTCGAAGGAGTAATTGTCCTTCATCAGGAACTCACGGCCGCGCATGACGCCGAAGCGGGGGCGGATCTCATCCCGGAACTTCCACTGGATGTGGTACAGGTTCTTGGGCAGATCCTTGTAGCTGCGCACGAAGGTCTTGAAGATGTCGGTGATCATCTCCTCGTTCGTGGGGCCGTACAGCAGCTCGCGGTCATGGCGGTCGGTGATGCGCAGCATCTCCTTGCCGTAGTCGTCATAACGGCCCGACTGGCGCCACAGCTCCGCCGACTGGATGGTCGGCATCAGCAGCTCCTGGGCGCCGGCGGCGTCCTGCTCCTCCCGCACGATCTGCGAAATCTTGCGCAGAACCTTCCAGCCCAGCGGCAACCAGGCATAGATGCCGGCGCTGGTCTGCCGGATCATGCCGGCGCGCAGCATCAGCCGGTGCGAGGCGATCTGCGCCTCCGCCGGGGTTTCCTTCAGGGTGGGCAGGAAAAACTGGGAGGAGCGCATCGCGGGAACCCGTCGCCTTCGTGAACAGAATACGGAAAATCGAGCCGCGACTTTAGGCAATGACGGCACCCCTGTCCATGGCGGCGGGAAAGCGGGACAGTGACGGGGCGCCATCCAGGTTCCCGCCCCGGCGCCCCTGTGGTTAGCCTTCGATTGCGACCATAGAGACACTTTCCGCAGGATAGGTGCGCCTAATTACGCTACGCTCTGACGCTTCAGTGGCGTCACTTAAATAGCGATAGTGGAAGTGTTAAATCCAGAAGGTCATTTTCGCAACATTCCTCTTGTTGCTGGCAATAATATTTCCGGCAAGAGCTTGACAGTCTTAAAATTATAGCTGCCCCGCAATATACGCTGGGCAGTGGAGGGTTGACCAAGAAATCTTCCCCATGATCTTTACCGCGCCTTAACCAATCGACTGTTATCACGCCGTGATAGCCCGCCGCCCAGAGGATCGCGATCATGCTGGCCAACGCCAAAATCATTACCAAAATAAATCTTGTGATCCTGGTGATGC
>NZ_BACU01000198.1 GCF_000333275.1 Azospirillum sp. B4 | reverse complement strand
CGCCCCTTCCCCCTTTGTCCCTTCCCCCTCCGGCCCATCCCGGCCCGCGATCATCTGCACGAAGTCCAGGAAGGCGCGCACCTTGGCCGGCGGCAGGTGGCGGCTGGGGTGATAGGCGTAGAGGGGATAGCGTTCCTCCGCCCAGTCGGGCAGTACCCGCACCAGTTGGCCAGACGCCAGCCAGGGGCCGAGACCCAGCTCAAAGCTCTGGAACACCCCCTGCCCGGCCACGCACGCGGCCACCGCCACGGATGGATCGTCCATCATCACCCGGCCGGCCACAGCAACCGTCACCCGCTCATCCCCGCGATGGAACTCCCAGCCGAAGGGCAGGCCGGTCTGCGGGTTGCGGAACAGCAGGCCCTCGTGCCCGGCCAGATCCTGCGGCACCCGGGGCGTGCCGCGCCGCGCCAGGTAATCCGGCGCGGCGCAGGTCAGCACCCGCGTCTCCAGCAGCTTGCGCGCGATCAGCGAGGCGACGTCCGGCGGGCCGAAGCGCACCGCCACGTCCACGCCGGCCATCATTTCCTCGCGGTGATTGCTGACCGTCAGGTCCAGGGAAAGGCGGGGATATCGCTCCATGAAACGCGGCAGGTGCGGGGCCAGCACCATGCGGGCGAACCAGGGATCGACGGAGACGCGCAGGCGCCCGTCCACGGTGGCGGCGGATCCCGCCGCGTCCTGCGCCGCCTCCTCCAGCCCGGCCAGCAAGGGCGTGACCTGGGCATGGAAGCGCCGCCCCTCCTCCGTCAGGGTCACGGCGCGGGGGCTGCGGTCGAACAGGCGCACGCCCACCCGCGCCTCCAGCCGGGCGACGGCGCGGCTGACGCCCGACGGTGTCAGGCCCAGGACCTCGCCCGCGCGCACGAAATTGCCCGCCTCCACCACTGCTGCCAGCACGCCGATGCCGGTCAACAGGCGCGCGTCGAAACCCATGGGCCCTCTCCTGATCCTCACGACAGTGATTATAGATCACTTTTCAGCTGATATGGATGCGCCTGATTCAAATTACCTCCCGCCGTATAAGCGGATCATCACCCCATCGGTTAAGGAGAGGGATCATGTACGTCATCACTGGCATCACGGGTCAGGTCGGCGGCGCCACCGCCCGGGCGCTGCTGGCCGCGGGCCAGCCCGTCCGCGCCGTCGTGCGCGACGCCGCCAAGGCAACGCCCTGGGCGGATCGGGGCTGCGAGGTGGCGGTGGCCGCCCTGCAGGACGCGGCGGCCCTGACCCAGGCCTTCGCCGGCGCCGCCGGCGTGTTCATCCTGCCGCCGCCGGACTTCGACCCCGCCCCCGGATATCCCGCCGCCCGCGCCACCATGGACGCGGTCGCCACGGCCCTGGCGATGGCGCGCCCGGCGCGGGTGGTCAGCCTGTCCACCGTGGGCGCCGACGCCCCGCACGACAACCTGCTGAGCCAGCATACGCTGAACGAGCGGCGCCTGGCCGTCCTGGACCTGCCCATCACCTTCCTGCGCCCCGGCTGGTTCATGGAGAACGCCGCCTGGGACCTGGCCGCCGCCCGGGACGAAGGTGTCCTGCGCAGTCATCTGCAGCCCCTGGACCGCCCGATCCCCATGGTCGCCACCGCCGACGTGGGCCGCGTGGCGGCATGCCTGCTGCGGGAGGACTGGGCGGGCCTCCGTATCGTCGACCTGGAAGGCCCCGCCCGCGTCTCGCCCAACGACTTGGCCCAGGCCTTCGCCAGGACGCTGGGCCGGCCGGTGCGGGCCGAGGCCGTGCCCCGCGACGGGTGGGAGGCGCAGTTCCGCGCCCAGGGCATGCACCATCCCGGCCCCCGCATGCGCATGCTGGACGGCTTCAACGAGGGCTGGATCGACTTCCGCGACGCAGGCGCGCATGCCTTGAAAGGCGATACCACCCTGCACCAGGTGATCGCGGCGCTGGCGGAACGAACCTGAGCGGCAGGGAGCATGGACGGGGGCTGTGCCGGCGCGACTTCCCGTCGCCTCTCTAAGCGCTTGGCACCGCCGGGCGCGGCCTATAGGAATGGCACGTTTCCATTTCCCGCACGGGGCCCGCTGAAGGGCCCCGGCGTATGGTCGATGACCAGGCAAAGAGGATCATCCATGAAGCTGTACTACAAGGCCGGCGCCTGCTCGCTCTCCCCCCACATCGTGGCGCTCGAGGCTGGCCTCGACATCGCCATCGAGGCGGTGGACCTGAAGACCAAGGTGACGGAATCCGGCGCCAACTTCCTGGAAACCAACCCCAAGGGCTCGGTCCCGGCGCTGACACTGGACGACGGCAGCCTGCTGACCGAGGGCGCGGTGATCGCCCAGTACCTGGCCGACCAGGCCCCCGCCAGCGGCCTGATCCCCGCCGCCGGCAGCATCAGCCGCTACAAGGTGCAGGAGTGGCTAAACTTCATCGCCACCGACCTGCACAAGGGCTTCAGTCCCCTGTTCAACCCGGCCACGCCGGATGAGTACAAGGCCATCGCCAAGCAGAACTTGGACCGGCGCTTCAAGTATCTGGATGACGTGCTGGCCGATGGCCGTTCCTACCTGACCGGCGAGACCTTCACGGTGGCCGACGCCTACGCCTTCGTGGTGCTGGGTTGGGCGCCCCAGGTCGGAATCGACCTCGGCGCCCACCCCAAGGTCGCCGCCTTCTTCACCCGCGTGGGCCAGCGCCCCAAGGTGCAGGCAGCGCTGAAGGCCGAGGGGCTGCTGGCTGCCTGAGCGGCCACCCCATGAAGAAGGGCCGTCCCCGCCGGACGGCCCTTCCTTGCGATGCCGACGATATCGGCGCGTGAAGAAGGCGGTCCCATGCCCATCCCCATGGAATTGCAGCACGCGTCCCAGGATTTTGAACGCTTCCTGACCGACGCCAAGGATATGGCCGGCCTGGCCACCCGCAACCAGACCTACACCATGGTGCAAGGGGTGCTGCAGGTGTTCCGCCGCCGTCTGAGCCCGGCCGATGCCATCCGCTTCGCCGGCGTGTTGCCGCCCCTGCTGCGCGCCATCTTCGTGACCGACTGGCCGATCGATGAACCGCCGGTCCCCTTCGCCGATCGCGCCACCATGACGCGGGAAGTGCAAAACCTGCGGCGCGACCACAATTTCGCGCCCGACACCGCGATCCGCGACGTGGCGGCGGCGCTGCGCCGCCACGTATACCTCGACGACTTCAACCGCGTTCTGGCCAGCCTACCCGCGGGCGCGGAGGAATTCTGGAGCGCATAGCGCGCCGTCACCCACACCGCGCCAGCGGAATGGTGACCGGGGCGCCGGTGTAAACGATGGTCGTGGCCGCCTCAGCCCCAGACGCCGCGCCACAGACGACGCGGAAGCGCACGGCGGCGGGCATTCCCGGGAAGGCGCCGTCGCGCGCCTGGAGGGTCAGGCGCCGTTGCTTGTCCGACCAGATCACGGGAATGATCGCGCGCTTTCCCGCCTGATAACCGTAGCCGTCTCCCTCATCGTCATAGAGTTCGTAGGCAGCGTCGCGGCCGGGGTAGACCCGCAGCTCCAGCGGCTCATCGCTGGGGGCGTCGGCATAGGCCTTGATGGGGCCCAGCGGCACGATGCTACCCCCACGGACGAACAGCGGCAGGGTCGCCAGGTCCGCCTTCGCGTCCACGCGCCGCCCGCCCTCCTGGGCGGCACCCGTCCAGAAATCGAACCACCGGCCGTCGCCCGGCAGATAGACGCCGCGCGTCGTGGCGCCCGCCCGCAGCACGGGCGACACCAGGAACGCCTTGCCGAACATGTACTGGTCGGTGACGCGCAGGGCCTCGGCATCCTCCGGGAAGTCGAAGGCCAGCGCCCGCATCATCGTCGCGCGATGGCTCAGGACGTCCCAGGACAGGGAATAGATATACGGCAGCAGGCGGTAGCGCAGCCTGACGTCGTCGATCAGGATTTTCTGAATCGCCGGGTCGAAATTCCAG
>NZ_BACU01000199.1 GCF_000333275.1 Azospirillum sp. B4 | reverse complement strand
CGCGGAGGACGCTTATCCGCAGCTACCTTTCCGAATATCCGGGCTTCTACCAGACATCGGACGCCGGCTACATGGACGAGGACGGCTATCTGTTCATCATGGCCCGCACCGACGACATCATCAACGTCGCGGGGCACCGCCTGTCAACCGGCGCCATGGAGGAGGTCTTGGCCGGCCACCCCGACGTGGCGGAATGCGCCGTCATCGGCGTGCATGACGCGCTGAAGGGTCAACTGCCCCTGGGCTTCCTGGTGCTGAAGGCTGGCGTCACCCGGACGCACGCGGAGATCGTGGCCGAGGTGGTGCAGCGGGTGCGGGAGATCATCGGCCCGGTGGCCGCCTTCCGCCAGGCGCTGGTGGTCGAGCGCCTGCCCAAGACGCGGTCCGGCAAAATACTGCGGGCGACCATGCAGAAGATCGCGGACCAGGAACCCTGGGCCATGCCCGCCACCATCGACGATCCGGTGATTCTGGAGGAGATCGGCGTTGCCCTGAACGACGCAGGCTTTGGGCGGAGGCGCATGGAAAATCAATGAGTTGGCGCCGTTTACCTGTCGCTTCGGGTTAATCCGCATGTGGCAAAATTGTGACGGTGCGTTGACTGATCTGCGGTCGTTGTTGCCAAAGTGGGTTGACTGGCCCGCGTGGCCTGCATACCGTCTGCCTCGAAGTTTGGTACGGGTTGAACGGGCGGGCAAAATCAGGCAGCCGGAAAACCGGCGCCGCTGGGAGTGTGAAAAGGCCGCAGCGCAAAAGCTGCGGCCTTTTCCATTTCTGCTTCTGCAAACACGCGATTTGGGAAAAACACGCGATCGGGACGGCCCCGGATGGTTGCCCGTCCGGGGCCGTCAGGCGTTTTAATTCGTCGCCTGGCTAGTGGGCAGGGCGGTGGAAGCCTGGGCAAGGTTGGTGATGGGAATGTGCCGCGGCTTGGCCGTCTCCGGCACCTCACGCACCAGGTCGATATGCAACAGCCCATTCTCCAGCTTGGCGCCGGTCACCCGGATATGGTCCGCCAACTGGAAGCGCCGTTCGAAGGCGCGGGCGGCGATACCGCGATGCAGGTACTGCGTCTCCTGCGCCTGTTCCTCCTTGCGGGACTTGCCGATGACCGTCAGCGCGTTCTCCTGCGCCACGATGTCGATCTCTTCCTGGCTGAAGCCCGCCACCGCCATGGTGATGCGGTAGTCATCATCACCCCGCTTCTCGATGTTGTACGGGGGATAGGCGTTGCCCTGGTCCTCGGTCTTCAGCGCCGACTCCATCAGCCGGGTCAGGCGGTCAAAGCCGACGGTGGAACGGAACAGGGGCGAAAGGTCGTAACTACGCATGACAATCCTCCGATAGAGCGATCACCCCGTGCCTCCGGGCGCCGTCCTGGCCGTCCCGGCGGGTGGGGTTTCATGCCGGCTCCAGGAACCCCTCCAGGGCATTCCCGCCGACGCAGTTTCATCTGTGAATGCCCGCGAGCGATTTCAATGGGGGGTGGGATTCGGAAAATTGGGGGAGGATCTCCACCGTCCCTTTCCGAAGATTTAAGCCTTTGGTGGCACCCTTAAGTGTCACGCCCTGTGACCAGAAGGTGATCCCGGGGTCACGCGGGTTGCGGGGCGGGCGGTTTCGACCCTACAGTTATTGTCTGCGGCCGGGTTTGCCCAGGGGATCGCCCCCCAATGCCGCGTCTTTCTGGGCGTGCCCGGGGAAAGGGACATCGTTGCTCGAGTCCAATGCTTTTTTCGACCGGACGTATGAGGAGACGATGGCCCTCCTGGTTGAGGCGCGTAACTACGTCGCCTTCCAGGAAGCCAAGGACCAGCGCGGGCTGCAGCCCCAGGTCCGGTTGCAGATCAGCTACGAATCATTGCGTGTCACCAGCCGCCTGACCCANGTGATGGCGTGGCTGTTGGCCCTGAAAGCGCTGTACGCGCATGAACTGACGGCTGACCAGGTGTTGGGGGAACAGTTCGCCCTGTCGGGCGGCGCCATCTGCAGCGACCCCTCCGGCCCCGACAACGGCGAACTGCCGGCCGGCCTGCGCTCCCTGCTGCAACGCAGCCATAGCCTCTACATGCGCGCCGAACGCCTGGAAGACCAGTACCGGCGCAGCGTGGCTTAAGTTTCGCCTGTTCCCTCAATCGCCGGGCGCCGCCGTCCGGCGGCTTGGCTATCCTCGATTTCCAGTCCGCTTCGCTTCCCAGAATCTCCCGGGGCTTGCGGTCGCAGCCAGGGGCGCGCATCGCTTTGGGCGGTGCTGCTGCCGGCGGCCCGTGCGGTGGGGAAGGGGCGTAGTGCCTGGCATGCAGGCAGCAAAAAAGAGCGCCCCGGATGGGGCGCCCTTCCTTGAAAGCTCAACTGCGTGCGGCGTCGGCCGCCCGCGGCTTACTTCAGGCCCAGGCCCGAGAAGCGGCGGTTGAACTTGGCGATCTGGCCGCCGGTGTCGACCAGCTTCTGCACGCCCGTCCACGCCGGGTGCGACTTCGGGTCGATGTCCAGGCGCAGCGTGTCGCCGGCCTTGCCCATGGTGCTCCGGGTCTTGAACGAGGTGCCATCGGTCATGACGACGGTGATCTCATGGTAGTCCGGGTGAATGTCAGCTTTCATGATCGCCCAAGTCCCAAAACAAAAATCTCGAAATGCGAAGCCGGGCTTATAGCCAAAACCGCCCCCGGGATCAACACCCGATCGCGCGCTTTTCATGCGCGCACCCACCACGGCCACGCATGGCTGACGCCATGCCGTGGTCAAGGAACGGTCTGGCGATGGTTGCCCCATGGCCCTGGACGCATTACCTAAGCGATCACGCGCGTGGGGCCAAGCTGATTGTTCGGGGACGCTTGAATGATGGGGGACGCCCGCGCGCCCTGTTCAGAACAGATTGGGAATTTCGCCGGTGACCGACGCCACCCCGACCCCCGCCCGCCGCAAGTCCCTGCGGCCGCTCGCTTTTCTTGTGCCGTTCGTGCGGCCTTACATCTGGCATTCCGTGGGGGCGGGCGTGGCCCTGATGCTGGCGGCGGCCACCACCATCGGCATGGGCCGCGGCCTTCAGGCGGTGGTGGACCAGGGATTCGTCACCAGCAACCCGCAGTTGCTGGACCATGCGCTGCTGGTCATGCTGGGCGTCATCCTGGTGCTGGCCGGGTCCACTTATGTGCGCTTCTCCCTGGTTTCCTGGGTGGGCGAGCGGGTGGTGGCTGACATTCGCCGCGCGGTTTTCGACCATCTGGTGACCCTGTCGCCCGGATTCTTCGAATCGACCCGCACGGGGGAGGTGCTGTCGCGCCTGACCACCGACACCACTCTGCTGCAGACGGTGGTGGGCTCCACCGTCTCCATCGCGTTGCGCAATTCGCTGATGCTGATGGGCGGCCTGATCATGCTGGCCGTCACCAGCGCCAAGCTGACGGCCCTGGTGCTGATCGTCGTGCCCCTGGTGGTGCTGCCCATCGTCGTGCTGGGCCGGTCCTTGCGGAAGCTCAGCAAGGACAGCCAGGACCGTGTGGCCGACGTGGGCGCGCAGGTTGATGAGACGCTGGGCGGCATCCGCATCGTCCAGGCCTTCGGGCATGAGGCGATCGAGACGGCGCGCTTCGGCGACCGGGTGGAGGACGCCTTCACCACCGCCGTGCGGCGCATCCGCGTGCGGGCATTGATGGCCATGATCATCATCTCCCTGGTCATGGGGGCCATCGGCGTCATCCTGTGGATCGGCGGGCACGACGTCCTGGCCGGCCGCATCTCCGCCGGCCAGCTGTCGGCCTTCATCTTCTATTCCGTGCTGGTGGCGGGTGCCGTGGGCGCCATCTCCGAAGTGACGGGCGAACTGCAGCGCGCCGCCGGCGCCATGGAGCGCCTGGTGGATCTGCTGGAGACCAAGCCCGACATCGTGGCCCCGGCCAACCCGGTGCCGCTGCCCCTGCCGGCGCGCGGCACCGTGGCGTTCGAGGGCGTGCGCTTCCACTATCCCGCCCGGCCGGACCACGCCGCGCTGGAGGGCCTGGACCTGACGGTGGCGCCGGGCGAGACGGTGGCCATCGTCGGCCCCAGCGGTGCCGGCAAGACCACCCTGTTCCAACTGCTGCTGCGCTTCTACGACCCCCAGGATGGCCGCGTGCTGGTGGACGGCGTGGACGTGCGCACGGCCACGCCGGCCGACGTGCGGGCGCGCCTGGGCATCGTCCCGCAGGAGGCGGTGATCTTCTCCACCAACGCGTGGGAGAACATCCGCTACGGCCGTCCCGACGCCAGTGACGAGGAGGTGCGCGCCGCCGCCCGCGCCGCCCACGCCCTGGACTTCCTGGAGGCCCTGCCGGAGGGCCTGGGCACCTACCTGGGTGAGAAAGGCGTGCGCCTGTCCNGGTGGGCAGCGCAGCGCATCGCCATCGCCCGCGCCATCCTGCGCCATCCGAAGATCCTGCTGTTGGACGAGGCGACATCCGCCCTGGACGCGGAAAGCGAGCGCGGGGTGCAACTGGCCCTGGAAACCCTGATGAAGGACCGCACCACCCTGATCATCGCCCACCGCCTGGCCACCGTGCTGAACGCCGACCGCATCATCGTCCTGGACAAGGGCAAGATCGTCGCCAGCGGCCGGCACGAGGATCTGATCCGCCAGGGCGGCCTCTACGCCCGCCTGGCGGCCCTGCAGTTCGACGCTGCCAGTGGGGCGGCCAAGGGAATAGGGGACGCGGCGGAGTAGGGGAGATAGCGCTTGCACAATTCGGACTCCATGACACTATGAACTATAGTTCTTAGCCTGGGATCGAGAATGTGCGGGTCTTTAAGACGAAAGGCGTGGCCCGATTCGCGCGCCGTGAACGGCTGACCGACGACGGTTTAAGGGAAGCGATCGATCGGGCTGAACGAGGTATTATTGATGCCGACTTAGGCGGTGGCCTCATCAAGCAGCGGGTCGCCCGACCAGGTCAGGGCCGGTCAGGCGGGTATCGGATGATTGTTGCCTACCGAGCCGCTGGCCGCGCCGTATTCCTCTATGGATTCGCCAAGAGCGACCGCGAAAACATTGAGGAGGACGAACTGCAAGCCCTCCGCACCATCGGTGCCATTTGGCTTGCGGCGGCGGCGGACAAGATCAAGCAGGCCCTGGAAAACGGGGATTTGCAGGAGATTCTGGATGACGATCAAGAAGCCTAGCCGGCTGGCTCAGGAGCTATTGGAAATGGCTGGTGACCAGCATCGCCTTGGTCTCATGGATGAGGCCACCTATCGCAAGATCACGGTGCGGCACCTCGGCTCGAGCGCTTCGCCCATGGCGGAACCTATCTCAGGAGAAGAGGTCAGGGCGATGCGCGAACAGGCGCACCTTAGCCAAGCTGCGCTCGCCAAGTACCTTAACCTGACGACAGGCTATGTTTCGCAGCTTGAACGCGGGACCAAGCAAGCCAAAGGTGCCGTCCTGGCATTGCTCAATGTCATTCGGCGCAAAGGGATTGAGGCGCTTCAGTAATCAATGCGCCCCGCCCTCCAGGTAGGCCGCGCGCACCTGTTCGTTGGCCAGCAGTTCGCGCCCTGAGCCGGTCAGCACCACCTCGCCCGAGGCCAGGACGTAGGCGCGGTGGGCCAGCTTCAGGGCGTGATAGGCGTTCTGCTCCACCAGCAGGATGGTCATGCCGCGCTCCCGGTTCAGCTGTTCGATGACCTGGAAGATCTGGCGGATGATGAGGGGGGCGAGGCCCAGCGAGGGCTCGTCCAGCAGCAGCATGCGCGGGCGGCTCATCAGCGCGCGGGAGATGGCCAGCATCTGCTGCTCCCCGCCCGACAGGGTGCCGGCGCGTTGGGCCTGGCGCTTCTCCAGGATGGGGAACAGGCCGTAACAGGTGGCCAGGTCCTCGGCGAAATGCGCGGGGTCGGCCAGGGTGGCGCCCAGCTGCAGGTTCTCCAGCACCGTCATGCGCGGGAAGATGCGCCGCCCCTCCGGCACCTGGGCGATGCCTTGCGTCGCGATCAGGTGCGGGGGCATGCCCACCAGGCTCCGGTCCTGGAACAGGATCTGGCCCTGCGACGGCGCGGGCTTGCCGCAGATGGTCATCAGCAGGGTGGACTTGCCGGCACCATTGGCGCCGATGAGGGTGACGATCTCCCCCTCGTTAACCGTGACGTTGACGCCGCGCAGGGCGTGCACGGGACCGTAGCTGGCGTGGACGTCGGACAGTTGCAGCATGGGACCGGGCATCACGGGGCCTCCGCGCCGGTGGCGACGTCATCGGCGTCGGGCTCACCCAGGTAGGCCTTGATCACCCGCTCGTCGTTGCGGATTTCGGCGGGCGTGCCGGCGGCGATGCGGGCGCCGTGATCGACCACGAAGATATGGTCGGAGATGTCCATGACCAGGCCCATGTCGTGTTCGATCAGCAGGATGCCGATGCCGTGTTCGGCGCGGATGCCCACCAGCAGCTCGGCAAGCGCCCGGGTCTCGCGCGGGTTCAGGCCGGCGGCGGGCTCATCCAGGCACAGCAGCAGGGGGTTGGTGCTCATGGCCCGGGCGATCTCCACCCGGCGCTGCATGCCGTAGGACAGGTTGCCCGCCGCCTCGTCCGCCACGGCCAGCAGGTCCAGCCGGCGCAGCCAGTCGCGGGCGGTGTCCACCGCCGCCTCTTCCGCCGCGCGCCAGCCTTTCAGGCGCAGCAGCCCGGCGATGGAGAAGACGGACTTGGGCATCAGCGCCTGGTGCTGGGCCACCAGCAGGTTTTCCAGCACCGTCATGCTGGGGAACAGGCGGATGTTCTGGAAGGTGCGCACGACGCCGGTGCGGGCGACGCCATAGCCTTTCAGCTTCTGCAGTTCGATCGGACCCTTGGCCGGATGGCGCAGCAGCAGGCGGCCGGCCGTGGGGCGGTAGAACCCCGTCAGGCAGTTGAAGATGGTGGTCTTGCCGGCGCCATTGGGGCCGATCAGGGCGGTGATGCGGTTGCTCTCCGCCGTCAGGTCGACATGGTCCACGGCCAGCAGGCCGCCGAAGCGCATGTCAGGC
>NZ_BACU01000200.1 GCF_000333275.1 Azospirillum sp. B4 | reverse complement strand
CGGCCGATCAGCCGGTCGCGCAAGGCCGCCGCCGCGCGGAAGCGATCGGCGAAGAAACCGGCGTCGATGGTGACCGACAGGTCACGGGTCAGCACGCGCGCCGCGATCAGGGTGTGGGGGTTGAAGGTGGCGATGCCCAGCACGCCGCCGCCGGCGTCGGCCAGCCGCACCAGGCCGCCCTTGGGCAGGGCCTTGGCGGCGGCATCCATCTGGATTTCGTTGGAATAGGCCCAGGGGTGGCCACCGGCCACGCGCTTGTGCCGGCCCGCCTGGAACAGCAGGGTGGGAAGCTTTTCAGTCATGGGCCGGAGCATACCGCGCGGCCCCGAAGGCACAACGGCAAAGGGCGCAAGGGCTCCCGTCGCCGGCCACGGGGCTTGCCCATATATTTTTCCTGATTCCTTTTCCTAGGATGCGACTGCGTCCGCCGGAAGTTTCCAGGGAGCGTACCGGACTGGAAACTGAGAAAGCCAAGCCGGCGGATGGCGGCGCCCGGCGACTGAGGGGTCCGCGTCAAGCCGCCGGCGTCAGGTGTTTGCACAGGCGCCGCCCTTCCGGCACATGCCCTTGGGCGTGGAAACGGGAGAGCGAGGGACGGGTTTTGGCGGCCTGCCTGTCGGGCAAGGTGACATGGATGGCGTCACAGCCGTGCTGCCGGGCGATGCGGTCCATCTCGGCCAGCAGCGCGTCGTTCGCCCCTTCCGGGTCGAACAGGTCCAGCGCCACGAACAGGTCCACCTGCAGGCCCAGCCGATGGTCCAGGTCCGGCACCACCAGGTAGGAGAACAGGCCGTGCATGTAACGGTGGTCCAGCTGGACGGTGACGATGCCGCCCCGGCTGCCCGGCGCCAGCAGGGCCTGGGCATGGTCGCGCCACCGTTCCACCGTGAGGTCCGGATAGAAAGGCCGCATCAAGGCATAGGCCTGGTCGATCTGGCGGGGATCCAACGGGCGGGTCACGAAGGTGGGCATGAAGGTGCCAATCCGGGACTGAGGGACCAGCATCCTGAAACGTCAATAACCGCTCCGGCCATGATCTGGATCAAAGATCGGTTCGGCAGTTCGGGTAAGCCAGTCAGCGCGATGTTAGCCTTTCCCTCACTCGTTCCCCGGCTATATGCTGATCTCGCGGCATTGATTGGGGAACGAAAGACCGGCCGCGCCCCCTGCCGCGACCGACGCGGGCAGGGTAACGGCTGAAAGCGGAGCGCGGCGATGAGCCCTATCGATTTTGCCTATTCCCGGAGCGCCGATGCCCAGGGCAACGCCAAGGGTGCCGGCGCCAAGCCCGACCCGGCCGGCGAAATCCACCCGTGCAGCGCCTGCACCGTCCGCACCCTGACCGTCTGTGCCGCCCTGGAGGCGGAAGAGCTGCGCCGCCTGGCGGAAATCCTGCAG
>NZ_BACU01000201.1 GCF_000333275.1 Azospirillum sp. B4 | reverse complement strand
TCCAAGAGGACGGGAAGACGAGGGGATAAGGAGGATCAGCGGCCCACGGCCAGCATGCGCTCCACCGCCAGGCGGGCGCGCTGGGCCACCGCTGGGTCGATCTCCACCTTCGGTTCCAGGGTCCGCAGCGACTCCAGGATGTTGGAGAGGCTGACCCGCTTCATGTGGGGGCACAGGTTGCAGGGGCGGATGAACTCCACGTCCGGATACTCGGTGGCGACGTTGTCGCTCATGGAGCATTCGGTGACCATCAGCACCCGCTTGGGCCGCGCCTCGCCCACGTAATCCACCATGCGGGCGGTGCTGCCGACGAAGTCGGCCTCCGCCAGCACCTCGGGCGGGCACTCCGGGTGGGCGATGATGGTCAGGTCCTTGAAGCGGCCGCGATAGTCGCGCAGCTCCGCGCCCGTGAAGCGCTCATGCACCTCGCAATGGCCCTTCCACGCGATGATCTTCTTCTTGGTCTGGGTGGCGACCCAGCTGGCCAGGTACTCGTCCGGCAGGAACAGCACGCTGTCGCTGTCCAGCGATTCCACGATCTCCACGGCGTTGCCGGAGGTGCAGCAGATGTCGCTTTCCGCCTTCACCTCGGCCGAGGTGTTGACGTAGGTCACCACCGGCACGCCGGGGTGCGCCTCGCGCAGCAGGCGGATGTCGGCGGCGGTGATGCTGTCGGCCAGGGAGCAGCCGGCCCGCATGTCGGGCATCAGCACCGTCTTGGACGGGTTCAGGATCTTGGCCGTCTCCGCCATGAAGTGCACGCCGGCCATGACGATGACGTCGGCGTCGGTCTGCGCCGCCTTGCGCGCCAGCGCCAGGCTGTCGCCCACGATGTCGGAGACACAGTGGAAGATTTCCGGCGTCTGGTAGTTGTGCGCCAGGATGACGGCGTTGCGTTCCTTCTTCAGCGTGTTGATGGCGTGCACCAGCGGCGCATGGAAGGGCCACTCCACCTCCGGGATCACCTTGGCCACCCGCTCATACAGGGGGCGGGTCGCGGCGGCGACGGCGGGCGTGTACTCAAGCTCGGCAACGGACATCGGGACACCTGGCAAACGGACGCGCCCACCATCGGCCCGAATGGCCGGTCCCCGCGGCGCGGCAAGCGGGGACATCCTTCCCTGTTTCCACCCTTATGCTCTATTTGAGCATTAGGGTGACTAATGCTCGCCTGGAGCATAAGGGGTGTCAAGCCCGCTGATGGGGCCCATTCATGTAACTGTCACAGGGGTGCCCCGGGTCCACCGCATCGCTGCGGGTGCGAGGAAGCGACCCGCGAAAAAGAAAAAAGCGGCTGAAATCAGCCGCCTCCCCAGGATAGTTAATGGCGATCAAGAACCCCCAAGCGTGGGCCTTGTCCCTTAGTCCAACGCGAACACTTCGGCTTTAAGGTAGGCGCTTTCCGGCAGCAGGGGGTGCACCGGGTGATCCGGACCGGCGCCGGCGAAGCGCAAGATGCGGCCCTGGCGGCGGGCGTCCCCCAGGCCCTTGGCCACCAGGTCGGCAAAGGTCTCGGGCGGCATGTTGTGGCTGCAGCTCGCCACCAGCAGGATGCCGCCGGGGGCGGTGATCTGGGCGCCCAGCTTGGCCAGCTTGCGGTACGCCCGGCTGCCGTTGGCCAGATCCTTCTTGGACTTCACGAAGGCTGGCGGATCGCAGATCACCACGTCGAACGTTTCGCCGGCCTCGACCAGGCGTTCCAGTTCGGCGAAGGCGTCGGCCTTGCGCAGTTCGACCTTGTCGGCGACGCCGTTGGCCGCCGCCGCCTTGCCCGCCAGTTCCAGGGCGCCGGCCGAGCGGTCGACCAGCACGGTGCGCGCGGCACCCCGGGTGGCGGCCAGCACGCCGAAACCGCCGCAGTAGCTGTAGAAGTCGATGACGGACCGGCCCTGGGCCAGATTGGCGAAGAAGGCGCGGTTGTCGCGCTGGTCGTAGAACCAACCCGTCTTCTGCCCGCCGGCCGGGTCGGCGAAGAAGGTGGCGCCGTTCTCTTTCCACCCGGAGGGGCCGTCGAACGCGCCCCACGGCACGCGCACCTCTTCCCCCACCCCTT
>NZ_BACU01000202.1 GCF_000333275.1 Azospirillum sp. B4 | reverse complement strand
CGCCAGACTGGCACGGGGAAACGGGGCCGGACAGTTCGCCGGAAGCCGCAGGGCCGACGGGGAACGACCGGTGTCAGGGATCAGGAACACCCCGGCAGCGGGGATACTATCGGGTCTCGGCTGTAATGGATGACACGGCAAACATGGTGTTAGCGCTTGGCACTGTAGCGTCCGCCCCCCGGGCGCGCAACGCCACCCCGACGCGCCGGACGATGTCCGTCCTTGCGGACGCCTTCCCGCGGGGCAGCCGGTGATGCGCCCCCACCTGCGCCAGCGCCCGCCGCGCACCCTGGTCCTGGTGGGCCTGATGGGCGCCGGCAAGACCAGCATCGGCCGCCGCCTGGCCGCGCGCCTGGGCCTGCCCTTCGTGGACGCGGACCAGGAGATCGAGCGCGCCGCCGGCTGCAGCATTCCCGAATTCTTCGACCGCTATGGCGAGCCCGCCTTCCGCGAGGGGGAACGCCGGGTCATCGCCCGCCTGCTGGACCAGCCGCTGCAGGTGCTGTCCACCGGCGGCGGCGCCTTCATGGACGCCGATACCCGCGCCCTGGTGCGCCAGCGCGCCCATTCCATCTGGCTGCGGGCGGAGCTGGACCTGCTGGTGCAGCGGACGGCCCGCCGGGGCAACCGCCCCCTGCTGAAGGACGCCGACCCGCGTGAGACGCTGCGCAAGCTGATGGACCTGCGCCACCCCTACTACGCCCAGGCCGACATCACCGTGGACAGCGGCGACCGCCCGGCGGAGGACACGGTGGACCGCGTGGTGGAGGCGTTGCAAGACTACTTGGACAATGAAGCCGCCGGCGACGCCCCGGCGGCGGCGCTGCCCCAGCCAGCCGCCTTGGAATCGTGAGTACCATGATGAGCGACACCGTGCCCTTCGCCACAGTTCCCGTCAGCCTGGGCGACCGCTCCTACGACGTGCTGGTGGGCGCCGGCCTGATCCAGGGCGCCGGCCCCCTGGTGGCGCCCATCGCCGGCCGCCGGCCCCTGATCATCCTCAGCGACGAGACGGTGGCACCGCTGTACCTGGGCGCGCTGACCCGGTCGCTGGAAACGGCGGGCTGCCGCGTGCTGGACCCCATCGTCGTGCCGGCGGGGGAGGCGACCAAGAGCTTCCATCACCTGGAGGCGCTGATGGAAATCCTGCTGTCGCGGGGAATTGAGCGTGGCGCCATGCTGGTGGCGCTGGGCGGCGGCGTCATCGGCGACCTGGGCGGCTTCGCGGCCGCCATCGCCCTGCGCGGCATCGACTTCATCCAGATCCCCACCACCCTGCTGTCGCAGGTGGACAGCAGCGTCGGCGGCAAGACCGGCATCAACAGCCGCCAGGGCAAGAACCTGATCGGCGCCTTCCACCAGCCACGCCTGGTGCTGGCCGATATCGGCGCCCTGGACAGCCTGCCCCGGCGCGAGGTGCTGGCGGGCTATGCCGAGGTGGTGAAATACGGCCTGATCGACCGGCCCGACTTCTTCACCTGGCTGGAGGAGCACGGTCCCGCCCTGGTGGCCGGCGACGCCACCCTGCGCGCGGCGGCGGTGAAGGAGAGTGTGGCCGCCAAGGCGGCCATCGTGGCGCAGGATGAGCGTGAGGGCGGCGTGCGCGCCCTGCTGAACCTGGGGCACACCTTCGGCCATGCCCTGGAGGCGGAGGTGGGCTACGGCGGCGAACTGCTGCATGGCGAGGCCGTGGGCATCGGCATGGTCATGGCCTTCGACCTGTCGGTGCGGCTGGGCCTGTGCCCACCGGACGACCTGGCCCGCATACGCCGCCATCTGGCGGCCGTGGGCCTGCCCACCGGCGCCGCCCACCTGTCACGGGGCCGGTGGACCGTGGACGCCCTGATGGCTCACATGGCCAAGGATAAGAAGGTGAAGGACGGCGGCATCACCTTCATCCTGGCACGCGGCATCGGCCAGGCCTACACCGCCCGCGGCATCGACGCGGAGCCCGTGCGGGCCGTGGTGGCGGCCGCACTGGAAGCCTGATCCCCTGGTGACAGGGCAGGGTCGCTTGGCCCCTTCCTTGACCGGGGCGGCGGACGCCTTCCATCATGGGGTGGCGTCCGTTCCCCGTTTCGAAGTATCCGCACCCCATGCCCCTCTCCCCCTCGATCGAGCGCACGCCGCTGCACACCCGCCGCGTCACCTGCCAGGGCTATGAACGCGCCGACGGCCTTTGGGATATCGAAGGCCATATTACGGACGAGAAGCACTACGCCTTCGACAACGACTGGCGCGGCACCATCGAGCCTGGACAGTTCCTGCATGAGATGTGGATCCGCCTGACGGTGGACGACACGCTGACCGTGCGCGCGGTGGAGGTCGCCACCGACAACAGCCCCTTCGCCCACTGCCCCGCCATCCTGCCCAACTTCCAGCGCCTGGTGGGGCTACGCATCGCCACGGGCTGGACCAACGCCGTCAAGATGCGCCTGGGCCGGACGGAGGGCTGCACCCACCTGGTGGAGCTGCTGGGCCCCGTGGCCACCACCGCCTTCCAGACCCTGGCCCCGGTCCTCACCGCCCGGCGCACCGGCAAGGCCGGCCCGCCGCCGGTGCTGAACACCTGCCACGTCATGGCCAGCGAAGGCCCGGTGGTGAAGCGCTGGTTCCCGGAGCATTACACCGGGCCGGCGGATGGCGAACAGACACAAGACTAGCTACGGCATGAGGGCTTGGCTCATGCCGTTACAGAATGCGACTGCATCCGCCGGAGCGTTTTGGGGAGCGCAGCGGACTGAAACGCGAGGATAAGCCAAGCCCGCGGATGCGGGCCCGACGCCTGAGCGAACACGAAAAACCTAAACCGCCTCCTCCGGGGTCAGGGTCTTGACCGACAGGGCGTGGACGCGTTCCGCCAGTTCGTCCTTGAGGATGTCGTAGACCAGGCGCTGGCGCGCCACCCGCGATTTGCCGGCGAAAGCGGATGACACCACCGTGACCTCGAAATGGGTTTCGCCGCCGGGGGCGGCACCGCCGTGGCCGGCATGGGCGGCCGACTGGTCGTCGACGACCAGCGCCACCGGCGCCAGCGCCTGGGTCAGCTTGGTATGGATGCGGTCGGCGTAGCGCATGGGATGGCCCGGATCTTCGAGGAGTCGTATATCCCTCTGAGGTGCGATGCCGGCGCGGTCCTGTCAATGGGTCCTGTCAATGGTCCGGGCGCGATTTCTGGTGTCGGGCGCAGCAGCCCAGCTTTGACGCGGCCAAGGCGTCGCCAGCGGCCCGCCGCGCTTGTCACGGCGGGGACCTGCCCCCATACTTTCGCGATGCAGAAACAGCGCCCCGGATTCTCCTTCTCGTTCGACGACCCGCCACAGGTCCAGGTCAGGGCCTGTGACCACCCGGGCTGTGCCGAGGTGGGGGAGTTCCGCGCGCCCAAGAACCGTAACCAGCTGAACGACTACTACTGGTTCTGCCTGGACCATGTGCGGGCCTACAACAAGGCCTGGGATTACTACCAGGGCATGAGCACGGATGAGATCGAGCGCGCCATGCGCTACGACACCACCTGGCAGCGGCCCACCTGGCCCATGGGCGACTGGCGCACCCGGGAACGGAACCTGCGCGACAGCATGGCCCGGGGCCACAGCTTCGGCGCCGACTGGGAAGCCGGCGCGTCGCACCGGCCGCCGCCGCCCTCCCCCCGCACCCCGGAGGAGGAGGCGCTGGACGTGCTGGGCCTGAAGCCGCCGGTGCCATTCGCCGAAGTGAAGCAGCGCTACCGCGAACTGGCCAAGCAGAACCATCCCGACATCCATGGCGGCGACAAGGACGCGGAGGAGCGCCTGAAGCGCATCAACCAAGCCTACAACGTGCTGAAGGCCGCCTACGCCGACCACGGCTGAAACGGTATCCGCCCAGAGCCGTCCGAAACAAAAATCAAGACCAACCGTTCTGTTCGATCACGCAGGAAAGCCGACCGTCCCATGTCCCAGGAACCGACACCGATGAACGCCGCCTCGCTGCCCGACATCAAGATCTCCGTCCGCCAGGTCTTCGGGATCGACAGCGACATGGCTGTGCCGGCGTTCAGCGCCCCCACGGAACATGTGCCGGAAATCGACAGCACCTACCGTTTTGATCGTGAAACGACCATGGCGATCCTTGCCGGTTTCGCCTACAACCGCCGTGTGATGGTCCAGGGCTATCACGGCACCGGCAAGTCCACCCACATCGAACAGGTGGCCGCCCGCCTGAACTGGCCCTGCCTGCGCGTCAACCTGGACAGCCACATCAGCCGCATCGACCTGATCGGCAAGGACGCCATCGTCCTGAAGGACGGCATGCAGGTGACCGAGTATCGCGAGGGCATCCTGCCCTGGGCGCTGCAGCACCCCTGCGCCATCGTGTTCGACGAATATGACGCCGGCCGCCCGGACGTGATGTTCGTCATCCAGCGCGTGCTGGAGGTGGAAGGCAAGCTGACCCTGCTGGACCAGAACAAGGTCATCCGCCCCCACCCGGCCTTCCGCCTGTTCGCCACCGCCAACACCGTGGGCCTGGGCGACACCACCGGCCTGTACCACGGCACCCAGCAGATCAACCAGGGCCAGATGGACCGGTGGAACATCGTCTCCACCCTGAACTACCTGCCCCATGACGCCGAGGTGAAGATCGTCCTGGCCAAGGTGCCGACCTACGACACGGACGAGCGCCGTGTGCTGGTCAACGCCATGGTGCGCCTGGCCGACCTGACCCGGGCCGGCTTCATCGCCGGCGACATCTCCACCGTCATGAGCCCGCGCACGGTCATCACCTGGGCGCAGAACGCCGACATCTTCGGCGACGTCGGCTTCGCCTTCCGCGTCACCTTCCTGAACAAGTGCGACGAGGTGGAGCGCGCGGCGGTGGCCGAGTACTACCAGCGCTGCTTCGGCACCGAACTGCCCGAGAGCGGCGTGCGCGCCACCCTCGCCTGAGGGGAGCCCCAGCCATGACGGACAGGGAATCGCCGCTGGAGGCGTTCAAGCGGGCCACGGGTGCGGCCGTGCGCGCCATCGCGGAGCGCGCGGACCTGACGGTGGGCTTCTCCGCCGAGCCGCCGGGCTTCTCCGGCACGCGGGTGCGGGTGCCATTGCCCACCCGGGACCTGAACGTGCGCGACGTGGGACCGGTGCGGGGTGCCGCCGACGCCGCGGCCCTGCGCCTGCGCCACCACGACGCGGGCGTGCATGCCCGCCTTCTGCCGACGGGCGACACCGCCCGCCTGGCCTTCGACGCGCTGGAGCAGGCGCGGTGCGAGGCCATCGGCGCCACCGCCATGGCGGGCGTGGCCGACAACCTGACGGCGGCGCTGGAGGAACGGTTCCGCCGCCAGGGCCTGGACCGGGCCACCGCCCGCGACCAGGTGCCCTTGGCCGACGCCCTGCGCCTGATCGCGCGCGAGGCCCTCACCGGCGCGACCGCGGCCCCCGCCACCCAGGCGGCGCTGGACCTGTGGCGCCCCTTCATCGAGGAGAAGGCGGGCGCCGATCTCGCCCAGTTGAAGGCCGCCATGGGCGACCAGCAGGCCTATGCCCGCCAGGTGCGGCGCGTGCTGGCCGACCTGGACCTGGAGGTGGGCGGGGAGCCGGAAAAGTCCGAAGAGGAGGAGACGGCCGAGGCCGGTGACGCCCAAAGCCCCGAGGGGGCGGACAATGACGAAGCCGGCGGCGGGCAGTCGGACGACGCCGAGCCGGAAGCGACGGGCGAACAGCAGCAGGCCGGCGGCCAGACGGAAGAGACCACCGGCGCCGCCGAGAGCGGCGAAGGCGAGCAGCAGGAGATGGAGGGTGCCGGGGCCGAGCAGTCGGGTGAACCCGGCGCGCCGTCCCGCCCCGATTTCGGCCGCAACAGCCCGGACGCCGGCGGCTATCGCCCCTTCACCACCGAATATGACGAGGTGGTGGGGGCGGCCGACCTGTGCGACCCGGATGAGCTGGCCCGCCTGCGCATGATGCTGGACCAGCAGCTGCAGCACCTGCAGGGCGTCATCGCCAAGCTGGCCAACCGTCTGCAGCGCCGCCTGATGGCCAAGCAGACCCGCTCGTGGATGTTCGACCTGGAGGAAGGCATCCTGGACGCGGCCCGCCTGGCCCGCGTGGTGGCCAACCCGGTGCTGCCCCTGTCGTTCAAGCAGGAGAACGACACCGATTTCCGCGACACCGTCGTCACCCTGCTGATCGACAATTCCGGGTCCATGCGCGGCCGGCCGATCACCATCGCCGCCATGAGCGCCGACATCCTGGCGCGCACGCTGGAACGCTGCGGCGTGAAGGTGGAGATCCTGGGCTTCACCACCCGGGCGTGGAAAGGCGGGCAGAGCCGCGAGCGCTGGCTGGCCAGCGGCAAGCCCGCCGCGCCCGGCCGCCTCAACGACCTGCGCCACATCGTCTACAAGGAGGCCGACGCCCCCTGGCGCCGGGCCCGGCGCAACCTGGGCCTGATGCTGCGCGAAGGCATCCTGAAGGAGAACATCGACGGCGAAGCCCTGATGTGGGCCCACACCCGCCTGATCGCCCGCCCGGAACAGCGGCGCATCCTGATGGTGATCAGCGACGGCGCCCCGGTGGACGACAGCACCCTGTCGGTCAACAGCGGCAGCTATCTGGAAAAGCACCTGCGCACGGTCATCGAACACATCGAGACCCGCAGCCCGGTGGAACTGATCGCCATCGGCATCGGCCATGACGTCACGCGCTATTACCGGCGCGCCGTCACCATCGTGGATGTGGAGCAGCTGGGCGGCACCGTCATGGAGAAGCTGGCCGAGTTGTTCGACGAGGATGACCGCCGCCCCGGCACCGCCCGGCGGCAGGCGCGCGGCGGCAGGCGCTGACGAGAGGACGGGCTGCCAGGATCACGTCCGGCAGCCCGTTCCACACACTGGCTTTTATCGGTGATTTTACTGGCCCGTACTCTTACTGCCCGGCCGGCTTGGTGGCGGGCTTGGCCGCCGGCGTCGGCGCAGCAGGGGCCGGCGCGTTGGGGACCGGCGCGGCGCCGGTGCGGGCCTTGAAGATGTGCAGCTGGTTGTTAAAGACGGCGGCCAGGATCTGCATGTTGCTGATGACCTTGTCCTGCACCTCGGTCAACTGCAGAAACTTGGCAACCGTCACCTTGTCCGGATGCTTGCTCACCAGCTCGTCCACGCAGGACACAAAGCCCTGGCCACTGTTGACATAGGCCTGCAGGTCCTCGTGCGCCTTGCGCATGTCCGCCTCAGGGGCGGTCTTGCCGTCAGGGATTACGGGCGTCTTCTTGGGGAAGGGGCAGGTCCAGCTGTCTTCCTCCGCCTTCGCCTCCCCCGTCTTGGTGCCGGCGGCGGGGGCCGCAGCGGCCGGGGCCGCCGGCTTGGGCGCGGACGGTACCACGGTGGGGGCCGGGGCGGACTGCGCCCAAGCGGAACCGATGCCAATGAGGGGAAGAGTTGTCGCCGAGGCGAGGAGGGGCAGGATCATCAGGGACCGGCGGACGGCGACACGCAGGCTCACGGGCGGATTTCCTCAAAAAGACGGCTGTGCGTAGGATCACAGGATAATGGACCGGCGCACTAAGGCATAGCGGACATGCGTTGGCAAGACGATGGGGCGACAGGAAGGGGCGGCAAGCCGCCGCAACGCCGTTGCCGCCGCCCCGCCGGATCATGCTAAACCGGTGGGCGCGGGGAAGGCCCCGGACGGCAAACTGTGCGGTTGCGAGCGATGATCGGCGTCTTCGATTCAGGCCACGGCGGATTGACCGTGTTGCGCGCCCTGGCCGACAAGATGCCCGACCGGCGCTTCGTCTATCTGGGCGACCACGCCAACGCCCCCTACGGCAACCGCACGCCGGAGGAAATCCACCGCTACACCGTGGCGGGGGTGGAGCGGCTGTTCGGCCTGGGCTGTGCCCTGGTCATCCTGGCCTGCAACACCGCCTCCGCCCAGGCCCTGCGCCGTCTGCAACAGACCTGGCTGCCCACGGCCTACCCTGACCGCCGGGTGCTGGGCGTGCTGGTACCGATGGTGGAGGCCATCACCGGTGTGCCGTGGATGGCGGACGTGGCGGCCGGATCCCGGGCTGGCGAACCGCGCACCGTGGCCATCTTCGCCACGCAGCACACCGTCAGCAGCGGGGCCTACCCCACGGAGATCGCCAAGCGCGCGCCGGAGGTGCGGGTCGTGCAGCAGGCCTGCCCCGACCTGGTCCGCCTGATCGAGGCCGACGCCCCGGTCGAGACCATCCGCGCAGCCATCCACGGCTACACCGCCGCCCTGATGGCCCAGCTGGACGGCGTGCCGCCCGACGCGGTGGTCCTGGGCTGCACCCACTATCCCCTGGTGGCTGACCTGTTCGCCGAGGCCCTGCCGCCCGGCGTGGAAATTCTGGACCAACCCAGCCTGACGGTCAGCAGCCTGCGGGCCTATCTGGAGCGCCACCCGGAGTTCGACCTGCCCAGCCGGGCCAAGGAACAGGGCGGCGTGGAGGCCTTCCACACCACCGGTGCCGCCGAGCCCATCACCCGCCTGGCCACCCGCTTCTTCGGCGGTGAGGCCCGCTTCCACGGCATGGGGCCGGATCCCATTCCGGCCAGCCTGAGGGCTTAGCGGGGAAATTCCAGCTGTATGGCCGGGAATTCGCACCAGATCTGGACGACGGCCGGGCGGATGAACAGATGCCAGCTTGAAAGCCGCCTGGGCTTCTTCTCAACAAATCCCCGAGGCGTCAGCAGGGCGACGTTGGCGCCGCCGGCCGGGTCGCGCACCGACTGATAGCGGATGAGTTGCCCCCCGGCCTGCCGGGCGGCGTCGGCCAAATCCTGGCAGGCCGCATAGTCCACCCTGTCCGTCCACAAAGCCTGGTCCCGGTCCAGCGGCGGCGCCATCAAGTCCAGCGCCTGGTCCACGGCGCACGGAACCTCGATCCCCGTCCGCTCCATCGGCCGAGCGGGCAATTGGGTGCCGGGTGATTCCAGGAAGAACAGCAGGGCGTAATGGGCCACCTCGGCCGCCGCGGTCTCGGGCCGTTCAGCGGCATAGTATACGCCTTCCGCCTGATGGGCGCGGCGGAAGCGGGACCCGTGGGGATAGGGCGCGTAGCGGAAGGGTGTCGCCAGCAGGAAGTGCAGACCGTCGCAATCCGGCGGCAGGGGCGGTTTCGTTTCCTCCAGCATCTCTTCCAGGAGGGACTGGTCCTCCAGCGTGTCCACCAGGCGTATGGTGGAGGCACGCGCCTGGTTCTCCACCAGCCGCCAGAGCATATGCCGATAGGGCCGCGCCTCAGACGCGAGCGCGGCGGGCGTCCACATAGCTCACCAGAGAGGCCAGGCCGACGATGGTTTGGGCGAGGTCGATGGGGCGGCCCCGAAGCGCCAGGTTCTCCGCCCGCATCCAGGAGCGGGAACTGGCATCGTCGCCGCCGGTGATGGCGTCCAGCCCCCGGAACATCCGGATGAACAGCAAAGCCAGTTCGAAGGCCTTGTCCTTGCGGGTCAGCTTGAACGCGCCCTTTCGCAGGCGGCTGAGGGAGGGAGGCGACACGCCGATGATGCGCGCCAGGGCGGCATCGGACACGTCCAGGATGTCCGCCGCGCGGCACAGGGCCTGCGCCAGTACCACCCCTTCACGTTCCGCTAAACGCCCCGGCACCTCTCGCGACTGGGCCATCGCCATCTCCATGGAAAGATTTTCACATCAATCTTTCCACTGAAAGATAAGGTCGCGACCATGCCCGGTCAATGAGCCCCGCTCACAGACTCTCGAAATCCAGCCCGATGTCGAAGTTGGTGACGGAGTGGGTGAGCCAGCCCAGCGAGATCAGGGTCACGCCCGTTTCCGCCACGGCGCGCACCGTCTCCGGCGTGATGCCGCCGGAGGCCTCGGTGATCATGCGGCCGGCCACCATGGTCACGGCCTGGTGCAGGGTGGCGGGGTCCATGTTGTCCAGCAGCACGGCGTCCACCGGCAGGGTCAGCAGCTCCTCCAGCTGCGCCAGGGTGTCGACCTCCACCTCGATCTTCACCATGTGGCCGACATGCGCGCGAGCGCGTTCCACCGCCGCGCGCAGGCCGCCGGCCGCCACCAGGTGGTTATCCTTGATCAGGACAGCGTCATCCAGGCCGAAGCGGTGGTTGCCGCCACCACCGACCCGCACGGCGTACTTCTCCAGCGCGCGCAGGCCCGGCGTGGTCTTGCGGGTGCAGACGATGTGGGCGCCGGTACCCTCGATGGCCCGCACCAGCTCCGCCGTCTTGCTGGCGATGCCGCAGAGGCGACCCAGCAGGTTCAGCGCCGTGCGCTCCCCCGACAGGATGGGCCGCGCCGCGCCCTCCACCACCGCCACCGCCTGGCCCGGGGCCACGCGGGCGCCATCGGCCACCAGGGTGCGCACCGACAGCGTTGGGTCCAGAAGGGAGAAAGCGGAGAGCGCCGGGGCCAGCCCGGCGATGACGCCGGCATGGCGGGCCTGGAACAGGGCGCGGGCCTGCGTGCCCTCTGGAATGCAGGCGTCGGCGGTGACATCCCCCGCCCGGCCCAAATCCTCCAGCAGGGCCGACCGGATCAGGCCTTCGTACATCACGGGGTAAAGCGGGGCGCTCATGGACGGTGTTCCCGGGTGGAGACAGGCGCGGCCTCGGCCCCACGGCCCAGGTCGGCATAGGTCAATATCTGGTGGTGACGCCAGGCGTCACTGGTTTCCGGATGGTCGGCGCGGGTGTGGGCCCCCCGGCTTTCCTCACGCCGCCGCGCCGCCTCCACCACCAGGCGGGAAAGCGCCAGGCGGTTGCGCAGTTCCAGGCCGGCGCGGATGCCGGCATAGTCGCCGGCCGGTGCCAGCCGCTCCGCCGCCAGGCTGAGCCCCTGCAGGTGCAGGGCGGCCTCGGCCAGGCCGGTGCCATCGCGCACCAGTCCCACCTTCTCCGCCATCAGCAGCTGGGCCTGGCCCGCCAGCCCGGCGGCGGCGGCCCCGCCGGGAATGAGGGGAACGTCGGGCACGGCCACCGGCTGGGTAACCGCCGGCTCCGCCACCAACGCCGCCGCCACGCGGCCGGCGAACACCACCGCCTCCAGCAAGGAGTTGCTGGCCAGGCGATTGGCGCCGTGGACATGGGTGCAGGCGACCTCACCCGCCGCCCACAGACCGGGCAGGGAGGTGCGGCCGTCGGCATCGGTCAGCACGCCGCCCATGTGGTAGTGCGCGGCCGGGGCCACGGGCACAGGGGCGGCAGCCGGGTCCAGCCCGGCCTCGGCGCAGATGCCGGCCACGGTGGGGAATTTTTCCGCCTTGCCGGCCGCCCACAGGGGCCGCAGGTCCAGGAACACCTTCTCCCCCCGCGCCACGCGCCGGCCGATGGCGCGCGCCACCACGTCGCGGGGCGCCAGCTCGGCATCGGGATGCTCATCGGCCATGAAGGCGTGGCCGCCGGCGTCCAGCACCTTGGCGCCGGCGCCGCGCAGCGCCTCCGTCAGCAGGGGCCGGCGGCCGGGCGGGCCGGCCACGGCCAGGGCGGTGGGATGGAACTGCACGAATTCCAGGTCGGCCAGGTGGGCGCCGGCGCGGGCGGCCAGCGCCATGCCGTCGCCGGTGGCCTCTTCCGGGTTGGTGGTCACGGCCCACAGCTGGCCGGTGCCGCCGGTGGCCAGCACCACGTGCGGGGCCACGTGCATCACCCAGCCGGCCGCATCCTCATACGCCAGCACGCCCTGCACCCGCCGGCCGCGCCCGGCCTCACGCACCACCAGGTCGGCGGCCGCCGTGCGGGTGTGGACCGTGATGCCGGAGGTGGCGCGCACACGGGCGGCCAGGAAAGTCACCAGGGTGCGGCCCGTGGCGTCGCCACCGGCATGCAGGATACGGTGGCGGCCGTGCGCCGCCTCCCGCCCCAGCACGGGCAGGCCATCGGCACCCCGGTCGGCGGGCAGGCCTTGGTCCAGCAGGGCCGACATCTCCACGATCCCCGACTCGGCCAGCAGGCGGGCCATGGCGGGATCGGTCAGGCCGGCCCCCGCCGCCACGGTGTCGGCGGCGTGGTCCGCGGCGCTGTCACCGGCGCCCAGGGCCACCGCGACGCCGCCCTGCGCCCACAGGCTGGACCCGCCCGGCAGGTCGTCCGTCTTGGTCAGCAGGCGCACCCGCCGTCCGGCCTCGGCCAGGGCCAGCGCCGCCGGCATGCCCGGCGTGCCGGACCCAAT
>NZ_BACU01000203.1 GCF_000333275.1 Azospirillum sp. B4 | reverse complement strand
CCGCTGGCCGCCACCTCCAGCGCGCGCTTCGCCGTCTCCTGCCCCTTGATGTCGGCCAGGTCGGGCAGGGCGCCGGCCTCCTCCTCCTCCTCCATCTTGGGCTGGGGGCGGGACCCCGGGGAGAAGAAGGCGGCGCGGTGGGGCAGGTAGGCGGCCAGCGCCTCACGCGCCGGCGGCGACAGCGGCACCATGCGCTCCTTCCCGCCCTTGCCCTTCACCACCAGCACCCGGCCGTCGCGGCTGAAGGCCGACAGGGGCAGGCCCACCAGTTCCGACACGCGCAGACCGGTGGCGTACAGCAGTTCCAGCAGCGCCGCCAGGCGCAGCCCCTCCGCCCCGCCCTGGGCCGCCGCCGTGTCCAGCATGCGGGTGACGTCGGCCTCCGACAGGATCTTGGGCAGCGGCCGGCCCAGGCGCGGGCCGTCCAGCACGGCGGCCGGGTCGATGTCGCGCCGGCCTTCCGACACCAGGAACTTGTAGTACTGGCGCAGGGCCGACAGCCGGCGGGCCACGGTGCGCACCGCCGCCTGGGTGCCGTCGCGACCCAGGTGGTCCAGGTAGGCCCGCAGGTCGTCCGTGCCCGCCTGGTCCAGGGCCGGCCCCGTGCCGCCCTTCTGCCCGGCGATGAAGCGGGCCGCGTCCGTCAGGTCGCGGCGGTAGGCGTCGCGCGTGTTGGCCGCCGCCCCCCGCTCCGCCACCAGCATGTCCAGGAAGGCGTCCACCCCCGGCGGCAGCGCCAGCGTCGCGCCGCGCGGCCGGCCGGGGGCGCGCCTCTTGGGCGCTCCCCCGGCGGCCACCCCGGCGGTCTCGCGGTTGGGGACGCGCGGCGCCATGGGCTCAGGGTCCGGCCTGGACGGCAACGGCCTCCAGCGCCAGGCGCCGGGCATCGTCCTTCAAGCCGACGGCGACCAACGTCGACACGGCGTTGGCCGCGACCGTGGGCGGCGTGGCCGCCGGGCCCGCGTCCGCCAGCGTGGCCAGCGCCAGCAACGCGACCTCACCCTTGCGGCCGGCGACGGCGGACTGGAACAGCCGGACCCAGGTCGCGGCGTCAGGAATGACGCCGGGCGCCTCGGACGCGGCGACGGTGCGGGCCAGCAACAGCGGGTCCACCTTCTCCCCCGCCGCGGTCAACAGGGCCAGCGTGTTGCCGGCGCGCAGGCGGGACGGGGCGTCGGCATCCGCCTTCACCGCGTCCAGCCACTGGCCCCAGTTGGCGCCATCGCTGGGCAGCAGGCCGCCCAGCACGGCCAGCGGCACCAGGCGCAGATAGGCCTGCAGGGGCTTGCCCTCCTTCGCGTCCTGCGCCGTCTGCCGGGCCAGCTCGAACCATGGCTGGGCCAGGTCGCGCCGGTTCTGCAGCAGCAGCAGGCGGGTGGCGGCGGGCGCCAGGTCCTTCAGGGCCGGGCCGGGCGCCAGCTGCTCCAACTCCTGGGCCAGCAGGTCGCCCCAAGCGCCGGCCAGCAGGGCCGGATCGCCCACATCCACGGCCTTGGCCAGGATGGCGCCCTTCAGCGACGGGATCGTTTCCCCCGTCAGGGCCTGGTAGAGGATGGCGCGCTGTTCCGCGCCTTGGCGCTTGTCGGCCACGCCCACGGCGTTCTTGAGGTCACTCGGGCTGACCTTGGCCGCCTTGTACAGCGGCGCCAGCGCCGCCGCCGGCAGGGTGCCATGGGCCGCGGCCCGGTCGCCCGCCGCCAGCTTCAGCGCCACCGCCGTGTCGGGCAGGTCGGCCACGGCCGCCGCCGCTGCGGGGTTCAGCGCCAGGATCTGCGCCACGGGGACATCGGCCGGCAGGCCCCGGCCCATGGCGCGGGCCAGCGCCACCGTTTCCGCCGACACGGTGGTGATGCCCTTCAGCGCGCCCTTCTGGGCGCCGCCGACGGTTTCCGCCAGGCGGGCGAAGCCATCATCCTTCACCCCCTGCTCGCGCATGATGTCCAGCGACAGCATGACGTTGTCGGTGGAGCCGGCGCGCACCTGGCAGACGACGCCCAGCATCTGGATTTCGCCGTCGTTGAAGCGCTTCTGCAGGTCCGCCATCTGGTCGCACGCCGCCCCGTCGCCAGTCAGCAGCGACAGCCGGGCCCAGGCCTCCGCCCCGCCAGCGTCGTCCAGCGCGGTGGGCAGGGCGGCCATGGCGCCGGCGTTCCGGCCGTCGCCCAGCAGGGCCAAGCGCTCCAGCCGGGCGCCCAGGAAATTGCGCGCGTCCTTGCCCGCCTGGGGGGCCGTGCCGGTTGACATCAGCACCCGGCCCAGCAGGGCGCGCACCGCCGGCGACGGGCTGGAGGCCGGCAGCGCGGCCAGCGCCCTGTCGACCAGGCCGCGCGGGCTGTCGGCCCACAGGGCCTGGCCCAGGCCACCCTGCCCCGCGTCCAGAAGGCCGCCACCGTCCGGCGTCACCGCCGCCAGGGGCTTGACCTCGAAAGCGGACGAGCGCTGCGGCGGCGTGTAGGCCGGCGCGCCCAGCGGGGTGGGACCATCGGTCGCGCCCGGGGCAGTCGCGCCCGGGGTGGCGGTCGCGCCTGGGGCGGCCGCCCCCGGCGCCACGGTCGGCGCCGGCCCCTGGGGCCACAGCGGCGTAGGCCCGGAGGAAGTCTGGGCCAGGGCCACCGGCGCCGTCATCAGGCCGGCGGCCAGCGCCAGGCCGGCCCAGGCCTTACTGCGGGAAGCGGTCATTGGAGATCACCCGTTCGGTGGGCGCGGAGGGCGCCGGGGAGGTGGTGGCGGCCACGACCAGGGCGGCGCCAGCACCGCCAAGGACAACCAGGGCGATCAGGATCAGGAGGAGCTTTTTCATCGTGGGATCGGCATCAATCGCTGATAGGGAAAGGGCGAAAC
>NZ_BACU01000204.1 GCF_000333275.1 Azospirillum sp. B4 | reverse complement strand
GCCGCCCCGTTCCTCCGCCCCCGCCCGCCACATCCTGGACGCGGTCACGCGCTTCCGGAAGATGGGTTGCCGCAACGTCAGCCTGACCCTGACCCGGTCCACGGACACCATCCTGGACGTGCAGGCCATGCTGACCCTGGCGGGGCTGGCCAGCGACGTGCAGCCGGCCGGTGGCGGCTGTTCCCGCCTGGTGCTGCGCAGCTAGGGGCGCTTCCCCGGCGCCCTGAACCATCACTTGCCGGGCGGTGTTGCCCCGTGCCAGCTTCCCCGACACCACAGGGATGGGGAAACGGGATGAACATTGGCGCCACGCGGACAGGGAACGGGGCTGCGGTGCAGGCCCGCTGGGGCCGCATTGCCGCCTGGTGCCTGTACGACTGGGCCACCGCCCCCTTCCATACCCTGGTCGCCACCTTCGTCTTCAGCGTCTATTTCACCAAGGCGGTGGTGGGCGATCCCGTGCGGGGCGCCGCCCTGTGGGGATCGGCCATGGGCGCGGCTGGCATCGTCATCGCCGTGGCCAGCCCCGTGCTGGGCGCCATCGCCGACAGCAGCGGCCGGCGCAAGCCGTGGATCGCCGGGTTCACCACCCTGGTGGTCCTGGCCACCGCCACCCTGTGGCGGGTGGCGCCCACGCCAGCGTCCATCCCCCTGGCCCTGGGAGCCGCCGCCCTGGGCGCCGTCGCCACCGAACTGGCCCACGTCTTCTACAACGCCCTGCTGCCGGCCGTGGCGCCGTCCCGCCTGCTGGGCCGGGTCAGCGGCTGGGGCTGGGGCTCCGGCTATGCCAGCGGGCTGATCGTGCTGCTGCTGGCGCTGGCCCTGCTGATCAAGACCGACCATCCCCTGTTCGGCCTGCTGGGCACCGACGCGCAGCAGGGGGTGCGAGCCAGCAACCTGCTGGTGGCCCTGTGGATGGCGCTGTTCGTCCTGCCGCTGTTCCGCTGGGTGCCGGATCGGGCGGACAAGGGCTTGGCGCCCGGCGCCGCCGTTCGCCAGGGCCTGTCCACCCTGGCCGCCACCGTGCGTGGCCTGCCGCGCCGGCCGGACATCCTGCGCTTCCTGGTCGCCAGCGCCCTGTGGCGCGACGGTATCGCCACCCTGGTGCAGTTCGGTGGCATCTTCGCCGCCACCGAGTTCGGGATGGAGCCGGGGCAGATCATCCTGTTCGCCATCATCCTGAACGTCAGCGCCGGCCTGGGCGCCGCCGTCATGGCCTGGGCCGACGACCGCTTCGGCGCCAAGCGCGTGCTGGTCATCAGCCTGCTGGGCCTGATCCTGTCCGGCGGCGGCATGGTGCTGGTGGGCACGCGCGCCGGCGGTTTCCTGCCACCGCTGGGCCTGCCCATCCCTTTCAGCGGCGACCAGCAGTGGCTGCTGCTGCTGGGCCTGGGACTGGGCGCCTGCTTCGGCCCCGCCCAGGCCGCCGCCCGGTCCCTGATGGCGCGGCTGTCGCCGCCGGGTCTGGAGGCGGAGATGTTCGGGCTGTACGCCCTGTCCGGCAGGGCGGTCAGCGCCCTGGGGCCCCTGGCCTATGGCGCCGCCACCGCCGCCTTCGCCAGCCAGCGCGCCGGCATGGCCACCGTGCTGGCGCTGTTCCTGGCCGGGCTGGCGCTGCTGCTGCCCCTACGGGAACAGCGGGTATAGAAAAAGGCGCCCCCTCCCGGGAAGCGCCTTTCTCCCGCGTTCATGAGGATGAAACCTCAGCCCAGGCCCTTCTGGCCCATGCTCAGGTACTTCTCGCGGCGGCGGGCGATCAGGGTGCCGCCATCCTGGCCGCGCATGGAGTCCAGGCTGTCGTCGATGGCGTTGCCCAGGGCCAGGATGGTCTCCTCGCGCCGGCGGTGCGCGCCACCGATGGGTTCCATGACGATGCGGTCGATGACGCCCAGTTCCTTCAGGTCCTGGGCGGTCAGGCGCAGAGCGGCGGCCGCGTCGGCGGCGTTGGTGTTGCTGCGCCACAGGATGCCCGAGCAGCCTTCCGGCGAAATGACGGAATAGATCGAGTGCTCCAGCATCAGCACGCGGTCGGCCGTGGCGATGGCGATGGCGCCGCCCGACCCGCCCTCGCCGATGACGGCGGAGACGATGGGAACGCGGGCGCGCAGGCAGGTCTCGATCGACTTGGCGATGGCTTCGGCCTGGCCGCGCTCTTCAGCCCCCACGCCGGGATAGGCGCCGGCAGTGTCCACCAGGGTGATGACCGGCAGGCTGAAGCGGCTGGCCAGGTTCAGCAGGCGCTGGGCCTTGCGGTAGCCCTCGGGCTTGGCCGACCCGAAGTTGTGGCGGATGCGGGTGTCGGTGTCATGGCCCTTTTCCTGGCCGATGACCACCACCGACCGGCCGCGGAAACGGCCCAGGCCGCCGACGATGGCGCGGTCCTCACCGAACGCGCGGTCACCCGCCAGCGGCGTGAAGTCGGTGATCAGGGCGTTGATGTAGTCCAGGCAGTGCGGCCGGTTGGGATGGCGCGCCACCTGGACCTTCTGGGCCGGGCTGAGCTTGGCGTAGGTCGAGCGCAGCAGCTTGTCGACCTTGTCCTCGAGCTTGCGGACCTCGTCGGCGATGTTGATGCCGCCGCCATCGGACAGGTGGCGGAGTTCATCGATCTTGCCTTCGAGTTCGGCGATCGGCTTTTCAAATTCAAGGAAATGCATGGGTTCGGCTTACAACTGCTTGTAAGGAGGCGCGGCGCCGAAGGGCGGGCCGCACAAAGGTCGAAGGCGGCTGATTACCATGAGCGCGGGCCAGGGGCCAGCGCTATCGAATCCCGGCCCCTGCCCCTACTGCTTGGCTGGTCCCTTCCCTTTGGCCAACGGGTGGTGCTCCTCCACCGTGCGGCGCAGGCGCTCGCCCACGACGTGNGTGTAGATCTGGGTGGTGCCGATGTCGGCATGGCCCAGCATCTTCTGGACGGAGCGCAGGTCGGCGCCATGGTCCANCAGGTGGGTGGCGAAGGCTTGGCGCAACACGTGGGGGCTGACCTTGGCGGGGTCCCAGCCG
>NZ_BACU01000205.1 GCF_000333275.1 Azospirillum sp. B4 | reverse complement strand
GCTTTCCCCTCATGCTCCAGGGCGTCCAGCACCTGGTCCTGGGCCACGGTCTCACGCGCCAGCGCGTCGTTGCGATCCAGCACGGCACGGGTGGCGTCCGCCAGCTGCTGTTCGGCCCGGCCGCCCATTTCCGCCAGCAACGCGTCCAGGCGCTGCAGCTCATTCTCGTAAGAGGTGACGATGTGACGGGGCAACGGCTCGGACATGGGCGTACATCCAGGGCAGGGGTGGAAACCAGGGAGTGATGCCTGGGCTGAAACTCCACCGAACGGTTCGTTCTTCCCGCACACGCTGCCTGCTGGGCTCAGCGGCAGCCTTGGCCGTGATCGCCGGAACCGCGACGGCGGCGGTGCCCCGCGTCCCCGCCACCGATGCGCCGGCGCCGGAGACGGAAAGCGATCCCCGGGCCGTCGACCTGGTGGCACGGATGACGCTGGATGAGAAGATCGCCCTCATCCGGGGGGCGCAGGAGCCGTCGGCGACGGATCAGGGCGAAGCCGGTTATCTGGCCGGCGTGCCCCGCCTGGGCATTCCGCCAATGCGCTTCGCCGATGGCCCTCCCGGCATCCTGACGCGCGAGCCATCGGCGGCGCCCACTGCCACCATGGGACTGGCCGCCACCTTCAGCCGAGAGGATGCGGAGCAGAACGGCGCCATCATCGGGCTGGAGGCCCGCCGCCTGGGGGTGGACGTGGCGCTGGAACCCTTCATCAACATGCTGCGCGACATCAGCTTCGGTCGCGGCTGGAACACTTTCGGCGAGGATCCGTTGCTGACCAGCGCGCTGGGTGCGGCGCAGATCACGGGCATCCAGGGCCAGGGGGTGATGGCCCAGGCCAAGCACTACCTGGGTTACGACCTCATGGGCTACAAGACCACCATGGACGCCCAGACCCTGCATGAGGTCTACCTGCCACCCTTCGCCGCGGCGGTGGACGCTGGCGTCTCCTCGCTGATGTGCGCCTACAATTACGTGAACGGCCAATACGCCTGCAGCAACGCCGACCTGATGGACACCACCTTGCGGGGGGAACTGGGGTTCAAAGGCTTCGTCACGTCGGACTGGGGGGCGGTGCATGCCGCCACCGACCTGAAGGCCGGCCTGGACATGGAAATGCCCGGGCTGATGCCGCCCGGCAGCCCCTGGCTGACCATTACCCGTTCCTATTTTGACAACAACCCCGAACCGGTTGAACCGCTGACCATGAGCCTGGCGGTGCTGGGCCGGGTGTTCGAGCGCAGCATGCCGGAGGAAAAGGGCGCGCCGCCGGCCGCCGTTTCCAGCGCCGTGCGCATGCGCGGCCAGTTCCCGGATGTCCCGGCGCCCACCAACATGGCGACGGCGCTGAAAACCGGCACCATCGCCATGGCGGACATTGATCGCGCCGCGATCCGCGTCGTGCATGAGATGAACCGCTTCGGCTTCCTGGACGGCAAGACCCACCAGCCCACGGGCCAGGCGCCCGACCCGCGCCTGGCGGCCATCATCCGCAAGACCAGCAGCGATGCCGCCGTCCTGCTGAAGAACGAGGGCGGAGCCTTGCCCCTGAAGGCCGAGGATTATGCCGGCCTTGCGCTGATCGGCCCAGGTGCCGGCCAAGTGGTGGCGCTAGGCATCAACGCGGAGCATTCCCTGGGCCTGACGGAAACCCAGCACAGCGTCGTGGAACTGATGCAGCGCCGCTACGCCGGCCGCCCCGGTATCGACATCCAGTACGCCGTGGGCGACGACATGACCGGCACCCCCATCCCACCGGCATTGTACTCGGCGGACGGCAAGCCGGGCCTGCAACGCTTCAAGGGTGAGTTGGCCGTGGGGCGGGACGCGGCGTTGGACTTCACGGAGACGGGCGCCAACGCCCAGCCGGCCGGGTCGTTCTACACCTGGCGAGGGGAACTGGAGGTGCCGGCGGAAGGCATCTACGGCCTGTACCTACAGGTGCTGGGCGCGCATGCCGAATTGCGCATCGACGGCAAGGTCGTGGGCCACACCAGCGGCCTGATCGGGGCACGGCATGGCGACACCGTGCAGCCGGGGCAGGACAACCTGCTGTCGACAACCGACGGCCTGAACAACGTCCGCCGCGACGTGGCCCTAACCCAAGGCCGGCACACGGTGGAGGTGGTGACCAGCGACGACACCTCACGGGCGCCGGTCCAGATCCGCCTGAATTGGGTAACGCCGGCGCAACGCGCGGCAAACTTGAACCACGCCGTCGCCATCGGAGCTAAGGCCAAGAAAGTGGTGATCTTCGCCTGGGCGCGGCAGGCGCCGTTGTTCGGCCTGGCCGGCGGCCAGGACGCGATGATCGACGCCATCGCCAGCGCCAACCCCAATACCGTTGTCGTGCTGAACACCAGCTATCCCGTGGCCATGCCTTGGCTGTCCAAGGTGAAGGCCGTGGTCAACATGTGGTGGCCGGGCGACCAGGGCGGCGAGGCGACCATGGACGTGCTGACCGGTACCATCAGCCCGGCCGGCCGGCTACCCTTCACCTGGGCACGGGCTCTAACCGATTATCCCGCCACCGACCCGCGCTATCCGGAGCGCGGCCGCCGGCCGGATGGCGACGTCACCTATTCGGAAGGGCTGGATATCGGTTACCGCTGGTTCGTGCGCAACGGCATCGCCCCGCTATACGCTTTCGGCCACGGTCTGAGCTACACCACCTTCGCCTATTCCGGCCTATCCGTGCGGCACGCACCGGATGGCGGTCTGGACGTGGCCTTCAAGGTCAAGAACACAGGCGCCGTAGCGTCCGATGAAGTGCCCCAGGTCTATCTGAGCGCCCCCAAGGGCGCCAAGGGCGTACCCATCGGTGTCCGCTTCGCCGCGCAGGCGCTAGCAGGCTTCGACCGTATCCACTTGGATGCCGGTGAGACCAAGCCGGTGATTATCCATGTTCCACTGCGTAGCCTTCAATATTGGGACAAAGCCGGCCGCCGCTGGGTCGCGGCTGGCGGTACGCGCGAGGTGTCGGTAGGCCCATCGTCGCAAGTGTTACCGCTAAGCGCCTCCAGCCGATGAAACCACCGCTTGTGATGGTGACAAGGAAATGGCCGAATGTACAAGCCAACATCAGAGTGCGCCCCCCGGCTTGCGACCCAAACTTGCTAAAGCTGCCACTCGAGCCACCATTTATCAGCTCAGCTTAGATATATGCACTCGTTGTCAGCCCCAAGTTTGAAGCCGTGTCTGCTGTGTTAATCAGCACCGAACATTGGCTCTGATTCAATTCTAGTTGTAAATCGGCGCGGCCAAATGACCCCACAAATCTTATTACAATCAATTGGTCACGATGCCGATCGGCATCCAAAGCGCTGGCCGATTTACAGTCAGAGTCCGGCCCGGAATCGGATAAGTGGTTTTAGGTGCGCGCCAATCTCCTGGTGGGGAGCTTGACGCTTGCGGCGAAGATCCATGCGGTTGCGGTGTCGGTTCCCCGTTCGAAGTCTTTAGCGAGGCGCCGATTGCGGCCTAACCAAGCGAAAGTCCGTTCCACCACCCAACGCCTGGGCAGGACGACGAAGCCCTGGGCGGTGTCGGATCGCTTGATGATCTCCAGGGTCCAATTGCCCACGGTGGCCAGGGCGGTCTCCAACTTGTCGCCCGCGTAGCCGCCATCGGCGAAGACTTGCCGCAGCCAAGGGAACGCGGCACAGATCGAAGCCAGTACCGAAGGAGCGCCATCACGGTCCTGGATATCGGCGCCATGAACGACGGCACCGACCAGTAACCCGTTGGTATCCGTGATGATATGGCGCTTGCGGCCCTTCACCTTCTTGCCCGCGTCATACCCACGCACGCCACCGGCTTCCGTGGTCTTGGCCGACTGGCTGTCGATGACGCTGGCGCTGGGACTGGCCTCGCGGCCCATCCTTTCCCGCGTACGCATCAGCAATAAATGGTTCAGCCGCTTCCACGTCCCATCGTTCCGCCAGGCGTAGAAGTAACGCTGCACCGTTGTCCGCGGCGGAAAGCTGTCCGGTAGCATCCGCCCTCCAGCACGTAGAAAATCGCCTCCACCACCGACCGCAGTTCTACCTCTCGCGGCCGGCCCCGCCGGTACGCGCCAGGAAGCGCCGGGCACAGGACATTCCATTCTTCGTTCGTCAGATCGCTTGCATACTTCAGATGATCCTGCCGATACTGGCGACGGGTGATATCAGTCCACATAATCTTGGGATCCATTCTCGTCTTCGCAAACAGAACGAATCACAAGCGACTGATATCACTCAACTTATTTATGGGCCAGGCTCTTAAAGATTGGCACATCCAGCGTCCAGGACCGCTCGGCACGAAGACGATCATCCGACAATGGAGTGATCACGCATATTTTCGAAATAACGAACAGCTCCCAGCATCTTTAAACAATATTTTTAACGAAACGAAATTGTGTATTTTATCCACTGGGTATTATCCATGCTGATATATCCGCCTACCCTCTCAGCGAGACGCCCAGAGAGCGCCACTGGAGGAATTTCCCATGAACTATCCAAACCTGTTCTCGTCCTTCTCCATTCGGAATCTCCAGCTGAAAAACCGGCTGATGATGGCGCCGATGGAAAGCCATCTCGGTAACGCCGACGGTTCGGTGTCGCCGGAGTTGATCGCTTACTACCGGGAACGGGCACTGGGCGGGGTGGGCATGGTGGTGGTGGAATTCACCTGCGTAGATGGCCGCGACGGCTTCAGCTCTCTGGCCCCTCAGTTGAGGCTGGATACGCCCTTCTTTCGCACGGGGCATGGCAAGCTGGCCGCCGCCATCCAGTCGGCGGGTGCGCGTGCCTGCGTTCAGCTCAGCCACGCCGGCCGGCAGTCGAGAGAGTCGGTAATCGGCCGCCAGCCCGTCGCGCCGTCGGCCGTGCCGCTCAAGTCCCCGTATCTCAACGCCACGCCCCGGGCCCTCGAGGCTCATGAGATGGAGCGCCTGATCCAGCGTTATGCCGCTGCGGCCGCCATGGCGGTTCAGGCCGGATACGACGCGGTCATGCTGCACGGTGCCCATGGCTATCTGCTGCAGCAGTTCCTGTCCCCCCTGGTCAATCAGCGGAATGACGAATGGGGCGGTGACTTCGAGCGCCGACTGCGCTTCCCCCTTGAGGTCATCCGCGCCGTGCGGGACGCTATCGGCGACAGGCCGTTGCTCTACCGCCTGTCGGTGTCGGACTTCATCGAAGGGGGACTCACCGTCGAGGATAGCGAGCGGATCGCCCCCAGGCTCTGCGAGGCGGGCGTCGACGCCATCGATATCTCGTGCGGGTCCCTGGACCGGGTGGATGTCATCGTCGAGCCCATGTCCGTGCCCGAGGGGTGGCGCCTGCCCATGGCGCGCCGCATCCGGAAGGCGACGGGCAAGCCGGTCATCTGCGCCGGCGTGATCCGCCGCCCGGACGCGGCGGAGGCCGCCATCGCCCAGGGCGACACCGACATCATCTCCTTGGGCCGCGCCCTGCTGGCCGATCCGCTCTGGCCGAAGAAGGCCCAGGCGGGGAAGGCCGACGACATCCGGCCCTGCACCTCCTGCAACTGGTGCATCAAGGAAACCGGCGGCAACCGGGGTGTGGGCTGCGCCGAGAACCCGCGTTGCGGCCATGAGACGGACCCGCTCATCGACCGTTTCGGGCAGGGCCACCGGGCCGCCGTCGTGGGCGCCGGCCCCGGCGGGATCACGGCGGCCCTGCTGCTGGACCAGGCGGGCTTCCAGGTCACGCTCTACGAAAAGCGGGCGGCGCTGGGCGGCAACCTGGTCTCTTCGGCGACGCCGCCGGGCAAGGAAAAGCTGTTCTGGTATCGGGACTTCCTGCTGCGCCGCCTGGCCGCCAGCGGCGTCACCGTCCGCACCGGCACCGCCGTCACGGCGGACCAGCTACGGAATGACCAGCCGGCCGTGATCGTCCTCGCCAACGGATCCCGGCAGGCGCCCCTGCCCCTGGAAGGCAGCAAAGGGCTTTCCACGGGCCCCGCGTTCGAGGTGCTGCTGGGTGAAGGGCACCTGCCCCAGTCCTCCGCCGATCGCCCCATCGTGATCTATGGCGGCGGTGAAACCGGCACCGAGACGGCCGAGCATCTGGCCAAGCTGGGCCAGCATGTCCTGCTGGTCTCACGATCCGGCGCCCAGTTCCTGGCCCGCAATGCCGAGCCCTTGTACCGCATGCATCTGCTGAAGCGGCTGCATGCCAACACCGCCATCCGCATTCTCGACCACACGCGACTGACGGCCGTCGAGGACGACCATGTCATGCTGAAGACCGGGGACGCGGAGCCCCGGCCGCAGCCCGCCAGCGCGGTGCTGCTGGCTCATGGCCTGGTGCCTGACACGGCCTTGGCGGACGCGCTGGCGGATGTTCCCGTGCCGGTCATCCGCATCGGCGACGCCAGGACGGTGGCCCGGATTGGCGAGGCCGTGCGCGACGCCTACCGCGGTGTCCAGGATTTGCGGCTGAGCTTCCTGCAAGCCGAGGCTATTCGGTGCTGATCCGCGCGGCTTTCAGATCCACACCCGGATCCGCCAGCCGTTCCGGGTCCATGAGGGCTTGCCCGGCGATCAGGGTCTTGCCAGCCATGAAGTCCTTGGGCGCAGAAAGGCAATCAACGGCGATCAGGCGACCATCGCGCAAATAGGCCACGGAAAAGGGCGGGCGGGACGCGTCCCCCCGCACCACCGCCTGATCGTACCCCAGGCAGAGCCCAGCCGTCTGCATCTTCACGGCGTACTGGTCCGACCAGAACCAGGGCAGCGCCGTATAAGGCTGCGGCACACCAAGGATGGTCGCCGCCGCCGTCTTCGCCTGGTCGATCGCGTTCTGCACGGATTCCAGGCGCAGGGGAACCGCGGCGTGCGCGCTGGGATGCAAGGCGCAGTCACCAATGGCCAGAATATGGGGGTCATTGGTGCGGCAATGGGCGTCCACCTCCACGCCGTTGGGACAAGACAGGCCGGCCGTGGCCAAGACCTGGACATTAGGGATGATGCCCACGCCCATCACCACCAGGTCGGCAGGGAGGATTTCGCCGGACGCCAATTCCACGCCCACGACCCGTTCCGTCCCCGTCAGCCGCCTGACGGCCGCGCCCAGGCGCACGTCCACCCCCTCCCGGCGGTGCAGGTCCAGGAAGAATTGGGACACCACGGGCGAGGTCACGCGGGCCAACAGGCGTTCCTGGGCCTCCAGCACCGTCACCGGCAGGCCCATGCCGCGCAGCACCGCAGCGGCTTCCAGGCCGATATAGCCGCCGCCGATCACCACCACCCGGCGCGGCTGGGCGAGGTCCCGTTTCAGGGCGTCGATGTCGACGATGGTGCGGATGGTATGGACCCCGGCGAGATCAGCCCCCGGACACGGCAAACGGCGAGGCCGCCCACCGGTGGCCCAGACCAGCCATTCATAAGAAAGGATCGCGCCATCGGCCAAGGTGACGTTGGAAGCCTCACGATTAACAGCCACGATGGCCTGCCCCAAACGCAAGGTCACCTGGCGCTCCGCCCAGAATTCCGGCCTGCGGAGCAGTAGCTGGGCCGCATCGCGCTTGTTGCCGAGATAGTCCTTGGACAAGGGCGGCCGTTCATAGGGAAGGAAGCCTTCATCCCCCACCAGCGTGACGGGTCCGCCATAGCCCCCCTGCCTCAGGGATTGGGCCAGTTGCGCCGCCGCCTGGCCCGCCCCGGCCACCACCACGCCGGCGGTCCCCTTCACAACACTCTCGCTCATGTCCTCCCCCTGACCCTCGGGTCCCTTTGGACGGCATCATAGAAAGGGCGTGCGCGGGTGGCAGCCCAGGGGGGCAAGCCAGCATGGGTGTGATGTCTGCATACCGTCGCCAACGGGACCACCGCACATGGGCTAATAAGAGGGTCGCGCCCGGCCAGGACCGGGACAACATCCAGACGGGAAAGCCCGGATGCGGCAATCAGGAGAGGCGACGGAATGACCGACGGTGCAGATACCCCCTTCCGTATTGATGGCAAGGTGGCGGTGGTGACGGGGGCGGCGCGCGGCATCGGCCGATCCGTCGCGCAGATTTTCGCCAAGGCCGGCGCCGCCGTTGTGGCGGCGGACATCCTGGCCGACGCCGCGCGCGAGACCGCCGACCTGGTGACGGCCGCCAGCGGGCGCGCCATCGCCGCGGCCGTCGACATTTCCGACGAGGCCTCGGTTCAGGCCCTCTATGACCAGGCGACCGACGCGTTCGGCAGTGTCGACATCCTGATCCACTCCGCCGCCATCTTCCCCAAGTACCCGCTGCTGGACATGACGGTGGAACAGTGGGACCGCATCCACGCCGTGAACATGCGCGGCTCCTTCCTCACCGTGCGGGAGGGCCTGCGACGCATGATCGCCGCCAAACGCGGCGGCGCGATCGTCAACGTCTCCTCCGTCAGCGGGGAACGGGCGGTTGTCTTCCACAATGCCGCCTACAACGCCAGCAAGGCCGGCCTGACCAACCTGACGCGGACCAGCGCGCTGGAGGCCGGGCCCCACGGCATCCGGGTCAACGCCGTGCTGCCGGGCGGCACAGCCACGGAGGGCGCGCGCGAGGCGACAGCCGACATGCGCGCCCGCGGCCTGGAGGTCGGTGGCCCCATTACGCAGCCCGGCCGCGTGCCCCTGGGCATGATGGGTCAGCCCGAGGATATCGCCCACGCTTGCCTGTTCCTGGCCAGTCCTGCCGCCCGGGCCATCACCGGCCAGGCGCTGGCGGTCGATGGCGGATTCCTGGTCAGCTGAAGGCGCACGAAAAGGCCCCGGGCGCACAGGCTCGGGGCCTTCGTGGATGCTGAGGGTCAGTGCTGGCTGAGCGGAATGCGGACCAGCAGGCCATCCAATGCCGGCCCCATCTTGATCTGGCAAGACAGCCGCGAGGTCGGCTGCGGCTCCACCGCAAACTCCAACATGGCGGCCTCGTCCCCTTGGGGGGAACCGGCCGCCGCCGCCCAATCCGGATCGACATAGACATGGCAGGTAGCGCAGGCGCAGGCCCCGCCACAGTCCGCCTCGATGCCCGGCACGCCGTGGGCGACGGCCACCTTCATCACCGACTGCCCTTCTTCAGCCTCCAGATCGTGGCGGTGGCCGTCAGGGTCGATAAAGGTGATCTTGGGCATGGGGGCCGTCCTTCAAAGCATGATGTCGTGGAATTGCCGGCCGGTGGCGACACCGGCGCCGGCCAACGCTCCATCCATGCCACATCCGCCCAGCGGCACCAGCCCCGCCCCCCTGACATCAAGAATACGATCCCCTGCCCCGCTGCCTTGATCGCGCCCGCAGGTTCCGCCCTTACTGCGTTCCGACGGCCGCGTGGTCTATCGCGGGCACGATACCGAGGAAAGAGCCCACAATGATGCGGCGCATGGATTTCAACGTCCCGGTTGATGATGAGAGATGGATCGCCATGACCGTCTTCGCGCTGGGCGACCTTCCGCCTAGTGGACGGATTTTCTTCCTGGCCCCTGGCGGCGGCTATGCCCGTGGCTATTACGACATGGCCTTCCCCGGTCACCACGGATACAGCCAGGCGGAACACCACACGTCTCAAGGTCATGTGGTGATCGCCTATGATCACCTGGGGGTAGGCGAAAGCTGCACCGACGGCTTGGCCGAGATAACGATCGAGGATATCGCCGACGCCAATGCGAAGGCCGTGCTGTCGGTTATGGAGCAGGTACGCCGGGGAACGCTGTCGGACTTCCTGCCCGCTCTGCCCGACGCCCTTTTCATTGGGGCCGGGCAATCCATGGGCGGCGGTGTCAGCATTCTGATGCAGGGCCGGCACGCCTGTTTCGATGCCATTGCCGTCCTGGGGTACAGCGCCATCCATACCGTGCTGCCCCAAAGAACCACGGCAGAGGTCCAGCAGGGCATCGACACTTATCAATATGACCGCCAGACCAAGGGCGCCGACCTCTCCGTTGCGGAGTCAGCCGCGGGTGTGGCCGATTTCCGCTATCCATTCCATTGGGAGGACGTGCCGCCCGATATTCTGGCGGCGGACATGGCTGGCGGTTATCCCATTCGACGGACGGCCCCACCCTTCGGCAGCCTGACCATTCCCAACTGCGTCGTCGCCATGATGTCCCCTGGCTTCGTCGCTGACGAAGCGGAGGCCACGCGCGTCCCGGTCTTCCTTGGCTTTGGGGAGCGTGACACCAGCGTGCGCCCCCACCAGGAACCAGCCGCCTTCCCCAACAGCCAAGACATCACCCTCAGCATCACGCCAACGATGGCGCACATGCACAACTTCGCCTCCACCCGTCATTTGCTTTGGAACAGGCTGAGCGCGTGGGCCACGGGCTTGGCGGCCGGCTCTCAGTCTCAGGAGTGAACCCACATGCCCGTGTATCCCATGAACATGGACGTTCCGGCGCACGTGCCGCCCGAACTGGTATTCGATTACGACGTCTACGCCCCGGGCCCGCCGGAATCGGATTTCTTCGAGGAATTGTACAGGCTGAAAGGCAAGGCGCCACCCATCTTCTGGACGCGCAACAACGGCGGCCACTGGTATGTGGCGGACGCCAAGTTGGTGAACCAGGTCCTGCGCGACAGCGACAGCTTCTCCAGCCGCATGCTGGTGGTGCCCCGCGCCAACAACCCGGCCGGTGAAGGCTTCACCCCCATCCATCAGGACCCGCCCGACCATACGAAATACCGTCACCACCTGTCGGTGGCCCTGTCGCGCAAGGGCGTGGCGGAACTGGCACCGGGCGTGCGGCAGCTGGCGATCGAGCTGATCGAGGGGCTGAGGCCCAAGGGCGGCTGCGACTTCATGACGGATTTCGCCTTCCAGCTGCCCATCATCGTCTTCCTGCGCCTGGTCGATCTGCCGGAGGAGCACCGCCTGGGCCTGCTGGAGGAAGTGGCGAAGATCATCCGCCCCGGCAGCAACAAGGCGGAGGTCATCCGCGGCCTGGCCGCCTATTTGGCGCCCATCGTCCATGCGCGCCGCGAGAATCCCGCCGATGACCTCATCAGCTGGCTGTCGCTGCAAGAGATCGACGGTGCCCGCATGGCGGAGGACAAGCTGCTCAGCATGTGCACCCTGCTGCTGATCGGCGGCCTGGATTCCGTGGCCAACACCCTGGGCTTCTTCGCCCGCTTCCTGGCGGAAAACCCGGATCACCGCCGTCAGATCATCGATAATCCCACGGCGATCAGCAGCGTGGTGGAGGAATTGCTGCGGCGCTTCCCCACCGTCACCGCCGGGACCGGCCGCCTATGCGTGGCGGACCGGCAGGTGGGGCCGGCCCTGGTGAAGGCGGGGGACCAGGTGATCGCGCCACCGGCCATGATGAATTTCGACGATGCGACATATCCTGACCCGCTGAAGGTCGATTTTTCCCGCCGCATCAACAGCGTCGGCACCTTTGGCCAGGGGCCGCACCGCTGCGTCGGGGCCAACCTGGCACGGTCGGAACTGACCATTTTCCTGGAGGAGTGGCTGACCCGCATCCCCGACTTCCGCCTGGCAGCCGGTGCCCCGACCTTCCAGCCGGGCATCAACATTTCCTACACGCGCCTGATGCTGGACTGGTCAGGAGCATAAGTACCAATCGTTTGACTTCCAAGGATGTAAGCGAATGAAAGTGCTGGTCGCGGTCAAGCGGGTCGTTGACTACAACGTGAAGGTTCGCGTGAAGGCGGACGGCACGGGTGTGGACACGGCCAACGTCAAGATGTCGATGAACCCGTTCGACGAGATCGCGGTTGAGGAGGCGGTTCGCCTGAAAGAGGCGGGCAAGGCCACCGAGATCGTGGTGGTGAGCGTGGGCCCCACCCAGGCGCAAGAGACGCTGCGCACGGCTTTGGCCATGGGTGCCGATCGCGCCATCCTGGTGCAGAGTGATGCGGAGACGCAGCCGCTGGGCGTGGCCAAGGCGCTGAAGGCGCTGGCGGAGAAGGAACAGCCCGGCCTGGTCATCCTGGGCAAACAGGCCATCGACGACGACGCCAACCAGACCGGCCAGATGCTGGCGGCGCTGCTGGGCTGGGCCCAGGGCACCTTCGCCAGCAAGGTGGTGCCCGCTGAAGGCACGGTCGCGGTCACCCGTGAGATCGACGGCGGTCTGGAAACGGTGGACCTCAAGCTGCCGGCGGTGGTGACCACCGACCTGCGCCTGAACGAGCCGCGCTACGCCTCGCTGCCCAACATCATGAAGGCGAAGAAGAAGCCGCTGGAGACAGTGGACGCCGCCAGCCTGGGCGTGGACCTGGCGCCGCGGCTGAAGACGCTGAAGGTGGCGGAGCCGGCCAAGCGGGCCGGGGGTGTGAAGGTGGGCTCCGTCCAGGAGCTGGTGGCCAAGCTGAAGACCGAAGCGCGGGTGATCTGACCATGACGACTCTTGTTATCGCTGAGCCTTCCGCGGAAGGCGTGAAGGTCCCGACGCTGACCACCCTGGGTGCCGCATCCAAGCTGGGTGGCGAGGTGCATGTGCTGGTGCTGGGCCAGGGCGTGGGCGCCGTGGCGGACGCGACCGCCCAGGTCGCCGGTGTGGCCAAGGTGCTGACGGCGGACGCCGCCGAGCTGGCGCACGGCCTGGCGGAGAACGTGGCCCCGCTGGTGGTGAACCTGGTGCAGGCCGGCGGCTACGGCCATGTGCTGGCGCCCAGCACCACCTTCGGCAAGAACGTGGCGCCGCGCGTGGCCGCATTGCTGGACGTGGCGCAGATCAGCGACATCACCGGTGTGGAAAGCGCCGACACCTTCACCCGGCCCATTTACGCCGGCAACGCCATCGCCACCGTGCAGTCATCCGACCCGGTGAAGGTGGCGACGGTGCGGGGCACGGCGTTCGAGGCGGTGGCGGCCACGGGCGGCAGTGCCTCGGTCGAGGCCGCGTCCGGCGCCACCGATTCCGGCCTGTCCAAGTTCGTGAGCCAGGAGGTCTCCAAGTCCGAACGGCCGGAGCTGACCTCGGCCCGGGTGATCGTCTCGGGCGGCCGGGGCATGCAGTCGGGCGACAACTTCCCCCTGCTGGAGGCGCTGGCCGACAAGCTGGGGGCTGCCGTGGGCGCCTCTCGTGCGGCGGTGGACGCCGGCTTCGTGCCCAACGACTACCAGGTTGGCCAGACGGGCAAGATCGTGGCGCCGGAGCTGTACATCGCCGTGGGCATCTCGGGCGCCATCCAGCACCTGGCCGGCATGAAGGACAGCAAGGTCATCGTCGCCATCAACAAGGACGAAGAGGCGCCGATCTTCCAGATCGCCGACTATGGCCTGGTCGCCGACCTGTTCAAGGCCGTGCCGGAATTGACGGCCGAGATCTGATACATATCACCAACCGGAACGGCCGGATCCCCGTTGGGGCCCGGCCGTTTTTCTTGGGCTCGCTACAGCATCACCTGCCCGCCATCGGCATTGAGGGTCTGCCCCGTGACGTAGCGGCTGTCGTCGCTGGCCAGGAACACCGCCACCGGCCCGATGTCGGCCTGGGGATCGCCGAAACGGCCCAGGGCGATCTCCTTGCGGTACATCTCCGCCTGCTCGAGATGGTCGGCCAGGTATTGGATGGCGACGGGGCTCAACGCCGCCGGGCAGATGACGTTCACGCGGATGCCGTACCGTCCCCATTCCCGCGCGGCGACGCGGCTGACGCCCCGCACCCCTTCCTTGGTGGCGGCATAGATGCCGAAGCCGGCGCCACCGTAAATGCCCTCCCGCGACCCCAGATTGATGATGGAGCCACCCCGTTCCTTGAGGTGAGGGAAGGCCGCCTGCATGTGCCGGATGGTTCCCAGCAGGCCGGACTCCAGCGTCAGGGCGATGGTTTCGTCGTCGATATCCTCAAGCAACGTCCCAGGCTTGGAGCTTTGGGCGTTGTTGACCAAGACATCCAGGCGGCCGAAGCGGTCCAAAGCCACCTTCACCGCCGCTTCAGCATCGGCACGCCGCCGCACGTCGCCGGCGCAGATGGCGACACCGGCCGTTCCCAGCGGGGACAGGTCACGCGCCGCCGCCTCCAGCTTCGCCACATCCCTACCGGTGATGACCAGGGCGGCACCAGCGGCGGCCAAGGCCTGGGCGATACCAAGGCCGACCCCCTGCCCGCCCCCCGTTACCAAAGCGACTTTCCCTGCCAGTTTCTGCGGCGCCATGGCGCTTTCTCCCTCTGGTGAAACGCTTGTTATCGTGATGGCTGCCGTCCGCGCAGAAAGCTCAGGCCCAGGGCCAGCAGGGCCAGGGCGGACAGGGCGGCCCAAGCCGGGCGGTAGCTACCGGTCCAGTCGAACAGGGCACCGACCAGCAGCGGATAGGCGAAGTTGATGGGTGTCATGGCGGCCCGGGTGGCACCCAGCGCCCTGCCGTAATGGCCAAGCCCGAAGCACTGAGCCGTCAGCGCCCCCCAGACCGGCAGCAAGGCGCCCAGGGACAGGCCGTAAACCAGCGCAGCGACGTACAGGGGACGCCCGTCCCTGGCCAGAGCGAACAGCACCATGGCCACCGCCCCCGCCAGCAACCCCAAGCGCAGGGCCCAGCGCAAATCCACCCGGTCGGCCAGGACACCGAACACCAGCTTGCCCACCATCGCGGTCATACCCACGGTGGACACGAGACTGGCCGCCGTCAGGGCGTCCAGCCCCAACGCCCGCCCATAGGACACCAGGGACGCCATGATCGCCCCGTTGAGCGCCATCAGGGTGCCAACGCCCAGCGTGATGACCCAGAAATCGGCGGAGCGCAGGAACATCCCCCAGCTTGGCGGGGGGCCGGCTGGGGCTGACACCTGCCCGGCCACCGCCGCCCGTCGCTCCCATGCCGGGATGCCGCCAGCGGGTCGCCGGGCCAGCCACCAGACGGCCGGCGCCAGCAGCAGGGTGAGACCGGCGAACACAAGAAAGCCGCCCCGCCACCCCAGCCAGCCCTGCAGATAAGCCGCCCACGGCGGGAAGAAGATGGCAGCCGCCGAGCCCCCCAGCGCCACGACACCCATGACCAGCCCCCGCCGCCGCTCAAACCAATGGGCGATCAGCAGGTTGATGACCAGCATGCCCAGCAGGACATCCGCCGCCGAGATGAGGGTGGCGTAGAGGGCGACCACCTGCCACATGGCCGTGGCGCCGGCCACCAGGGCCAGCCCCGCCGCCGTCCCCAGCACGCCGCCCATGGCCAGCCAATGCAAGGGTATCCGCGCCGCCAGCCATCCCACCGGCGCGGAGGCCAGGCCACTGACCACCAGCACGGCGGTCAGGGCCAGGTTCACCGCGGCGCGGCTGGCGCCGAAGGTCGCCACCAGGTCCGGGGCGAAGACGCCATAGGCGTAGAACACCGGCCCGGCGCTGATCAGCAGCATCAGGAAGCCCAGCACGACGACGACGGGGGCCCGCCAGCGCGCGGGGGCGACCTCTCCGCCCCGCATCAGAAGTGCACCGTCAGCGTGCCGCCCATGGTCCTCGGCGTTCCGGGGATATAGGAGAGGAAGCCGGTGGTCTGGTACCCTGACGCCCCCATGGCCTTGTACTGAACGTCGAACAGGTTGCGGACATAGAACCCCAGGTCCAGCGGGTGCCCGGCCACCTCTTTCCAGTCCAGCCGCAGGTCCGTCAGGCCGTAGGGCTTGGTGACCGCGTAATTCTCCCCGGAATCGGACCAGGCCATGCGGCTCTGCCGATAATACGACAGCTGCGCCGCAGCCGTTCCCAGCCGATCGCTCAGCGGCAGCTCATAACGGACCGTGGCGCCATATTGGAACCGGGGCGTGCCGGCAAACGCGTAGCTGGAAGCGTCAATGGTGCGGCTGCCCGATCCGTCCGGTTTGGCGGCCACCGTGTAGGCGAAGCTGGAATAGGCGGCGTCGATGTAGCTGAGGAACGCCGACAGATCCAACCCGCGCGCCGGCTTGGCCGACAGTTCCAGCTCCCCACCGTCGATGGTGGCGGAGGCGGCGTTCTTCACATAAGCCTGCGGCACCGTCTCCCCGGGGAACTGGGCGTAGATGGTGCGCTGGATGTTGGAATAGTCCTGGTGGTAGCCTGCGGCGTTAGCCCGCATGGCCATACCACCCAAGGTGAAGTCCTGCTTCACGCCGACTTCGTAGTTCACCACGATTTCCGGGGCAAAGGGCCCGAAGCTGCCCAGGCTGCCGTTGGCGCCCAGCTTGCCGCGCAGATTGTAGCCGCCGGAGCGGTAGCCGCGCGACACGGTGGCATAAAGCAAGGTCTCTTCCGCCGGCTTGTAGTTCAGGCCGGCAGTCCAGGTCGGCACGTTCTTCTCGTAAGTGGGCAGCGGCACCTTGCAGGTGTTGGCGAGCGTGCCGCCATCGTTGCAGGCCACCGGCGGCGGGTTGCCACGGAAATCGATGGCCGCCGTGCCAGCCGACAAGCCGGAATAGTAGGTTTGGCCCGTAAAGTCGCGCCGGTCCCAGCTGTAGCGGCCGCCGGCGGTCAGCGTCAGTTCATCTGTGAGCTTGAGGTCGCCCTGAGCGAACAGCGAAGTGCTGCTGTTGACGGCATAGCCGCCACCGACCTGGGACAGGCCATAAGCCCCGATAACCGTCTGCTGGAAGTCGCTGCCTTCCTCACGGAAATAGTAGCCGCCGACGACATAGGTCAGCCGGTCGCCGAAGCCCTTGCCCTGCATCTGCAGCTCTTCGGACACCTGATGTTCCCGGGCGATGTTCAGCGCGTTGAAGAAAGGCAGGCCGTTGCGCGCCTTCAGGTCGGAACCATCGAACTCCACCCCGATGTCGGCGCTGATCTGCCGGTAGCCGAGCACGTTCTTGAAGGTCAGGTCGCCGACATCGACGGTGGTGATGTTGGTGGCGGCGAAGGTGTCGAGCCTGGTGTCGTCGGGCTGCAGGTCGCCGGAGGTCTCATAGAATCCGCGTGCCGCCTGCACCGCGTTGGCGCGCGCCACGGCCGCCGGGTCCATCCCGGCCAGGACCGACGCGTTGGGCCCGAAGCCCTGGCTGATCAGGGGCACACCGGTGCCGGTGGTGTGGACGCCGGACAGGGTCGTATAGCTTTCCACCGCACCGGCGCGCAGCAGGCCACCCAGACGATAGGACGTGTTGGTTTCCGTGCCCAGCTGCTGACCGGTATCGACGTTGGTGGTGTAGCCGTCATGGTGATCCACCTTGACCGCCGCCCGCAGCGCGAAGGCGTCCGTAACCGGAACGTTGACGATGGCCGTCGTCTCGCGGCTGCCGTAGTCGCCCAGGCCGATGCTGGCCATCCCCTCGAACTGGTCGGTCGGGCGCTTCGACATGACCAGCAAGGCGCCGCCGCTGGTGTTGCGGCCGAACAGCGTGCCCTGGGGGCCTTTGAGAACTTGCACATTGTCCAGATCCAGCATGGCCTGGTTCAGGCCGTACACCCGGGCCTGATAGACCTCATCGACATAGGCGCCAACCGACGGGTCCTGAGTGATGAGCGCCTCCTGCTGCCGCTGGCCACGCACCTGGAAGGCGGGCACAGCGCCACCGTAGGGGCCGGGCTGCACCTGGAAGGCCGGCGCCTGGAAGCGCAAATCCTCAAGCTTCGCCACACCGCGCTCGTCCAACTGCTCGCCGGATAGGGCGGTCACCGCCACCGGCACGTCCTGCAGCTTTTCCTCACGGCGCCGGGCGGTGAC
>NZ_BACU01000206.1 GCF_000333275.1 Azospirillum sp. B4 | reverse complement strand
CCGCCCGGTACCAGCCGGCACCGGATTATCCAGATGTTCCGACCCAATCCAGCCTCGCCTTAGGCGTCCCCATTGGGCCGCCGATCAGCCGCAGTTTTGCCTTGGTCAACGACGCTCCCCTGGTGGGGGAGTTCGGCGCCTGGCATCCGCTCGCGGTTAAGGCCGCAGCCCTGGATTTCACCACCAGGCTGGCGGACCGTGTGGGCCGGACCACGGCTGTCGGGCCACGGTTGGATGCCGGCCTGGCCCTGGCCGGCCAGGTCGCCGATGAAGCCCGGATCATCACCCACCTTTACGAGGCCGTCCACCGGCTTGGGGAATGGCCACGCGACCCCGTTGAGACGGCGGCGGCGGTAGCATCCGGCCTCGCCCTCCTCGACGGCCTGCAGGAGATACATTACTTGACCCACCCCGAGGGTACGGCCTTGCCGCCCCTGGGGACGCAGCTGGCCGAAGCCGCGGGGACGCTTGCCGGGGAAATGTCGACGACCGCCGCGGACCGTCTGCGACGCAGCCTTGCCCCCTTGCTGGATGTCGCCCGGCATGGGCCCCAACTTGTCGCCTTCGCGCGCAGTGCCGCGGCGGTGCCGATGCGGCAAAGCCAGACGGAGGCCTTGAACCTGCTCTCGTTGATCGGTGAGCCGGTTGGCATCAGGCCGGGAGCCGCCTTCAGCTTGGCCCGCAGTTACGGCCAACCTTCCGACCCGCAGCGGTTGGAAGGAAATTGGTACCGGCCGGAAGCGGTGGAAGCGGGCTTGCTGCAGGCGTCGCGCTTGTGCGGCGGGCCAATGCCGGATCTTGATGATTTGCCCGAGGCTACCAGGCAGGCCTTGGAAGAGAGGCTGGCGGGGTACGCGGTCCAACCCTATGCCGTTGGCGTGCCCATGCTCTATCGTGCCGCCCTCGCCGTCGCCAACGGGGATGAGCCATCCGGGCGGGGCGCCATTGTCGATTGGATGGCTGGGCCAGGACGCTACCTCAATTTCACAGGGCTTTCGGCCAAGGTGACGGAATTCCTGGATGCCCTCCCCATGTCCGGGTCCCAGCGCAGCCGCGTGCAAACCGCGTTGGCGCCCGGGCTGGCGGCCGCTGATCACTGGAACATGCTGGCCCTGGCGGCAGGTCTGGGCGAGCCGGGCGTCGATGGTGGCAGATTAACCGCCCTGCAGCGCCGCCTTGTGGCCGGGGCCATCCTCGACACTGTCGCGGCGGGGCCGGCCGGCTACAGCGCCACACTGCAAGGCCTGCGAGAGTTGGACAATCGCTTGGCCAACATCGCTCCGGTGTGGTGGACATTCCAACGCCGGCAGCAGGACGGTCTCGGTACGGTGCCAGGGCAAGGCAAGGCCTTCCGCCTGCAATCGGCCAATGGCGCCCTTTCGCCGTCAGAGCGCGACCGTCTCGTGGACACCATTGCCAGCCACTTACGACTGGGGGGGACATTCGAGTCCCTGGCAGACTTGCGCGAACACGCCATGTTGTCGGTGAACGGGTCTGGGACGGGAACGGTGGGAACGGAGCGCCCGCCGGCACGGCTGGCCGACCGCGACATCCAGGAGGCGGCCGAGGCGGCCCTTGTCCAGGTCGCCGGCGAGGCCGTCGCGACGCTGGACGATGGCGCCGCGCTGAAAGCGGTCATCGACCTCCAAGGCCGCCTGCCATCCCTCAATCACAGGACCTCCGCCAGCATCCAGCTGAACCAGTACTCGACCCCTCTTCCGCTCGCGTTGCTGGTGTCGAGGCTTGCAGGCCTGCGCGCCCTTCCCGACGGCAGCACCATCGGCGAACCCACGGCAGGAAACGGAGCCCTGCTCTTCGAGGCGCCGAAGGGCGCCATCCGGGCCAACGAGATCGATCCGGTCCGGCGAGATCAACTGCGCGCCGCCGGCATCCAGGCGACGGCCATCGATGCCTTGACGGGACAGGTGTTCCCCGACAAGTCGCTGGACAGGCTGGTCGCCAATCCACCCTTCGGCACTCTTGCGGCTCCCGGCCAGTCCTCGCCCCGCTATGAGGTCACAGCCGGTGACGGATTGCCGTTCGCCTCCCCGGTTCGCGACCATGTCATCAGCCTCCGTTCCCTGGAGGCATTGCGCGACGACGGTGTGGCCGTGTTGATCGTCCGTCACGCTGGGTCTCCCCATGGCCCCCAGGATGACGACACCCTGACAAGGGCCTATGCGGAGCCCCAGCAGCGTGCCTTCTGGGCGACGCTGCACGCCCGCTACAACGTGGCGCGGCACGTCACGATCGATGGCGGGCTGTACCGCTCCCAGGGAGCCGGATGGCCCGTCGACCTGGTCGTGATCGAGGGTCGCAAGCTTCCCGGAAGCACAGGCAATGGGGCCACGGCACCCCTGCCCATGGCGGTACCGCCACAGAGATTGTCCACCTGGTCACAAGTCGAGGAATTCCTGCATGAGTACGGCCATCACCGAGAAGGACCCGCGACCGTTGCCAGGCTGGCTGGCAATGATGGCGCATCGGCCGCATCGCCATTGGACGCCGGCGATGGGTCCGACCTTGGCCCTGCCTCTGTCGTCACACCTGCGGAGGCCGGATCTACCGGACCTGATCGCGGACAACCTGCAGGCGCGGGGCAGAGCCCAGGGCTTCCTGCCCCAGGAAATCCCGAACTGGTTGGAAACCTTGGGCATCGTGCGAGCTCCGTCCTTCAGGCCGGGAACGAAGGTATCGGACCTGCTTCGGGGCGATCTGGGGTTGAGGACCCGGTTATGGACGATGTTCGGCCCCCAGGAGGAACGGAAGACCAAGCCGCTACCGACGGAAATGGCCGCGCTGGAGGAGATGGCGGGCGAGACGGTGGACGATATGCTGACCTGGCTGCGCTGCCTGCCGACAGGCTGAAGGAGCGGCCCAAGGGGCCATCCACGGCTCAAGTTCCTTACCTGCCCCTGTCTCAGGGACCGCGCATGGGTATGGTCATGCCGAGATCCCTGGCCAAGTCCACCCATAAGGCGCTGGCCAGGGTTAGGCAGCGATACGGCGACGTCGACGCGTTCGTCGCCGACGCGTTGGGCTTCTCGTCCAAGGAAGCGCTGTGGGAGGTCGTGGGTGCCGAACAGATCGACACCTACGCCTTGAACAGGCTGGCGCGGGAACGGGGCGGGGCCTTCATCAATGGCAAGCAGACGGGGGGTGGGAAAGGGCGTGACGCGGCCCTGGAATTCAGGGAAGCCCAGCGAGAAGGAAGGCCTTTCGTACTGGTCACAGAAGGACCGCACCTCTATCGCGACTTCATGCGCGACCTCGCGGATGTCGGCGTTGGACCTGTCAATGCCCTGGTCACCAATAGCGACCTCAAGGGTCAGAACGCCATTCCCCTGGACGATGGCCGGGACCTCGCCACCCCCAAGGATCATGACCAGCTTCTGGCCGAGGTCGCCCGCCACGGACGCCTGCCCCAGGGCTTCGATCTGATCCTCACCTCCTATCCGCAGCTCCAGACGATCGCGGGGCGGGACACCCTGCGGCGCAGCGCGATGCGATCCGTCGCCCCGGACGCTTTTATCCATCTGTCGGAAAGCCATGAGGCCGCGGGCACCGCCGACAAGCAGCAGCGGGGTCCGGCGAAAGGGGACCAGCCAGATCGCGCGGCGTTCATCCGGACGCTGGTATCCCGGGCCGGCCAGGCCTCTTTCGACTCCGCCACCTATGCGAAACGGGCCGGAGTCCTGGATCTCTATGCCCGCACCGCCCTCGGTAAGGTGCCGGGCGGACTGGAGGCCCTGGCGCATGGCGGTGTGCCCTTGCAGCAGGCCGCCGCCGCCCTGCTGGCCGAAGGCGGCGAGTATCTCAGGCTGGAACGCAGCTTCGACGGCGTGAAATTCCGGTCCACCGAAGTGCCGGTGGATGACATGCTGGCCGCGCAGCTGTCCGAGTGCATGGCCGCGATCGCCGAATTCGATCGCGAAAAGGGCCACGCCGTGGACAGGGTCGAGCGCCGGCTGAGGGCGACGGCGCGTGCCATGGGCAAAGACAGCGCCCTGGATTGCGGGTCGATCAACTTCACAGCCCTGATGCACAATGTGGTCGCCCAGGGCTTGCTGGCCCTGAAAGCGGACCACGTCGCCGACCAGGCGCTGCGCCACCTGGGCCGCGATGCTCAGAATGCGCCGTTGTTGGATGCCGTCAAAGCCGCCGGCGGCGCCACCAGGCCCGCCGAGGATTGGCAGGACCTCCTTCTTCAAGCGGCGGGTACCAGCCGGGAAGTGCTCACCGGAATCAGCGCTGCACCGCTGGCGGGCCGCTGGCTGGATGCGCTGCAGGGTCAAATAGCCGGTTTCGATCAGGTCCAGGTCGAGAATCTGGCCGATGCCCTGGAGTGGCTGGACCACAAGGCGGAGTCTCGCGACCGCCTTCTCATGGAAGGCAAGACCGCCGGTGGTGTTCCTGCCGACGACCTGGTCGAGTACCTGGGCCCTTGGAAGCCGGTCGTGGCGTTGGCCAACACCATGGGCTCGTTCCTGGAAGCCTATACCGAGGACATGGGGCTGCAACCGGGGGACAATGTCGGCGCGGACTTCCGGGACCTCCTGCTGCGGTATCTCGACCGGTCACGCGACATTATGGTGGGGTCCCCCTATGGGGAGAAGGACCGCCACCACCTCAGCGACGACGATTTGGGTTCCGCGGCGGCCGATGCTTGGCAACGGGCCAGGGACTTGATCCTAAATAGCGACCTCGGCCGCCTGCCCATATCCCCGATCGACTGGATCGAATACAGGCTTGCCGACCAAGGATACGTCCTGGGAGAAGCGACCGGACGGGGTTTGAAGGTCGACTACAGCGGGCGGGACGGCGACGGCGCCCCCGTAGGTACGCTCGGCCGGCGGGCGGCTTCAGCGATCGGCAAGGCGGGGGTGGTGCGTGTCACCAACGCGTTCAACGATGGCACCGTCGACGCGCTGGTGATGAACGAGAGCGGTGCCACCG
>NZ_BACU01000207.1 GCF_000333275.1 Azospirillum sp. B4 | reverse complement strand
TAGCCGGTCATCAGCACCGTGCCGCCGTTCTGGACATACTCCCGGATGGCCTTGGCGCTGGCGGCATCCATCACATAGTCGGCGGGGATGACCACCAGCTTGTAGGATGCCAGCGTGTCGTGCCCAATGTTGATGATGGCGGTGTCGATGTTGGCCTTGAACAACGGCTCGAATGCGCCCTGCACCATGTCACCGTAGGAGCCCTGGAAATACTGCCGCGTGGTGCTGGACGGCCCGTTGGGGTGGGAGGCGATGGCGGATTCGAAGGAATAGGCGATGGCCACCTCGGGATGGGTGTAGCGCGGGAAGCCGTAGCGGGCGAGGTCCTTGAACTCGGTGGCGATGCGGCCGAACTCGTCAACCTTCCAGGACGGTGTCCCGTCGTGGTCGACCAGGCCGAACAGGGCCTGCTCCTCCCCGCCCAGATGGCTGTTGAAGGTCCAGGCCAGGATGCCTTGCGCCCCCAGCAGCAGCCCCAGATAGGCGTACATGCGGCTGCGGCCGGGTGTGCCGTAATCACCGCCACCGCCGGCGGTGAATTCGTTGAACCAGATGGGGGTGGGCAGGTCGCCCTTGGTCATCAGCGCGTTGAAGGCCCCGCTTATGGGATCGGCCGGGTAGAACCCCTCCGCGCCATAGGAGACGTAGGATTTGTAGGTGGAGAGATAGTCGAAGCCGCGCCGGGGGGCATAGTCCCAGAGGTTGGAGAGGGTGGGCAGGTCCGGCATGGCGCGACGGCGGATCGCGTCCAGTTCCTGGAGCCGGTCCACGGTGACATCGGACCAGTAGCGGTGCAGGTCCAGGTACCGCTCCGCCGGGCCGGGCCCGTCGGCCAGGGGCAGGTCGACATCGGCGAAATCGTTGAGGCGGCGCGACCACCGCTGCGTCGCCCACGCCTTGTTTCAGGCGTCGATGGTGCCGTACTTCCGCCGCAGCCAGGTGATGAAGCGCTGCCGGTCGGCCTCGGAATACGACATGAAGCCATTGCCGATCTCATTGTCATACCCGATGGCGATGATGGCCGGGTGGTGGGCGTAGCGTTTGGTCAGGGCCTCCGCAGGATGNCGGCCTCACGCACGTAGTCGGGATCGCTGAATGTTTTCATGTAGCGTTCCGCCGGCGGCAGCCGGGCGCCCGCCTGTTTGACGATGTCGACGCCGGGATAGGCGCGTTGCACCCAGATGGGGGCGGCGTCCCCCGAATATCCAGGATCACCCGGATGCCGGCCGCGTGCATCTTGTCCAGGACGCTGTCGAACCACTCGAAAGTGAATTTGCCCTGCGCTGGCTCGAATGAATCCCACGACAGGTCGCCCATGCGCACCACGGTGAAGCCCGCGTGCTTCATGATGGCGATGTCCTGGTCGATCTGTGCTGGCGTGCGGTCTATCGGCTGGTAGCAGGCGCCGACGAACAGCTGGCCGGGCCCCGGCCAACCTGCGGGTGTTTGCGCCTCCCGCGCGTTGGCCGCGCCCATCGAAGCGGTGCATAACAAGGTGGCCAGGAGCGCGCGTAGCGCCTGGCGCCGGAATCCGGCTGGAAAACGCGATGCCATATCTGTCTCACACGATCTGGTTTTGGCGCCCGTGCTTGCGGGCCGGCGCCTATCGGATGCGAAAGGCGGGGGTGAAGGTCGGCCGGTGGTCCGGCAGGGTCACGGTGACGCCGCTGTCGGTTTGCTTGAAATCCAAGGCGTCGCCGCCCAGCAGGTCCACCCGCTGGACGGGACGGGCGGCCGGCGTCAGGGTGCGGATGGTCAGGCTTTTTTGGTCCGGCCATTCCTGGGCATAGGCATAGAGGGTGTCGCCCTTCACCGTGAAGCGGATGTCTTCCGCCGTGAAGGGACGCAGCTTCGCCTCGTTGAACTTGCCGGCCGCGACCTCCGTGGGGCCTTCGCCGTAGGTTTTCCAGGGGCGGGAGTCGAAAATGCCCTCGCTGTTGGTCGCCATCCAGCCGACCAGCTGTTCCAGGATGCCGCGCTCCAGCTCATCGATGGTGCCGTCGCTGCGGACCGGGACGTTCAGCAGCAGGCAGCCGTTCTTGCTGACCACGTCCACCAGGCGTTGCACCACCTGATGCGCGGTGAGGTAGCCCTTGCGTTCATAGAGGGGCCGGCTGTAGTGCCAATCGCCCAGGCAGGTATCGGTTTGCCAGGGCTCCGGCACGATATGGTCGCTGAACCCACGCTCGATATCGGCCACCACGGCGCGGCGCTGCAGGTCCGTCAGTTCCTTGCAGTTCACAACCACGTCCACCGCACCCTTCCGGGCCAGGCTCTGGTTGTAATAATGGGCGGTGGCGCGCAGGCCATACTCGCCCAGGGGCAGGCCGGTATCGTCGAAATAGACCAGGTCCGGCTGATAGCGGTCCATCAGGTCCTGGCACCGTTTCAGCCAGGTTTCGGCGAAGGCCCGGTTGGGGGGCACGGACTCGTTCCAGATGCCGTCGTGGGCCTCGTGCCAGGCGTTCATGGCGGCCAGATCGGTGATGCCGTCCGGGATCACCATGTTGCGTCCCGTATAAAGGTTCTGGGGGTCCAGTCCCTGCCACCATTTCCCGGCCCCATCGGCCTTGGTCAGGCGGAAGGCGTCATAGCGCTGGCCGGCATGGGAACCGGTGGCGTCATAGCCGTAGGCGGTCTGGTACCAGTGCCAGGCATGGCTGGCGTGGTTGCTGACGCCGAAGCGCAGGCCGTGCTTGCGCGCCGCCGCCGCCCAGCCGCCCACGATGTCCTTGCCTGGCCCCACCCGCGTGGCGTTCCAGGCATGGTGGCGGGAGTCGAAGTTGTCGAAGTTGTCGTGATGACAGGCCATGGACACCAGATACTTGGCACCCGCCGCCTTGTAGAGCTTGGTCAGTTCCTCCGGGTCCCACCGCTCCGCCTTCCAGCGGTTGATCAGTTCCATGAAGCCGAATTGCGTGGGATGGCCGTAGGTTTTGACATGGTGCTCATAGGTGGGATCCCCCTGCATATACATGCGGCGGGCATACCAGTCGCCGAATTCCGGGGCGCATTGCGGTCCCCAATGGGCCCAGATGCCGAATTTGGCGTCGCGGAACCAGGTTGGCGCCTGATAGCCGGCCGCCAGGGAGTCCCAGGTGGGCTGGAACGGGCCCGTGGCAGCGTTCCCCTTGGCCGAAGCCGTCCCGGTGGACAAGGTCAGTGCTGAGACCGCGCCAGCATAGCGGACAAGGTCACGACGCGTCGGGCTTACCATAAGCTGTTATCCCCTTGGGAATCGTATGGTGGATGCGCGCGCCACCAGGCGTGGCGGCACGAGATCGACATGGAGCGGCAACGCCGCTTTCTTGTTGCCGGCCAGGCTGATGGCCAACTGGGCCACGCGCTGGCCGATGGCGCCGGCCCCCTGGTCGACGGATGACAAGGGCACACGCAGGAAGTCGGCATAGGAAAGGTTGCCGCAGCCGATGATGGCGATGTCGTCGGGGACGCGCAGTCCCGCCTCCAGCACGGCGCGCATCGCGCCCAGGGCGGAGGGGTCGTTGTAGCAGAACAGCCCGTCCACCCTGGGCGTCATCGCCAGCAGCTGCCGCGCGGCCTCATACCCCGCTTCCTCACCCCGGTGGTCACCCGATGGTCCCAACGCCATCACGTGTTCCGGTGCCGCCGCCAACCCGTGGTCGGCCAGTGCCTGGCGGAAGCCGGAAAGACGACCCGCCGCCGTGCTCACCTCCGGCCCGCGAAGATGGCCGATGCGCCGACAGCCTTGCGCGATGAGATGCGCGGTCGCCAACGCGCCCACCGCCTCGTCGTCATTGCCGACGAAATGGGCTTGTGCGCCGGCGAACCGTCTATCCAGCAGAATGCAGGGCGTGCCGCGCCGCTCAATCTCCCGCAGGCCGTCCGTGGTCGTCTGGGTGGACGCCAACACGATCACGTCGACCTGTCGGGCCAACAGGTGCCTGATCTGTTGCCGCTCCGCATCCGGATCCTCATCGGAGGAGGAGATCAGCAGCCCGTACCCATGGCCCCGGATGTCGTTGGAAATGGCCTTGGCGATACCCGCGAAGAAGGGGTGAAGCAGGTCGGGCACGATCAGGCCGATGGTCCATGTTTGGCCGGTGACCAGCGAGCGCGCCATGAGGTTCGGCTGATATCCCAGTTCCGCCACCCGCTCCAGCACGCGGCGGCGCGTCGCCTCCGCGATATCTGGATGGGCGCGCAGGGCTTTGGAAACCGTGACCACGGACAGTCCCAGGTCCAGCGCGATGTCTTTCATGCGGGCGCTCAAGGTGCGCGGCTCTCCCCGTGGTGGGCCGACGCGTGGCTATAGGCCTTTCCCGCGTGGCAGTTAGCGATAACTGTAGCGATTAAGCATATTTATAACAAGCCCGTTTTCTGAAATGCTGTGGGCGGTACCCTGGCCGAACATCCGCCGGCGTCCATTCCGTCGACCGGCGGCCCGTCATGCGCACCGCTGCCAAGGTGTGAAGATCACGAGGAAACGACAGCCCATGAAGCGTCATGTCCTGATGCTGGATTTGAAATCCGACCCCGCCCTGATCGAGCGTTATTGCCAATGGCATGCGGCCGGCAAGGTGCCGCCGGCGGTGGTCCGCGCCATCCGCCAGGCCGGCATTCTGGAGATGGAAATCCATCTCTGTGGCGATCGGCTGGCGATGATCATGGAAGTGGCGGACGACTACGACCCCGCTGCCAAGGCCGAGGCGGACGCCGCGGACGTGGATGTCCAGGCATGGGAGGCGTTGATGGACACGTTCCAACGCCCCTTGCCCTGGGCCAAGGCGGGGGAGAAATGGGTGCCGGCGGACCGCATTTTCAGCTTGGCCGACCAGTAAGCCTGTGCGGGGGAATGGCGATCTCTGTCACCGCCCCCCCGCATCGTCACCGCGGAGGGGCGGAAGCCGGCTTGGCGGGCATGTAACCGAGCGTCGCCGACATGTTTCCGGCGGCGACCTGGAGCAATCTCCGGGCTGTTTCAAAGTCGACCTTCTGCGAACCGTCGAGCAGCGCCAGAAACGGGATGGTCAGCGCGCCAACGATATCCCGGTCGAAGCCGAACACGGGATAGCTGATGTCGGTCACGCCGTGGGTGATCGGGCTCTTGCGGTGGTCGAAGCCGTCCCGCCTGATGATATCCAACCGTTGCGCCAGGCGGTCGCGGTCAGCCGACACGCCCTGGACCGTTTCCGCCTCGGCGATGATGCGATCAGCGCGTTCAGGTTTGGAAAAGGCCAGGATCACCTGGCCGGAGCAGCTCTTAAGCATGTCGATCGCCGCGCCGAGCCGCAGCGAGAAACCCCGCGTGCCGGGATTCTCCTCCCGTGCGATGACAAGCCCTTCGCCGCCGTTGGGGACGACGAAATGGCATGATTGTCCGGTTTCGGTCGCCAACCGGCGCATCTCTGGCAATGCCGCTTCCAAAATATTCTGCGCCGGGGTCGCGCGATAGGCGAGGTCCAGCAACTTGTAGGCAGCGGTGTAGCGATCTGATTTGGCTGATTTCTGAAGATAGCCGAGCTGCTCCATCACGATGACGACCCGAAACAGCTCGCCGACCGATCGGTTGAGGTGCGCCGCCATCTCGCTGACCAATGCCCCGTCGCGATGGTCGGCCAGCATCTCAAGGATTTCAAACGCCTTTTCTATGGCTGGCGCGGCATAGGTGCCCTTAGGGCCTGCTCGGGTCATGTGCTTCCCCCTGTTTGACGACGCGTCCGGGCGGGCGGACTGGCCACCGCCGTGTCCATCACACCGCCAGCCTTCCGCTTCCCGCCGCCGTCAATGTCTTCGTCGGTCCATCGCCCCATCGATACCTCACATTCCCGCAGCCCGGAAGCCTTGGGCCTACGCCCCTTGCCTACGCCCCTTGCCGGCGACCGGGCTGTGCTGTCCGGCGCCTCGCGAACCTGGCGTCAAAGTTTGTATTGCATATATGATAATTAGATTGTACTGGTAAAAACCATTCCGGGTATAAAAATCATCAGGGGAGAACGCACATGATGCGTGGGCGCCATTCATTGAGACTGATTCCGTTGTTGGCCGGCCTGCCGTTGCCGCTGGCCTTGATCTGGTCCGCACCTGCCATGGCGCAGACGGCCGGCGCCGCGGCCACGGCCCAGAAGCCGGCTGATGCCACCGCCGCTGGCGCGACCGGCGATCAGGGGGATTTGGAAGAGATCGTCGTCACGGGGGTGCGGGCGAGCTTGAAGTCAGCGGAAGCCATCAAGCGCGATGCGCCGGAAATCGTGGATTCCATCGTCGCCGAGGACATCGGCAAGCTTCCCGACCGCAATGTCGCCGAAGCGTTGCAGCGGGTCGCCGGTATCCAGATCCAGCGCAACTACGGTGAAGGCAGTTCCGTCGCCATCCGCGGCCTGACCCAGGTGCGCACCGAATTGAACGGCCGGGATATTTTCACCGCTGGCGGTGTCGATCTCCTAAACCTCGAGGACGTCCCGGCTGAATTGCTGGCGGGCATTGATGTCTACAAGAATCCGTCAGCCGAACAGGTCGAAGGGCAACTCAGCGGCGTCATCAATTTCCGCACGCGAAAGCCCTTTGACTTCAGTGGCTTCAAGTTCGCCGGTGGCGTGACCGGAAATTATTACGACTTGGCCGAAAAAACCGGCCCCTCTGGGTCCGTCCTGGTCAGTGATCGATGGAACACGGGCATCGGCGAAATCGGCGTGCTTGCCGATGTCGCTTACCAGAAGGACTATTTCCGCGATGACCAGATCACGACGGAGCCCTTCTACACGCTCAACCAGAGCCGGAATCCAGACGGCAGCTTCGTCAACCCCTCGGACGCGGCGACGGCGGCGGCCCTCGGCCGCACGGGCCAGCTCACCACGATCACGCACGGCGGCGGCCTGAACAAGAACTATGGGAACCGGCAGCGCTTCGGCACGGATGTCGCCCTTCAATGGAAGCCGTCGGACACC
>NZ_BACU01000208.1 GCF_000333275.1 Azospirillum sp. B4 | reverse complement strand
CAGATTGATGCCCAGCAGGGAAATGGCCCCCTTCATGACTGGGTTCCTCAGGCTGATCAGGCGGACCAGCCAGTTGGGCAACACCCGCGTCGGCACTTTGGCGGCGGCGGCCCCCATGCGACGCCGCAGCACCCGCGCGATGTCGATCATCCACAGGCTTTCACCGGAAATCGCCAGAAAGCGTTCCCCGTTGGCGGCGGGGTGGGTCATGGCCCGCAGGTGCAGGTCCGCCACGTCCCGGACGTCGACAACGCCGCAGTTGAGCTTCGGGCATCCGGGCTGGCCGTTCATCATGTTCCGGATGAGGCCGATGGAGTGGGAATAATCGGCGCCCAGCACGGGGCCGAGGACGGCGGTCGGGTTCACGGCCGACAGTTCCAGCCCGCGCCCCTCCCGCGCGATGAAATCCCAGGCCGCCCGTTCGGCCAGGGTCTTTGATTTCTGATAGGGCCAGACGGGACCGGTCAGGTCGCTCCAGTCTGTCTCATTGAAAGGCCGGGGCATGGCCTTGTGTCCGGCGCAGATGGCGCCGAAGGCGGAGGTCAGCACCACCCGCTTGACCCCGGCGTCGCGCGCGGCGCGCAGCACCCGCAAATTGCCCTCGACGGCCGGCCTGATCCAATCCTCCTCGCTGACCTGTTCCCCCGTCGGTGTGGGTGAGGCGCCATGCAGGACATAGGCGCAGCCGGCCACGGCCTGGTCCCATCCCTCATCGGCGGTCAGGTCGGCGACGACGAACGAGAGGCGTTCGCCCGCATCCACCCCGCCGGCCTTGAGGTGCGCCCGCACCTCGGCTTCCCGCGACAGGGAGCGGACGGTGGTCCGCACGCGATATCCGGCGTTCAGCAGCGCCAGGATGCAGTGCTGCGCGATAAAACCCGTGCCGCCGGTCACGAGGATTAGTTGGTCGTTCATGTTGGTTTCCTGAAAAGCGCGCCCACGGGGTGACCGTGGCCAGCCAACGGTCGTCCGTCGCCTTCATTGCCAAGGTAGGGGGCGCCAAGGTAGGGGGCGCCGTCCGGACTGGGAATGCTTGAAAGTACGCATTACTTTGGCGATAGTTCGGAAATGAGCATCGATCCCTTTTCTGACATCCTGAGATTCACAAATGCGGAATCGCTGGTGACTGGCGGCTTCACGGCCGGGGGCGCGTGGGCCATCCGCTTCCCCGCCCCGGATAAGATCAAGTTCTTCGCCGTGGTGAAGGGCCGATGCTGGGCGCGCATCGAGGGGGAGGAGCGGCCGAGCCGCTTTGAAACGGGAGACGTCGGCCTGCTGGCGGCGAAGCGGTCCTTCGTGCTGGCCAGTGATCTGGATGTCCCCGCCGTCGATGCCATGACCCTTTTTTCCCGCGCCGACAAGACGGGGGCGGTCGTTGTCGGGGAGGGCGATGACTTCGCCCATATCGGCGGCCATGTCCTGCTTGACCCGGCCAGCGGCCGGTTGCTGGCGGACGTCCTGCCGCCCTGGATCCATGTACCGGCGGCATCACCCCAGGCGGCCGCCTTTCGCTGGCTTCTCGACCAGCTGGTGGCGGAACGGCGCGCCGACTTGCCGGGCACGCCGCTGGCGACGGCGCACTTGGCCCAGTTGCTGTTCATCCAGATCCTGCGGGCCCACCTCCGGACGTCGGGGCCCATGCCCGCCGGGTGGCTGCGCGCGCTGGGCGATCCCCGCCTGGCACCGGCCCTTCGGCTGATGCACGACGATCCCGCCCGGGCCTGGCATCTGGACGAGCTTGCCAAGGCATGCGCCATGTCGCGGACGACGTTCGCGCTTCACTTCAGGAGTGTCGCCGGCGTGGCGCCGCTGACCTACCTCACCGAATGGCGCATGCGCCTGGCCGAGCGCGCCTTGCGGGAAGAGGCGACCCCCGTGGCGACGATTGGCCAGTCGCTGGGCTATACCTCCGAGAGTGCGTTCAGCACCGCCTTCAAGCGCATGACCGGCAAGTCGCCCAGGGCCTATCGGGATTCCTCCCGGATTTCCGCATGAGGCGGCGTCACACGCGGTGTTCATGTTCGTCGGGGTCGCCGACGCTGAAACCGCCCCCGCCGCCCATGCCCATTCCCATGCCGCCGCCGTTCCTGTCCCCGCCCTTGTCGCCTTGGCGATCGTCCTTCTTCGCCCCGGGCGAGGGGCGCGCCGGTCCCTGCATGGGGATGTCGAGGCCGGCGGGAACGGGATCCAGATCCAGCGCCTCGCGGATGAAGGCCCGAAGGGAAACCACCAGTTCCTGGGTGTGGACCAGGTGGCCCGCCACCAGTTCCCGAGCCGCCCGTTCCGCCAGGCGCACGTGCTCCTCGGTGCCCAGTAGCAGGATGTCGGCCAGAGCCGCCTCCACCGCGTCGCGGATGCGGCGCGCCCGGTCGGATCCGCCGGCGTTCTCCGGCGTCAGGTCCAGCACGGCGGCGGCCTTGTCGCCATCCGCTGGCACTTGCACTGGCGGCGGCGGCTGGCGGAGGCGGTGGGCGGGGTTGACCGTCAGGTCGCCGGTGAAGGAGCCGCCCAGCGTGCGGTAGGCGGCGATCAGGGTGCGCAGCCGCTCATTGATCTGCCGGTTCGCGCGCTCCCGCCGCTGCTGAAGGGTGGACATCACCACCAGCCGGATGCCCACGCCGATGAGCGTCACCAGCGCCAGGCCCAGCAGGGTGACGATCACGTTCTGCCAGGAACTGAAGTCGATATTGCGCAGTGTTGCCTCCCCGGTTGCCGGATCACCCCTTCATTGAAGCGATCCGGCAGCGGGGAGGTTCCGCTGCGGTTGGCTCGGTCGAAACGGAGTCAGTCGGAATGAGCCGCCGGGCACGATGATTGAGCGGGGCCGATGGCGAGGCGCATGCCAGCGACCTCCAGATCCAGGCGGCCTGAGGGGACGAAAGTGGCGTCGCCCCGCTGCAGGGCATCCCGCGTGGCGGCGCACCATGTCAGTTCCCTGATCATGCCGGTATTCAGCCAGGCGCCCTGGTCGTTCCGTTCGAACAGGGCCGCGTCACCGTAGCCGTCCTCGATCAGCACCGCTGGGGCATTCGTGTGCAAGGGAATGAGATAGGCATTGCAGGGGCCGTCCCCCGTGACGAGGCAACCTTGGCCGCCCTGCCGCTGCTTCCTGGCGCTGTACGCTTGCAGGAAATCTGGAGGCAGGCTCTGGCCGGCGGGATAGACCGTGATGCGATTTGCCAGGCTTTGGGCCGTCACCGGGTGCTTCAGGGTGTCTTTTGCCTGATAACGACTATCCTTGGTCAGCGCGATGGTGGCGTTGGCATGCAGGGTGTCGGTCTGTTCCGCGCTCCAGCGGCTGTCCGTCGCCTCGCGCAGGGTCATGAGGGCGTCCCGCCCCCAGCGGACCCCGTCGAAGCGTAGGGCGGTCAAGTCAAAATCGGTAGGGGCGACAACGCCCGATCGCAGGCGGGCCATCTGGCTGGCAACCATCAACCGCGCTGGATCGGCAAGTGGCGTGAGCACGGCCAGCAATAGCACCAGCGCGAAATGCGCGGTCAGGTGGTTGGTGAACTCCAGCCGGCGTAGCCAATGGGGGCCGCTTGGTCGTGGTGTGCGCAGGGCGGCGATAACGTAACCGGCGGCATATGCGGAGAAGCCGAGGATGACGATCGCCGCTTCCACCCGCGAGGTGGTCCAACCGTACTGCCCCACCCGCAGGCCCAGGGCCCAGGCAGCCAATGCCACCAGGGGCGTCAGGGTCAGCGCGCCCACCGTGCCGGCCCAGCGCTTGACCGGGACGGTGGTGCGTTCCGCCGCGCCATCCTGGTAGCAGCAGTTGATGAGGAAGATCAGCAGGCCGGCGGACGTCAGCAGCAGGGCGGCGGCGAAATGGGTTTGCCATAGCGGTTGCAGCGACAGAAAGGGCAGGCTGCTCAGAAAGCCCACCACGATCACCACCAGCAGCGGCAGCAGCCAGGAGAAGAGGGTCAGCGCCAGGGTGCGGGCACCCCGGATCAGGGGCGGCTGCACGTCGGTGATGTGTATGGCGGCGGCCATGGCCAGGGTCGTGGCGGGAATGGCGAACCAGTCATGCTCGATCAGGTGCTGGAAGACGGTGATCTTCAGCAGTTGGAACAGGCCGGCGCCCAGATGCAGCATGAGCCAGAACACGGCGACGAAGACCCCGGTCAGGACCGCCTGCACCGCTTGTTTCCAGGCGGTATCGAAATGGCGGGCGTAGCTGGGGCGCCAGCGCCCCTCGATGACGCCGTCCACCACCAGGGTATGGGCGATGAACAGGCCGATGGCCAGGCGCAGCCACAGGTTGGCGTAACTCCAAATCTCGGGCGGGAGCGTATGCGGTTTGTCGTTTACCGCAGGGAGTGCCGAAAGGCGCCACCCGCCGTAATAGCCCAGGCCCGCGACCACCACCGTCGCCGCCAGCAGCCATAGCAGCAACGGCCGCCGGGGTAACTGTCCCACCCCCAGCAGCGCCAGCAGCGGGATCAGCGACCAGACCATGAGGAGGGGGATGAACAGGGTGGGGACGGTCGCGGGCCAGGCCAACGGGATGGTCGCGGCCTCGATTAGCAGATAGAGGCCCGCCGCTTGGACCAGGGCGATCAACAGCCGGGCGGCGAATATTCTGGAAGGCCCGCTGGTCGGGTCCGATGCGGTGTCCGTCGTCATGCTCGCCCCATTGCTTTGTCGTTGCGCCCCACCATAGGCGGGACGCCGTGCAGAAGCGATGCAGGGTTTGAGGATTCTCTACTGGAGGGCGCGATCCGTGTCCGCTCGGTGCTTCACCCCCGCACAATCTCCACCACCCGCGCCACCGGCCGCTCCGTGCCGGGTAGGGTGAGGGCGAGGTGGGCCAAGCGCCCGTAGAGCGTCTCGCCGGCCACGCCGTCCAGCAGGCGGGCCAGGGCCGTGTCCGCCGTCAGGGTGAAGAACAGGCGCGGGCGGCTGAGGAAGGGCAGGCCGGCGTTGGCCAGCAGGGTGCCGAAGGGCGTCTTTTCCGCCAGGGCTTCCGCCGCCACGGCCGGGGGCAGGGCCAGCAGGTCCACGCTCAGCAAGCCCAGGGCCAGCGGGCGGCCGTCCGCCTGGGCCGCCAGGATGACGCGCCGGCGCAGCCGGTCCACGCCTGGCGGTCCATCGCCGGTTCGGCCGTCACGGCTGCGGGCCTGGACGTTGACACTGACCGGGCCGCCGGCGTGGCGGGCCAGGGCCGCCGTCATGCCGTCCACATGGTCCAGGCGCGGGCGCACCGGCGCCGGCAGGGCCTCGGCGGCGATGGGGGTGAGGGGGGGCGGGGCCAGGCCCAGGTCGGCCCAGCCGACCGCCAGGGCGGTGCGGGCTTCGTCCAGGGGCGCGGGGGCGGATTTGGCGATCGGGGCGAACATGGGCCGCACCATAGAGCGGCGCCCTCCGCGCTGCCAAGCGCCGGGCGCGGGGGACCCCTTAGGTTGCCGCAAGGGCGGGGCGCGGCTTCGGGGTTGAAATCGCCGGGGCGGCGGAGTATCACACCGGCCATCGTCAATCCCACACATGGGCTTGCGGGGTGCCCTTATTATCTGGGCGGTCCGCTTCCGGTGTTCCAAGGCCAAGGTGGCCAACGGGACATTGCCCATGGAGGCCAAACCGGAGAAAGGTTCCGTTTCATGGCTATGCCTACCTTTACCATGCGCCAGCTGCTGGAAGCCGGCGTTCATTTCGGTCACCACACCCGCCGCTGGAACCCGAAGATGGCCCCGTACATCTTCGGCGTGCGCAACGGCGTGCACATCATCGACCTGGAGCAGTCGGTGCCCATGCTGCACCGCGCCATGCAGGCCGTGCGTGACGTCGTCGCCGGTGGCGGTCGCGTCCTGTTCGTCGGCACCAAGCGCCAGGCCCAGGAGAAGGTGGCCGAGGCCGCTGGTCGTTGTGGCCAGTACTACGTCAACCACCGCTGGCTGGGCGGCATGCTGACCAACTGGAAGACCATCTCCCAGTCGATCAAGCGCCTGCGCGAGATGGATGAGCTGCTGGGCGGCCAGATCGCCGGCCTGACCAAGAAGGAACTGCTGAACCGCACCCGTGACCGCGACAAGCTGGAGCGGGCGCTGGGCGGCATCAAGGAGATGGGCGGCCTGCCGGACATCCTGGTCATCATCGACACCAACAAGGAGTCGTTGGCCGTTCAGGAAGCCAACAAGCTGGGCATCCCCGTGGTGGCTGTGCTGGACAGCAACAGCAACCCCGATGGCGTGACCTTCCCCATCCCCGGCAACGACGACGCCCTGCGCGCCATCGAGCTGTACTGCGAGCTGATCTCCGGCGCCGTGCTGGATGGCCTGCACGCTGAGATGGCCGCCTCGGGCATCGACGTCGGCGCCTCGGAAGAGGCCCCGGTGGAAGAGATCCCCGCCGAGGAAGCCGAAGCCGCCGCCGAGGCCTAAGTCTAAGGCGAGCGGCCGGATCGGCGCCCACTTGGGTGCCGGTCCGGCCGCCTTGCTGTCCGGATGCCGCTTCCCCCAGGGTTTGACCGTGTGGGGACAGGGTTTCCGGTGACGCGCCGCCCCACTTGGGGCGGCCGTCATATGGATGTCGCACTGGCGTCGTAAAAGCGCGCGGTCGCGACCATCCACTGAATTCCGGCGGGCGGTCCCGTCCGCACCCAAGCAATACCCACCCGCGGGCCTCCGTCCCGCGACGTTATGAGAGAGGCGAAGATGGCTGAGATTACGGCTGCGCTCGTTAAGGAGCTGCGCGAAAAGACCGGCGCCGGCATGATGGACTGCAAGAAGGCCCTGAACGAGGTCGCCGGCGACATCGAAGGCGCCATCGACTGGCTGCGCAAGAAGGGCCTGGCCGCCGCCGCCAAGAAGGCCGGCCGCGTCGCCGCCGAGGGCCTGGTGGGTGTCGCTTCCGAGGGCACCGTCGGTGCCGCCGTCGAGATCAACGCCGAGACCGACTTCGTCGCCCGCAACGACCTGTTCCAGGCCCTGGTCACCGGCGTGACCAAGCTGGCGCTGGCTGATGCCGACGTGGAGGCCCTGAAGGCCCAGCCCTTCGGCAACGGCCGCACCGTCGCGGAAGAGCTGACCCACCTGGTCGCCACCATCGGCGAGAACATGAAACTGGCGCGCGCCGCCCCGCTGTCGGTCACCGATGGCGTCGTCGCCACCTATGTCCACAACGCCCCTGACCG
>NZ_BACU01000209.1 GCF_000333275.1 Azospirillum sp. B4 | reverse complement strand
ACCCACAGGCCCACGTCGGTAGCGCCGGAGACGATGGTGGCATCCGGGTTGGCCAGCACCAGCTCCGCCAACTGGTCGACCGTGGCCGGCGCCAGGAAGCGGCGGCCGTCGCGCCCCGTCTCCACCACCGCGTCATCGGCCAGGGCGGCCAGCGCCTGGGTCACCGCGGGCAGGGCGTCATCGATGTGATCCGGCACCCGGTCGCGCAGCTGTTGGGCCGCCGCCACGATGGGGGCGTAGCCGGTGCAGCGGCACAGGTTGCCGGCGAGCGCGTCGTCGATGCGTTGCTCATCCAACCCATTCTCGGGGGCGGCATGCTCCGCCCGGTTCAGGGCGTACAGCGACATGACGAAGCCGGGGGTGCAGAAGCCGCATTGCGAGGCGTGGCAGTCCACCATGGCCTGCTGCACCGGGTGCAGCGCGCCGTCCGGCCGCTTCAGATGTTCCACCGTCAGCAGTTGGCAGCCATCCAGCGTGGCCAGGAAGCGGATGCAGGCGTTGATGGCCTCATACTTGACCGTTCCGTCCACCAGCCGCCCCACCACCACGGTGCAGGCGCCGCAGTCACCCTCGGCGCAGCCCTCCTTGGTGCCCAGGCGCCGCTCGACGCCACGCAGCCAGTCCAGCACCGTGACCGTGGGGTCCACGTCGGTCAGTTCACGCAGCTCATTGCCCAGCAGGAAGCGGACGGTTTGGCGGTACCGCATCTCAACTGCCCCGGTACGTGGAATAAGCATAGGGGGAGATCAGCAGCGGCACATGGTAGTGCTGGCCCGCATCGGATATCGCGAAGCGGATCGGCACTTCATCCAGGAAGGGCGGGTCGGTCAGGGCCACCCCACCCGCATGGAAATAGGCGCCAACGGCGAAGGTCAGCTCATAGCGGCCGGGCAGCAGATCGCCCCCGGCCAGCAGCGGCGCGTCACAGCGGCCATCGGCATTGGTGCGGGCCTCCGCCACGCGGGTGCGGCCGCCATCCGGCCCCAGCCGGTCCAGCACGACGGTGATGCCGGCCCCCGGCCTGCCCGCCATGGTATCCAGCACATGGGTTGTCAGGCGCCCCGCGCCCCGGCCCGCACTCATATGGCCTGCACTCATCTTCGCCGCCCGTTCATCGCCCTGATCTCGCTAGCACAAAA
>NZ_BACU01000210.1 GCF_000333275.1 Azospirillum sp. B4 | reverse complement strand
CTGTGGATCACCATCACCATCTTGGCCAGCCTGGTACTGATCGAGACCTTCCTCCTTCAGGCGCCGTCCTTGTATCTCATGGCGGGGTTGGCCGTCATTGCCGCCTGGGGCGCCGCCGCCTTGGCATCGACCGTTATGGCCCAGCGGTCGGCATGGCAACGGAACGTCCGGCAACCTTGCGCCCTGGCAATTCTGCCCCTGACCTTCTTGGCTGCCGCCCTATGGCCAAAACCTGCCATCCTGGCGGTTCGCGCCGTGGGCGATCGCCTGCATTTCGCGATCGCCCGTTCCCACTATCTGGATGAGATCCGTGCTCTGCCCACCGTCGGCGGGCCCAGGCTGGAGATCATCGAGTGGGGTGGTCTTCTCGGCATAACCTTCGGTGTCGTCTCTGACGAGAGCGACGAGATTCGGCTGCCCCACAATCAGCAGTCCGACGCCTGGAATGACAGGGCCGCAGGGTCGGAATTGAGCTGCGGATACACCATCACAGCCGCGGTCGGCGATCACTTCTACCTGGTGGACTTCGGCTGCTGATACGACACGGCGTACCTTGTCACGCCCACAGCAACAGCGGTGCCGTGGCGACCATGCCCAGGCCGGCCAGGCGCGGCGCCAGTTGCAGGCCGGTGCGCTCCGCCAGGCGGGACAGGGCGACGCCGGCCAGATGCAAGGCGGCCGACGCGGTGACGAAGCCCAGGCCGTAGGTCAGGCCGTCGGCGTCCGCCGGCATCTCCACCCCGTGGGCGGCGCCGTGGCAGAAGGCGAAGGCGGCGATCAGCGTGGCGCCGGCGGCCACGGGCAGGCGGGCGCCGAAGGCGGTCAGCCAGCCCAGCGCCACCACCGACAGGGCGATGCCCCATTCCATGCCCGGCAGCGCCAGGCCGTCGGCGCCGGCGACGGCGCCGGCCGCCAGCAGGGCCAGGAAGGCGGCCGGCCACAGCCAGATCGCCCGGCTTCCTTGCCCCCCTTTGGCTTGCTGGCCCGCCCACAGACCCACCGCCGTCATGGCGGCAAGGTGGTCCCAGCCGGTCAGGGGATGCAACAGCCCCTCGCTGAAGCCGTGGGTGTGGCCCGGCATGCCGGGATGGGCCATCGCGGCGGCGGGGGCCAGGGCGGCGACGGCGGTCAGGGCGATCAACAGGCGGCGGTGCATCATGGTCGGGTTCCCTGTTCGAGATGTCTGCTGAAACTCAAGCGGCCAGGCCGCTTTTATGCTCTCAGGCGGCCAGGCCGCCGGCACGTTCGATGAAGCGGCTGACGGTGTCCAGGCCCTGCGCCGTCTTCAGGTTGGTGAAGACGTAGGGGCGTTCGCCCCGCATGCGCTTGGTGTCGCTGTCCATCACCTCCAGGCTGGCGCCCACCAGGGGGGCCAGGTCGATCTTGTTGATGACCAGCAGGTCGGAGCGGGTGATGCCCGGCCCGCCCTTGCGCGGGATCTTCTCCCCCGCCGCCACGTCGATGACGTAGATGGTGATGTCGGCCAGTTCCGGGCTGAAGGTGGCGGCCAGATTGTCGCCGCCGGATTCGATCAGGATGATGTCCAGGCCGGGGAACTTGGCGTTCATCTGGTCCACCGCCGCCAGGTTGATGGACGCGTCCTCACGGATGGCGGTGTGGGGGCAGCCGCCCGTCTCCACCCCCAGGATGCGGTCGGGGTCCAGGGCGCCGACGCGCGTCAGGATCAGCGCGTCCTCCTTGGTGTAGATGTCGTTGGTGATGGCGACGATGTTGTAGGTGTCGCGGAAACGCTTGCACAGCGCCTCCATCAACGCCGTCTTGCCGGAACCGACGGGGCCGCCGATGCCCACCCGCAGGGGGCCGTTGGGCGAGAAGGTCGTGGGGGAGGATACGCTCATGACCGGAACAACCTCGTGTATTGCGTCTCATGGTTCATGGAGGCGATGTCGGCAAGCCAGGCGCCGCCGCCCAGATCATCCAGGGTGCTGGCGGCCGCGCGGGCGACCGTGGCCAGCACCAGCGGCTCGCTCCGCGCCAATGCCCGCTGGCCGTCCGTCTGGCCCAGCGGCACCAGGCGCAGGGCCGCCGACACCAGGTTGCCGACGAAACCGTGCAGATAGCCCAGCAAGGTGGCGGGCAGGCTGAGCCCGTGGCCCGCCGCCACGGCACCGACCGCCACGGGATAGGCCAGGTCCCCGCCCCTCGCCCGCAGCCGGTCGACGGCGGCGCAGGGCCAGGCCGACGCGATGGCGGCGGCGAAGGCGCGCCCCTGGGACAGGGTCTCCAGCCGCCGCTCCGCCGTTGGCGTCAAGGCCGCCGCCAGGTCAGCCACCTCCCCCAATACCGCCCAATCCCCGGCCGCCGAGGCGCGCCAGCCCGCCGCCGCCAGGACGGCGTCGTTCCAGCCGGAGCCCAGGATCAGCAAATCGTCCAGCCAGGCGACCAGGGCATCGACGTCGCGCACCGTGCCCTCCTCCACCACCCATTCCAGGCCGTGGCTGTAGGAGAAGGCGCCCACCGGGAAGCTGGCCGTCAGCCAGGTCATGAGGCGGTAAAGGCCGGCCGCGTCGGCGACCAGGGGGGCCGGGGCATCAGCCATGCTCATGCCCGTGGTGGTGATGGCCGTGGCCGTGCCCGTGGGAATGCCCGTGCCCATGACCACCCCCGGCCGGGCTGTCGCCATAGGCGCCGCCCTCGGGGTCGAAGGGGGCGGAAACGGGGGTGACGATGGCGCCCAGGCCGGTCAGCATGTCGGCCAGCACATGGTCGGCGCGGATGCGCAGGCGGTCGCCCCGCAGTTCCGCCGGGATGTGGCGGTTGCCGATGTGCCAGGCCATGCGCAGCAGGTCGCCGATGGCCTCGCACCGCACCTCCATCAGATCCTCCGGCGCGGCCTTCACCGCCACGATGCCGCCACCGGTCAGCACCAAGCCGTCGCCATCGCGGATATGGCGCGGGGTGGGCAGGTCCAGCATGACCGGGCCGCCCCCCTTCCCATCTGGCCCGCCGTCCCGCTCCAGCCGCAGGCGCCGGCGGCAGCGGCGGTCGAAATCCAGCGTCACGGTGCCGGCCGCCTTGGCCGCGTCCCAATAGCCGGCGGGCAGGATGGTGTGAGCGCGAGGTATGTCTTCACTCAAGGCGGGCGATCCTCAGAACAAGAAATAGCGCTGCGCCATGGGCAGCACGTCGGCGGGCTCGCAGGTGACGATCTGACCGTCCACCCGCACCTCATAGGTTTCCGGATCGACCTCCACCACCGGCGTGGCGCTGTTATGGATCATGGCGGCCTTGCCGATGCCGCCGCGGGTGTTGCTGACCGCCAGCAAGGTCTTCTCCAGGCCCAGGCGCTGGCCGATGCCGTCGTCCAGCGCCGCCTGCGAGACGAAGGTGACGGCGCAGCCGCGCACCGCCCGGCCATAGGCGCCGAACATGGGGCGATAGTGCACGGGCTGGGGCGTGGGGATGCTGGCGTTGGGGTCGCCCATGGGGGCGGCCACGATGGTGCCCATCTTCAGCACCAGGTCGGGCTTCACCCCGAAGAAGGCCGGCGACCACAGCACTAGGTCGGCCAGTTTGCCCTTGGTAATGGAGCCCACATGCGCGCTCATGCCGTGGGCAATGGCCGGGTTGATGGTGACCTTGGCGATATAGCGTTTCACGCGGGCGTTGTCGTTCTCGCCCGTCTCCTCCGCCAATCGGCCGCGCTGCACCTTCATCTTGTGCGCCGTCTGCCAGGTGCGGATCAGCACTTCCCCCACCCGCCCCATGGCCTGGCTGTCGGAGGAGATGATGGAAAGGGCGCCCAGGTCGTGCAGCACATCCTCCGCCGCGATGGTCTCGCGCCGGATGCGGCTCTCGGCGAAGGCCACGTCCTCCGGGATGTTGGGGTCCAGGTGGTGGCAGACCATCAACATGTCCAGATGCTCATCCACCGTGTTGCGGGTGTAGGGCCGCGTCGGGTTGGTGGAGGAGGGGATGACGTTGGCCAGGCCGCAGACCTTGATGATGTCCGGCGCGTGGCCGCCACCCGCCCCCTCGGTATGGTAGGCGTGGATGGTGCGGCCCTTGAACGCGGCGATCGTGTCCTCGACGAAGCCGGACTCGTTCAGCGTGTCGGAATGGATCATCACCTGCACGTCGAAACGGTCGCCCACGCCCAGGCAGGTGTCGATGGTGGCCGGGGTGGTGCCCCAGTCCTCATGCAGCTTCAGCGCGGCGGCCCCCGCCCGCACCTGTTCCTCCAGCGCCGCAGGCAGGGCGGCGTTGCCCTTGCCGGCGAAGGCCAGGTTCATGGGGAAGGCCTCCGCCGCCTCCAGCATGCGGGCCAGGTGCCAGGGCCCCGGCGTGCAGGTGGTGGCCGCCGTGCCGGTGGCGGGGCCGGTGCCGCCGCCCAGCATGGTGGTGACGCCGGACATCAGCGCCTCCTCGATCTGCTGGGGGCAGATGAAGTGGATGTGGGTGTCGATGCCGCCCGCCGTCAGGATCTTGCCCTCGCCGGCGATCACCTCCGTCCCGGGCCCGACGATGATGTCCACCCCCGGCTGGACATCGGGGTTGCCCGCCTTGCCGATGGTGTGGATGCGGCCGTCGCGCAGGCCCACGTCGGCCTTGACGATGCCCCAGTGGTCGATGATCAGGGCGTTGGTGATGACGGTGTCGACCGCCCCTTGCGCGCGGGTCGCCTGCGACTGGCCCATACCGTCGCGGATGACCTTGCCGCCGCCGAACTTCACCTCCTCGCCATAGGTGGTCAGGTCCTTCTCCACCTCCACGATCAGGTCGGTGTCGGCCAGGCGCACCCGGTCGCCCACGGTGGGGCCGAACATGTCCGCGTATGCGGCGCGGCTGATCTTCACGGCCATCAGTTGCCCCCCCTCGCGGTCTTGTCCGACAGCGCGCCGGAAACCTTGGCGTTGAAACCGTAGACCGTGCGGGCGCCACGATAGGGCACCAGGGTGACGGTGCGGGTCTGTCCCGGCTCGAACCGCACGGCGGTGCCGGCGGGAATGTCCAGCCGGTGGCCGTAGGCCTGCCGCCGGTCGAAGCTCAAGCCGGCGTTGGTCTCGAAAAAGTGGAAATGGCTGCCCACCTGGATGGGGCGGTCGCCGGTGTTGGCCACGTCCAGCGTCAGGGTGGGCAGGCCGGCGTTCAGTTCGATCTCGCCGTCAGCGGTGAAGATTTGCCCCGGAATCATCGTCATCACGGCACCTCAGCGGATGGGGTTATGGACGGTGACCAGCTTCACCCCGTCGGGGAAGGTCGCCTCCACCTGCACGTCGTGGATCATCTCGGCGATGCCCTCCATCACTTGGTGGCGGCCCACCACGTGGGCGCCCTGGTCCATCAGCTCCGCCACCGGGCGGCCGTCGCGCGCACCTTCGACCACGAAGTCGGTGATCAGGGCCACGGCCTCGGGATGGTTCAGCTTCACGCCCCGTTCCAGGCGACGGCGCGCCACCATGGCGGCCATGGCGATCAGCAGCTTATCCTTCTCACGCGGGGTCAGGTTCATGGGGTCAACGCCTCCCTCAGCAACGCCAGACGCGCGGGACGGGCATCCCGCGCAGGAATTCGATCACGGGCGCCAGGGCCCGCAGCAGGGCCTGGCCGTCGCGGGCCACCAGGCGCAAGGCCAGCAGCCCGTTCCAGGCGCTGGCCCCGGCCTTGACGCCGTCCGCGCGCAGCAGGTCGCGCACCGCCTCCACCAGCCCCTCCGCATCCGGCGCCACGTAAAGGCAGGACGCCACGGCACAGGCCCCGCCGGCCACGGCGGCGCGGGCCAACTGGGCGTCGATGTCACCGGACAGCCGCACGGTATCGGCATACACCAGCCGGCCGCCCACCCGGATGCGCCATTCATCCCGGAACAGGCCGTGCGCCACCCGTTCGCCCCGCGCGGTGCGGCCGAACACGGTGGCTTCGGCCGCCAGCAGGGTGGCGCCCGCCGCCATCTCCACCTCCAGCCGCCGGCACAGGCGGGCCCCGTCGAACAGGATGGTTTCCTGGGGCAGCCAGTCCAGCCGGCCGGCGACCTCCAGGCGGTTCAGCACCCGGGCCTCCCCGGCGCTGGCGCGGTAGATTTTCTCGGCGGCCTGGGTGGTGACGGTGGCGCGGGCGCCGGCGGCCACGATGACCTCCGTCTCCAGCACGTCGCCCCCCGTCAGGCCGCCGCCGGTGTTGATCAGCACCCCCTCCAGATCCGGCCCCTTGGGCAAGCGCAGGCGGGCGGATCCGGACTGGTACAGGCGGTCCAGACGGGTGACGCCATCCGCGCCCGCCTTCACGCCCAGGATGACACGGCCCTCCAGCCGTTGCATGCGGGTGGCGGGCGGGGCGGCGTCCACGGGCCGGGTACCGGCGGCGTCAGGCATGACACCCCGCAGCATCCCGGCCGCCCTCATGCCGTCCACCCACCGCCCAACCCCACCGCATCCCAGGCCACCCCCACCATCTCCCGGCCCAGCGGATCGCAACCCCCGTGCCAGCCATTAACCAAGCCGGACCAGCATGGCACGGCCGTGCCTCTGGGCAAAGGCCGTCGCCCGAAAATTGGGCGCTCGCCGATGTGCGCCCAAAAGGTAGGCAGCTCCCATACGTCATTTGACGTAATGGTTAGAGCAGCGCGTCGGGATGGCTGGCGGCCAGCAGGCCACGCACGCGGGGCACCAGGAAATCGGACAGGGACTGCACCTTGGCCGGCAGCATGGTCCGGTGCGGGTAGACGATGGCCAGTTGCACCGGTTCCGGCGGATGATCCGGCAGGACGATCTCCAGCGCCCCGGCCTTCACCTCGTCCGCCACCTCCCACAGGGGTTTCAGGGCGATGCCGTGGCCGTCCACGGCCCAGCGGGTCAGCACGTCGCCATCGTCGGCGTCCATGGGGCCGGCGATGGCCAGCTTGGTGGCCTTGGCCTCGCCCTTCCCTTGGCCGCGGCTGGTCAGGGTCCAGCGGTACTGCTGGGTGCCGGGGAAGCGCAGCAGCAGGCAGTCATGCTCCAGCAGGTCGGACGGCGCCTGGGGCCGGCCGCGCGCCGCCAGGTATCGGGGGGCGGCCACCAGCACCCGACGCACGTCGGCGATCTTGCGCACGACGAAGCTGCTGTCCTTCAGCGTGGCCATGCGGATGGCCATGTCCACGGACTCGCGCAGCAGGTCCAGCAGATGGTCGGACAGGCGCAGGCGCACGTCCACCATGGGGTTGGCGGCGCGGAACTCCGGCACCAGCGGCCCCAGCACCCGCCGGCCGAAGCCCAGCGGCGCCGTCACCCGCACGCTGCCCGACGGGGCGCCGCCTTCGGCCGCGATGCTGCTGTGCGCCCGCTCCACCGCCTCCAGCACCTCCAGGCAATGCTGGTAGAAGATCTGGCCGGTCTCGGTCGCCTGCAGCTGGCGGGTGGTGCGGTTCAGCAGCCGGGCGCCCAGATGCGCCTCCAACTGCTGGATGCGGTGGCTGACCAGGGCCGGCGACATGCGCAGGTTCCGCCCGGCCGCCGACAGGCTGCCCAGATCCACCACGCGCACGAACACCTGCATGTTCTCCAGCAGGGCCATCACCCCATCCCCCGACCAACACAGCTATGCCTATTGCGTGGTTTCTCTAGCAAAGTCTGGGCCTAACGTTCCTTAAGCGTCAGGCCATTTGCCCGGCGGCCAATCACGCGCCATATGCACGACGCGCAAAATCACCAAGGTCTCGCCCTCTGCTGGATCGGCGATAAATTTGTAAGCGATGATATAGGGCAAACCCGTCACCACCTTTTCATAGGTGCCGGTGACCCGACCTTTCCGCCCCAAGGCACGCCGCCCCAGGGTATCTCCGGCAGTGCGGATCGCTGCCGCCACTTTCCGGGCTGCCCCCGGGTTATCCCTGGCGATATAACGCGCGATACTGATCAGCTCGTCCAGCGCATCCCGGGACCAGATGACTGTACGCGTCACCCCCGGCCCCGCGCCACATCCTCAATCGCCGCATCCAGTTCGTCCATCGCCTGGTCATGCGGCACCAGCCTGCCCGCCTCGATGTCAGCAAGGCCGCGCTGTATTCCTTCCACCAGGGCGATTTCCCGCGCCACGTAGTCAGCGATCGCCTCCGCCGCCAGATAGGAGCGAGTGCGATTGGTCTGAGCCGACAAGGCCGCAAGCTGATCCTTGACCTCGGGCTTCAACCGAACGGTCAACGTGGTGCTGTTGGTCATGGTGAGCCTCCTTACCGCAGCCTGTATTCACATGTACACATCCTCGCACAAGCGCGCCCCTCACACCATGCTAATTCCGATCATGCACCCGCCGGCCCTGGATGTAGGTCGCGCGCACGGCGCGGTCGTCGCCCAGGGTCATCAGCAGGAACAGCTCCTCCTCCAGGTCACCCTGGATGGCCTCGCGCCTATGGGCCATGGCGGGGGTTGCGGACGCGTCCAGCACCATCAGGTCGGCGTAGCGGCCGGGGGCGATCTGGCCGATCTCGTCGGACAGGCCCAGGGCCGCCGCGTTGCCCCGGGTCATGAGGTCGAAGGCGGCCAGCGCCGGCCAGCTTTGGCCGCGCAGTTGCAGCACCTTGTATCCCTCCCCCGCCGTGCGCAGCAGGGAATAGCTGGTGCCGCCGCCCACGTCCGTCGCCAGGGCCATGCGCACCGGCCGGGTAGGGTTTTCCAGGGCGGCGTGGTCGAACAGGCCGCTGCCGATGAACAGGTTGCTGGTGGGGCAGAACACGGCGATGGACGCCGTCTCATGCATCCGCGCCATTTCCCGCTCGCTCAGATGGATGCAATGGCCGAAGAGGGAGCGGTCGCCCAGCAGGCCGAAGCGGTCATAGACGTCCAGATAGTCTCGGGCCTTCGGATACAGGCGGGCCACATGGCGAATCTCCTCCAGGTTTTCCGACAGGTGGGTCTGCATGTAGACGCCGGGGTGTTCGCGCAGCAGGGCGCCGGCGACCTCCAGCTGTTCAGGCGTGGAGGTGATGGCGAAACGCGGGGTGACGGCGTAGCGCTGGCGGCCGACGCCGTGCCAGGCGCCGATCAGCGCCTTGGAATGGTCGTAGCTGGTCTGGGCGGTGTCGGTCAGCGCCGTGGGGGCGTTGCGGTCCATCATGACCTTGCCCGCCACCAGGCCCACGCCGCGCGCCTCGGCCTCATGGAACAGCGCCTTGACGCTGCCGGGATGCACGCTGCCATAGACCACGGCGCTGGTGGTGCCGTTGCGCGCCAGTTCATCCAGGAAGAAGCGGGCGTTGCGGGCGGCGTGCGCATGGTCGGCGTACCGCTGCTCCTCAATGAAAGTGTACTTCTCCAGCCAGTCCAGCAGTTGCGCGCCGTAGGAGGCGATGACCTGGGTCTGGGGAAAGTGGATGTGGGTGTCGATGAAGCCCGGCAGGATCAGGCTGTCGGGATAATGCTCCACCGCCATACCGTCCGGCAGGGTGGGAAGCAGGTCCGCCGCCGCCCCCACCGCCGTGACGCGACCATCGGTCACCACCACCAGGCCATCATCGATATAGGTGTAGCTGTCGCGGTCGCCCGGGGCCTCGGGTGCCCGCAGGAAGGTCAGGATCCGGCCGCGCAGGGCGGTGGTGCCGGGGGTGAAAGCCATGAGGATTATCCTGGTTACGGGCCCGATGACGGGAGGGTTGCCGACGCCAGGTGGGGGTCGGCGGCGCCGGCGGACCAGGCTGCCAGGATGGCCCGTTCCTCCGGCGTGATCAGGGTGACGTTGCCGGGCGGCATGGCGCTGCTGAGCGCGGCCTGGCGCCGGATGTCGGCGGCATGGCGCAGGATATCGCCGGGATTGTCAAGGATGACGCCATGCGGCGGAGCGCCGATGCCATCCCAGGCCGGTGCCGCCGTGTGGCACATGCTACACCGGTTCATCACCACCTCCTGCGCCTGGGCGAAGGTGACGGCCGGCGGCGCGGCGCTGGCGGTGGGGCCGCCGTCGGTGGACCCCTGGGCGCTGAGCCAGGCGGCCAGCAGGACACCGGCGGCCGCCACCCCCCAGGCCCACCACGGCGCCGGCTTGCCCGCGTGCTTGGTGTTGAAGAAGTGGCGAACGGCGGCGCCCACCACCAGCACCACGGCGAAGATCACCCAGTTGTAACGGGTGGCGTAGGTCAGCGGATAATGGTTGCCGATCATCAGGAAGACCACCGGCAGGGTCAGGTAGTTGTTGTGCATGGACCGCTGCTTCGCGGCCTTGCCCAAGGAGGGATCGGGCGTGCCGCCGGCCAGCAGCGTCGCCACCACCTTGCGCTGGTTGGGGATGATCAGCAGGAAGACGTTGGCCACCATCATGGTGCCGATCAGGGCGCCCATCTGCAGCATGGCGCCGCGCGGGCTGAACACATGGGTGGTGCCCCAGCAGGCCGCCACCAGGAAGACGAAGCCCACGGCCGCCAAGGCGCCGTTGTGCAGGCCCAAAGGCGAGCGGCACATCAGGTCATAGACGATCCAGCCGGCGGCCAGCAGACCGACGCTGAGGCCAATGGCCTGAACCTGCGTCAGGGCCATGACCGACTGGTCGATCAGCAGCAGGTCGGCGCCGCGATAGTAGAGCACCACCAGCAGGAAAAAGCCGCTGAGCCAGGTGGTGTAGGCTTCCCACTTGAACCAGGTGAGTTCGGCCGGCATCTGCGACGGCGCCACCAGGTATTTCACCATGTTGTAGAAGCCGCCGCCGTGGACCTGCCACGCCTCCCCCGCCACGCCGGCGGGCAGGTGGGGCCGCTTGCGCAGGCTGGCATCCAAGGCCATGAAGTAAAAGGAGGATCCGATCCACGCCACCGCCGCCACGATGTGCAGCCAGCGCGCCAAGGTGTTGATCCACTCCCAGAAAATGAACTCCATCGCCCCGCCGCCCCGTTTTATATCGCAACCGCACAACGCTACGGGTGCCGGCGGCGGCGCGCCAGGGCTTCCGTATCGGCAACAGCTTCAAAAAATGAAGAAAAGCGGGTTGAAATACCGCCCTTGTCAGGCGGCGGCGTCCCACCACTTCAACACCCGCAGCGCCCGCAGGGTGACCCAGCGCGACGGCTTGCCCGGCCCATCGTTGACCTTGAACCACACCCGCCCCCTCAGGTCCCAGTCCAGCGGCCAGGTGCCGTCCGCCTGGCGGCGGGCGCGCAGGTGGGCCACCGCCTCCGCTAGGCGTGGGTCGGGCTGGGTGCCGTTCAGTTGGCCGGCGGCGCGGAAATAGTCCAGGGCGCGCAGGGTGTCGTAACGCCAGCGGTTGGGGTGTAGCAGGTCCAGGAACTGCGGGTCGGCCGGCTCCCCCGTCGTCAGGCGGCGGAACAGGTGGCGGGCCAGCAAATAGTCCTCCCCCGTCCGTCGCGCGTCACGCGACGCGGCCGTGCCGCCGGTGGCGCGCTCATACTCCAACAGGCCTTCCAGCACGTTGAGGGTAGTGGCGAAGGAGGAACAGGTGGAACCGTTGGCGCGTTCGCAATTCCAGCCGCCGTCGGCCTGCCGCTCCCCCACCAGGCGTTCGACCAGGGCGGAAACGTCAGCGCCGAAATAGGCGCCGTTGGCCACCGTGCGGCCGTTGATGCATTCCTCCACCTCCCCCCGCCAAAAGGGCTGGCCGCCCTCGTCCCAGCGGGAATGGGCGCCGACCTGGGCCACGGTGCGCCGGGCCCGGCCGCTGGCCGGGTCCAGGCCGAATTCGCGCAACTGGTCCAGGGCGAAGGCGGTGGCGGTCCATGGCTGGCCCTCGGACCGCCATTCTTCCGGGGTGAAGTCGGCGGGAACGAAGGCGCCGCCGGCCCACTGCCCATCCGGATCCTGGCAGGCCAACAGCCGGGCGCCCCAGCCCTCCGTCTCCACCTTGGCACGTTCCGCCCGCCAGTCCGCCTCCGGCATGTCCAACAGGTCGCGCATCACCTGCCAGCGGATGGCCGGGTCGGCGTTCAGCAGCCAGACGATGACCTGATCCTGTTCCGGCATACGGCGTTCCTTCACCAAAGGGAGCCTTTGCCGCCAGGGTACAGGATCAGCGCGCCCGGAGCACGGCCGCGATGCGGGCCACCGCCTGGTCGACCTCCGCCCCCGTGGTTCCCCGGCCCAGACCGAAGCGCAGGCTGCCGAAGGCGGCGGCGGCATCCCGGCCCATGGCGGTCAGGACGTGCGACGGCTGGCCGGTGGCGGACCGGCAGGCGGACCCGGTGGACAGCGCCAGGTCCGGCAGATCCAGCAGCAGGTCGGCCGCGTCCACGCCCGGCACCGTGACGTTGAGGCAGCCCGGCAGGCCATCGGCCGGGCCGTTGCGCACGATACCGGGAATCCCGGCACTCAAGCCCGCCCACAGGCGCGCGGTCAAGGCCGCCAGGTGCTCGCGGTCCGCATCGCGCCGCTCCAGCACCAGGCGGGCCGCTTCGGCGAAGCCGGCGATCAACGCGGCGGGCGGCGTGCCCCAGGACCAGGGGGCCGCTGGCGCCAGCCCAGCGCGGGCCACCAGGGCGCCCACGCCCTGCGGCCCATAGAGCTTATGCGCCGACAGGGTGATCATATCGGGCCCGGAACGGTCCTTGCTGCCCAAGGGCAAGGGCGCCGTCGCCACCCGCTGCACCCCGTCGCAGTGCCACAGCGCGCCATGGCGGCGGCAGAGATCGGCCACCGCCGCCAGCGGCTGCACGCTGCCGACCTCGTTGTTCACCGCCATGAGCGACAGCACGGCCGGGCGGGCTGCCACCGCCAGGGCGGCCTCCAGCGCGTCCAGGCGGATGAGGCCCTGGCCATCGACTGGCAGCAGCGTCACCGACCGGCCGGTGGCGCGCAGGGCGTCCAGTTGGCGCAGCACGCTGTCATGCTCGATGGCTGACACCAGCAGCGGGGCGCCGGCCGGCGCCAGGCCCTGGAGCGCCAGGCGGTTGGCCTCGCTGGCGCTGGGGGTGAAGGTGACGGCGGCATCCGCCGGCGCGTCCACCAGCGCCGCCACGGCGCGGGCGGCCTGGGTGATGGCGCGGGCGGCGGCGCGGCCGGCATTGTGGTGGGCGGACTGGGCGTTACCGGCATGATCGGGCCGGAACCATGGCAGCATGGCTGTCAGCACCCGGCCGTCCAGCGGCGTGCTGGCCAGGTGATCCAGATAGATCACGGGCCGACCGGCCCGAGGATATCGCCCATCATCACCGTGGTCTGCGGCGGGCGGCGCAACAGGGCCGCCAGCACCTCCGCCGTCGTCAGGGCGGCGATGACCTCCGGCCGCTTGTCGCCGGCCACACCGGGGCCGATGGGGCAGACCAGGCGCTTCAGGTGATCGGGCTCATAGCCCTGGGCCAGGTACCAGCGGGAAAAGCGCTGCCGCTTGGTGTGGGAACCGATGAGGCCGACATAGGCCGCATCGGTGCGCCGCACCGCCTCCGCCGTGATGGCGAAGTCCAGATCGTGGTTGTGGGTCATGATCAGGTAGCCGGCGCCGGGCGGGGCCAGGGCCACCTGGCTGGGCAATTCCGTCGCCACGCGGATGTCGGCATCCACCGGCGGATCCGGCGGGAATTCCGAGGCGCGACTGTCCACCCATACCAGGCGCAGCGGCAGGGGTGCCACCGCCCGGGCCACCGCCTTGCCGACATGGCCGGCGCCGAACAGCATTAGCCAGGGCTGGCCGGCCACGGCCGTCGCCTCCGCCGCGCGCAGGCGGTACAGCACCGCCTCATCCACCCGCTCCACCGTCAGCGCGACATGGCCGCCGCAGCACTGGCCCACCGCCGGGCCCAAGGGCACGTCCAGGCGCACCGGGTCACCCCCTTCCGCCAGCAGGCGACGGGCGGTTTCCAGGCCCAGCTGCTCCAGCCGGCCGCCGCCCACGGTGCCGGCCTGCCAGTCCGGGCCCACGGCCATGCAGGCGCCAGCCTCCCGGGGGGTGGAGCCGCGCGCCTCCGCCACCATCACCAAGGCCACCGCCTCCCCCCGGGCCAGGCGGGCCGCCAGGATGGCGGACATCGGCCCGGGCGCTGACAGGGGCACGGTCATGCCATCCCCCCGCCCGCCGCCTGGGCGCGAAGGCGCTCGATGGTCATCAGCACCCGTTCGGGCGTGGCCGGCGCGTCCAGCTGGGGGCAGAGGGTGTGATCGGCCACGCTGGCCACCGCGTCGGACAGGGCGTGCAGCACGCAGATGCCCAGCATCAGCGGCGGCTCCCCCACCGCCTTGCTGCGGTGGATGGTGTCTTCCACATTCGGGTTGTTCTGCACCAGGCGGACGTTGAACTGGCGCGGACGGTCGCCGCAGGCCGGGATCTTGTAGGTGCTGGGGGCGTGGGTGCGGAGGCGGCCCTGGGCGTCCCACCACAGCTCCTCCGTCGTCAGCCAGCCCATGCCCTGGACGAAGCCGCCCTCCACCTGGCCCTTGTCCAGCGCCGGGTTCAGGCTGTCGCCACAGTCGTGCAGGATATCGACGCGGTCCACCACATACTCGCCCGTCAGGGTGTCCACCGTCACCTCCGCCACCGCGGCGCCATAGGCGTAGTAGAGGAAGGGACGTCCCTGGCCCTTGGCCCGGTCCCAGTGGATCTTGGGCGTCTTGTAATATCCCGTGGCTGACAGGGAAACGCGGCCCATGTACGCGGCCTTCACCACCTCCCGGAAGGTCAGCACCTGGTCGCCCACCCGGACACCGTCGGCGGTGAAGGCCACCGCATCCTCCGGCACGTTCCAGTGCCCGGCCACGAAGTCCACCAACCGGGCCTTCAGCGTGCGCGCGGCGTTCTGCGCCGCCTTGCCGTTGATGTCAGAACCGGAAGAGGCGGCGGTGGCCGAGGTGTTGGGCACCTTGCCCGTGGTGGTGGCGGTGATGCGGATGCGGCCGATATCCACCTGGAACTCATCCGCCACCACCTGCGCCACCTTGGTGTTCAGGCCCTGGCCCATCTCCGTCCCGCCATGGTTCAGGTGGATGGAGCCGTCGGTGTAGATGTGGATCAGCGCCCCGCCCTGGTTATAGGGCGTGAAGGTGAAGGAAATGCCGAACTTCACCGGCGTCAGGGCCAGGCCCTTCTTCAGATAGGGGTTGGCGGCGTTGAAGGCGCGGATGCCCTGACGCCGCGCGCGATAGTCCGACCAGGCCTCCAGCTCATCGACCAGGGGGCCGATGATGTTGTCCTCCACGGTCTGGTGGTAGGGCGTCACGTTGCGGTCGGTGGTGCCGTAGAAGTTCAGCTTGCGCACGTCCAGCGGGTCGCGCCCCACGGCGAACGCCACCTCCTCCACCACCCGTTCCGCCGCCACCATGCCCTGGGGCCCGCCAAAGCCGCGAAAGGCGGTGTTGGACACCGTGTTGGTCTTCAGCGGCAGGGAGGACATGCGCGCGTTGCCGTAGAAATAGCAGTTGTCGGCATGGAACAGCGCGCGGTCGGTCACCGGGCCCGACAGGTCGGCCGCGAAGCCGCAGCGGGCGGCGAACACCATGTCCGTGCCCAGGATGCGGCCGTCATCGTCAAAGCCGACGGTATAGTCCACCTCGAAATCATGGCGCTTGCCGGTGATGCGGAAGTCGTCGTCGCGGTCTGGGCGCAGCTTGGCGGCGCGGCCCGTCTTCTTGGCCACCAGCGCCACGGTGGCGGCGAACAGGTTGGCCTGCGTCTCCTTGCCGCCAAAGCCGCCGCCCATGCGCCGCACCTCCACCGTCACCGCGCCGTCGGGGATGGCCAGGACGTGGGCGACGATGTGCTGCACCTCGCTGGGGTGCTGGGTGGAGACATGGACCAGAACATCCTCATCCTCCCCCGGCACGGCCATGGCGATCTGGCTTTCCAGGTAGAAATGCTCCTGCCCACCGATCGCGATGCGGCCCGTCAGCGTGTGGGGGGCCGCCTTCAGCGCCGCCTCCGCATCGCCCAGGCGCAGGGTCATGGGCGGGGTGACCAGGGTGCCGGGGTCACGGGCCGAGGCGATATCGAGCACGGCCGGCAGATTCGCGTATTCCACCTTGGCCAGTTGGGCGGCGCGGCGCGCCTGGTCGCGGGTTTCGGCGGCCACCGCGAACAGGGGGTGGCCGTGGTACTGAACCAGATCCCCGGCGAACAATGGCTCATCATGGCGCAGTCCGGCGCCGATGTCGTTGTCACCCGGAATATCGGCGGCGGTGAAGACGGCGACCACGCCCGGCGCCTGGCGCACAGCGTCCAGGTCCATGGCCAGGATGCGGGCGTGGGCGCGGCTGGCCAGGCCCAGTTGCACATGCAGCAGGCCGGCGGGTTCCGCGATGTCGTCGACGTACAGCGCCTCCCCGCTCACATGCTTGTGGGCGCTTTCGTGGCGGCGGCTGTCATGAACGGCGCCGTCGATGCGGCGCGGGGCGATGGCGGGGATATCGATGGGGGTTCTGTCAGGCATGGACCGGCCCCCGCTTTGCGATGTCGCAACCCGCCTGGAACGTCTGGGCCCGCTGCGTCAGCACCCGGGTGGCGGGGGCATCGGCCGCGCTCTCCACCTGGAACTTCAGCAGCAGATTGCCAGCCACCGCCAGGCGATAGGCGGCACTGGCGCGCCAGTCGCTGAGCGGGGAGAAGTCCTGGGCAAGGGCGGCCTTGGCGTCCCGCGCGGCGGCCGCGTCCCAGGGGCGGCCCAGCAGCACCGCCTCCGCCGCATCCGCCCGCTTCGGCGTGCCCGCCATGCCGCCATAGGCCAGGCGGGCACGGGTGACCAGGCCGTCGTCGCCCACCGTCACCAGGAAGCAGGCGCACAGGGCGGAGATGTCCTGGTCGAACCGCTTGGAGATCTTGTATGCGGCGAACAGGTCGCCCTTGCCCGGCTTGGGCACCGTCACGCTTTCCACGAACTCGCCCGGTTGGCGATCCTGTTTGCCGTAGGCCAGGAAGAAATCCTGCAGCGGCAGCGTGCGCCGCGCATCCCCCCGCCGCAGGGTGAGGGG
>NZ_BACU01000211.1 GCF_000333275.1 Azospirillum sp. B4 | reverse complement strand
CCCACGCCGCATAGGCGCAGGTGGTGACGACGGAATGTTCCGCCTGGCCGATCTCGATGACCGACTTTTCCATCAGCGTGGCGGTGGGGCAGGCCTGGACGCAGGCGCCGCAGCTGACGCACTCGCTGTCCATGAAGTCCTCATCCATGCCGGCCGAGACCTTGCTCTCGAACCCCCGGTCCTGGATGGTCAGGGCGAAGGTGCCCTGCACCTCCTGGCAGGCCCGCACGCAGCGGGAGCAGACGATGCACTTCGACGGGTCGAAGGTGAAATAGGGGTTGGAGGTGTCCTTGGCCTGGCCCAGATGGTTGGCGCCCTCCATGCCGTAGCGCACCTCGCGCAGGCCCACGGCGCCGGCCATGTCCTGCAGTTCGCAATCGCCGTTGGCGGCACAGGTCAGGCAGTCCAGCGGGTGGTCGGAGATGTACAGCTCCATCACCCCCTTCCGCAGGCGCTTCAGCCGCTCCGTCTGGGTGGAGACCACCATGCCCGGGGCCACCGGCGTGGTGCAGGAGGCGGGCGTGCCCGCCCGGCCCTGGATCTCCACCAGGCACAGCCGGCAGGAACCGAAGGCGTCCAGCGTGTCGGTGGCGCACAGCTTCGGTATGGTGACGCCGCTGTCCATGGCGGCGCGCATGATGGAGGTGCCCTCCGCCACCGTCACCGTTTCGCCGTCGATGGTCAGGGTCACCATCCTGGCGTCGGTGTCGCCCTTCAGGCCACGGGGATGCGGGGTGCCGTAGTCGATCTCAGGAACCATGCTCATGGCCTGATCCTCCTTCACTCGGCCGCGGCGGGCAGGCGCCTGCCGTGGAAATCCTCAGGAAAATGACGGATGGCGCTCAGCACCGGATAGGGCGTGAAGCCCCCAAGGGCGCATAGCGATCCGAACTTCATGGTGTTGCACAGGTCTTCCAGCAGCACGATGTTGGCCGCCACGTCGCGGCCAGCCAGGATACGGTCCACCACCTCCGCCCCGCGGGTGGAGCCGATGCGGCAGGGCGTGCACTTGCCGCACGATTCCTCCGCGCAGAACTCCATGGCGAAGCGGGCCATGTGGGCCATGTCCACGGTGTCGTCGAACACCACCAGGCCGCCGTGGCCGATCAGGGCGTCGCGGGCGGCGAAGGCCTCGTAGTCATAAGGCGTGTCGAACTGGCTGGGCGGCAGGTAGGCGCCCAGCGGGCCGCCCGCCTGCACAGCGCGCACCGGCCGGCGGCTGGCGGTGCCGCCGCCGATCTCCATCACGATCTCACCCAGGGTCAGGCCGAAGGCCGTCTCGAACAGGCCGCCGTGCAGCACGTTGCCGGCCAGCTGGATGGGCATGGTGCCGCGCGACCGGCCCATGCCGAAGTCGGCGTAATGTTGCGCGCCCAGGTCCATGATCACCGGGATGGTGGCCAGCGACAGCAGGTTGTTGACCACGGTGGGCCGGCCGAACAGGCCCTTCAGCGCCGGCAGCGGCGGCTTGGCCCGCACCACGCCGCGCTTGCCCTCCAGGCTTTCCAGCAGGGCGGTTTCCTCGCCGCAGACATAGGCGCCGGCACCCACCCGCAGTTCCAGGTGGAATTCCAGGTCGGATCCCAGGATGTCGCGGCCCAGCAGGCCGGCGGCGCGGGCGATTTCCAGCGCCCGGATCATGGTGGCGTTGGCGTGCGGGTATTCGGACCGGCTGTAGATGTAGCCCCGGGTGGCGCCCACCGCCAGGCCGGCGATGGTCATGCCCTCAATCAGGCAGAAGGGATCGCCCTCCAGGATCATGCGGTCGGCGAAGGTGCCGCTGTCGCCCTCGTCGGCGTTGCAGACGATGTATTTCTGGTCGGCGACCGCGTCGCGCACCGTTTTCCATTTGATGCCGGTGGGGAAACCGGCGCCGCCGCGGCCGCGCAGGCCGGACTTGGTCACCGCCTCCACCGTCGCGGCCCCGCCGATCTCGATGGCCTTGGCCAAGCCGCGATAGCCGCCGGCGGCTTTGTAGTCATCCACCGACAGCGGATCGACGATACCGCAGCGGGCGAAGGTCAGGCGGGTCTGGCGGGCCAGGAAGGGATGGTCCTCCGGCCGGCCCACGCGCAGGGCATGTACCGCCCCGGTCAGCCAGCCGGCGGCGAACAGGCCCGGCACGTCGCGCGGCTGCACGGGGCCGTAGGCGATGCGGCCGGCCGCCGTCTCCACCTCCACCATCGGCTCCAGCCAGAACATCCCGCGTGAGCCGGTGCGCACCAGGGTGATGGCCTGGCCCTGGGCGGCGGCGTGGGCCTGGACGGCCTGCGCCACCTCATCCGCGCCCACGGCCAGCGCCGCCACGTCACGGGGGATGAAGATGCGGATGGTGCTTTCCGGAATCGTCATGCTTTGGCCCAATCGTTACGCGCCTCGTTCACCGCTGCGTCCAGCCGTTCCCGCGTCAGGCGGCCCAGGGGGCGCCCGTCCACCAGGGCCGCGGGGGCGCAGGCGCACAGGCCCAGGCAATAGACGGGCTCAATCGTCACCTGCCCGTCCCCGGTCGTGCCGCCCCACTCCAGGCCCAGCCGATGCAGCAGCCCCTCGGCCAGCGCATGGCCGCCGACGGACTGGCAAGCCTCCGCCCGGCACAGCTTCACCACATGGCGGCCGGCCGGTTCGGCGCGGAAATCATGGTAAAAGCTCACTATTCCATGGACATCCGCGCGGGAAAGGTTCAGCGCCTCCGCCAATAGAGGTACCGCCTCTTGCGGAACGTGGCCGAATGTCTCCTGCAAGGCATGCAGTATCGGCAATGCAGGCCCTTCAAGATTCCGATGCGCCGCAATGACTTCCGCGGCCTTTTCGCCGTCCCAGGCGGTACTTGTTGTGGCAGACGTCACAGCCGAGGCCTCACTTCTTGGGCAAACTCCCTGTTGTAAGAAGTTGGCTATTGGCGGCGCTTAATCAACGAAGCCGTTCCATGCTGCGATAGAAAACTTCTATCACGCCGCCCCCACCTGATGGGGCCCCGCGGCTTTCTGAAACCCTTTAGGACGCCCAAACCAGGACGCCCGTCACCGGGACGTGGAATCATGCGTGCGCGTATTCTTGCTGTGACATCAACCCTGCTGAGCCTGATGCTGGCGGCCCCGATCGCGGTGCAGGCCGCGTCGGTGGACGCCCCGGCGTCGGCGGCCATCACGGCCCCGGTGGCCGGCCAGGCTGCCGATCCGGCGATGGCGCAAGACGTGACGCAGCTGCTGCGCGACTGGTCGGCCGTGAAGTACCAGATGCACGACGACAAGGCCCAGGCCGCCAAGATGCGCGACCTGCTGGCCCGCGCCGCTGACATCCAGACCCGGTACCCCGGCCGGGCGGAGCCGCTGATCACCACGGGCCTGATCCTGGGCAGCATCGCCGGCTATGAGCAGAACGCCGGCTCGCTGGACCTGGTGCGCAAGGCGCGCGACCTGTTCGAACAGGTGGACAAGATCGACCCCACCGCCATGGAGGGTGCGGCCGCCGTCAACCTGGGCTCGCTTTATTACCTGATGCCGGGCTTCCCCATCGGCTTCGGCAGCGACAGCAAGGCCCGCAAGTATCTGGAACGCGGCATCGCCATCAGCCCCAACGGGCTGGAGTCCAATTACTTCTATGGCGAGTTCCTGTCGCAACAGGGCGAGTACGAACGGTCGGCCAAGGTGCTGGCCCATGCGCTGGACGCCCCAGTGTCGGTGACCCAGCCGGTGTGGGACGCTGGCCGCCGCGCCGAAGCCCGCGAGCTGCTGGCCAGCGTCCGCCAGAAACTGGTGGCGCAGAACTGATCCCGGCGGCGGTGGCCCACGCGGCCACCGTCAGGGCGGCATCAGGGCGCCATCGGATCACCGAACGTCCGCGCCACCTTCTGGGCCTCCGCCACCAGGGCCGCGGTCAGGGGTGTCATGGGATCGCGATAGGGCACCACCAGGCCGATGTCATGCACCGCTGCCGGGTCGACGATGGGGATGGCCCGGATTTCCTCCGGAAAGTTGAAGGCGGTGGTCAGGACCTCCGGCATGATGCTGGCCCACTTGCCCGTGCGCACGTGGGAGAACAGCACGATCATGGAATTGGATTCCAGGGTGGGGGCCGAGGTGGCGCCGGCGATGGCCAGCAGCCGGTCGATGATGCGGCGGTTCTGCATGTCCGGCGTCAGCAGGCACAGCGGTATCTCCCCCACCTCAGCCCAGCTCACCTGGGTGCGGTCGCCCAGCGGGCTGTCGCGGGAGATAAGCAGGCGGTAGCGCTCCCGGTACAAGGGCACGGTGCGCACCCGGCCCAAGGGCTCGTTGTCGAGGTAGGTCAGGCCGGCATCGATCTCCAGCCCCTCCAGCAGATGCAGGATTTCCACCGAGGTGCGCGACAGCACGGTGAAGCGCACGGCCGGGTGACGCTCACGATACGGCGTGGTCAGGATGGGCACCATGGCCAGCGCGGTGGGGATGACGGCGATGCGCAGATGGCCGCTGAGGCCATGGCGCAGGGCCCGCACCTCCTGCCGCATGGCCCGGGCGTCGCCCACGATGCGCCGCGCCCAGTCCAGCACCCGCTCCCCCTCCTGGGTCAGGCCCATGTAGCGGGCGCCGCGGTTGACCAGCAGCACGCCCAATTGGTCCTCCAACTGCTTCAGGCCGGCCGACAGGGTGGGCTGGGTGACGCCGCAGGCCTCCGCCGCCCGGCCGAAATGCTGTTCACGCGCCAGGGCGATGAAGAATTCCAGCTTGTCGATCATGCCGCGCGGCGCCCTCCCGTTGCCGGCCCCCGGGTGCCCACTGCCCGGGAAGCCCACTGTTGCCACCCATGATCCGTGAAGACAGCCCGCCGATACAAGACTGGGCGGCGGGGGACACGGCAGATTAGTCCCACATCGTCGCAGAAGGGGGCCCTGCCATGTTCGATCCGACCAGCTACGTGGGTTTCCATACCGATCTCAGCCTAGTGGCGCTGGGGATCGGCCTTGTCCTGATCGCCGCCCTGTTCCGCAACCGGGTGCCGCCGGCGCTGACGGCTATTTACCTGGCCGCCGCCGTGCTGACCGATCTCACCGGCTTCGGCTTCCCCTTCACCGGTTTCCTGCCGTCCCACGGGGTGGGGGTGCTGTCCCTGCTGATCCTGGCCCTGGCCATCGCCGCGCTGTACGCCTTCGCCCTACGGGGGCCCTGGCGCTGGATTTACGCCGCCAGCCTGACGGCCAGTGTCTTCCTGCTGGCCTTCGTCGCCGTCGCCCAGTCCTTCCTGAAGGTGCCGGCCCTGCACGACCTGGCGCCCACGGGCAGTGAACCCCCGTTCGGCGCCGCGGAAGGCGCGCTGCTGCTGCTGTTCGCGGCGGTGGGATTCCTGGCGACCCGCCGTTTCCGCCCGGCCGTACCGGCCACCATCGCGGCCTGACCGAACCCCCAACGCATGACCTCTGGACAGCGGCGCCAACCGACACCACGCTTATGGAGCGGCTGACGGACATGGAGCGCGGACGGTGCGGCGGCAGGCGTGGGCAGGTCTGGGTATGCTGCTGTGGGCCGCTTTCGGCGGGCCGCGGGCATTGGCGGCTGATCCGGCCCCCGCCTCCGCCTTGACCGGCGATTGGCAGGGCACGCTGGACACGGGCCTGACCCGCCTGCGCCTGGTGTTCCATGTGACCGCCTCGCCCGACAGCACCCAGGGGTCGGACGCTCCGGGATCGGACGCTCTGGGGGCGGTCGGGGGCGCCAACGGGGGAGCCGGGACCCTGGCCGGAACGCTGGACAGCGTGGACCAGCAGGCCCTGGGCGTGCCCATCCCCCATGTCAGCCGGGACGGTGACACCGTCACCTTCGAGATTCCGGCGGTGCTGGGCGGCTACACCGGCACGCTGGCGCCCGACGGGCAAAGCCTGGCCGGCACCTGGACGCAAGGCCGGCAGGTCCGCCCCCTGGCCCTGACCCGGCTGACCACGGCGCAGATCCAGGCGGAGCGGGCGCGGCCGCAACTGCCCCACCCACCCTTCCCCTACCGGTCGGTGGAGGTGGCGTACGACAATCCGGCAGCACCGGGCGTGCGGCTGGCCGGGACCCTGACCTTGCCGCCGGGCAAGGGCCCCTTCCCCGCCGCCCTGCTGATCACCGGATCAGGCCCCCAGGACCGGGATGAGACGATGGAAGGGCACAAGCCCTTCCTAGTGCTGGCCGACGCCCTGACCCGGCGCGGCATCGCCGTGCTGCGGGTGGACGACCGGGGGGTGGGCCGTTCCACCGGCGACTTCGAAGCCGCCATCACGCCCGACTTCGCCACCGACGCCGCCGCCGGCGTGGCCTTCCTGCGCAGCCGCAGAGAGATCGACCCCGCCCGCGTCGGCCTGATCGGCCACAGCGAGGGCGGGCTGATCGCCCCCATGGTGGCGAACCAGGCAGACGGCGGGAAAGGGCCCGCCATCGCCTGGCTGGTGCTGATGGCCGGCCCCGCCCTGCCGGGGGAGGACATCCTGCTGAGCCAGAAGCGGCTGATCGCCGGGGCCATGGGCGTGGGGGCCGCCGGGGCGGAGCGCCTGGTGGACCTGGACCGTCGCGAATACGCCATCGTCAGGCAGGAGACGGACCCGGAACGCGCCCGCGCCCGCCTGCGCATCCTGCTGCAGGGTGGCATGATGGGCGGCGACAACCGCATCGCCACGTCGGAAGCGATGATCGATGCCGTGACCAAGCCCTGGTACCGCTGGTTCCTGGGCTACGACCCCGCCCCGGCGCTGCGCGCCCTGCGCCTGCCCGTGCTGGCGCTGGTGGGGTCCAAGGACCTGCAGGTCTCGGCCTCCGAGAACCTGCCCGCCCTGCGTGCCGCCCTGGCCGACGACCCCCTGGCCGAGGTGCGCGAGGTGCCGGGCGTCAACCACCTATTCCAGCCCGCCGATACCGGCGCCCCGTCCGAATACGCCCGCATCCCACAGACCATGGCACCGCCGGTGCTGGACCTGATCACCGACTGGGTGGTGGCGCACAGCGGCGGAGCCGTCAAGCCGTGAGCGTGACGCTGCGCGGCCCCCAAGCCGATGAGATGCCCGCCCTGCAGGCGCTGGAGGCCGCCGCCCGCCAGCGCTACATCACTTGGCCCGACCTGGCCTTCATCGCCGACCGCCCGCCCATCGCCCTGGAGCGCTTGGGCACGGGCATGGTCTGGGTGGCCGACCTGAACGGCAATGCCGCCGGTTTCATCCTGCTGCAGCCGCAGGACAATCAGCTTTACATCGCCAATATTTCGGTGGTGCCCGAGGCCATCGGCCAGGGCATCGGGGCCGCCCTGCTGAACCAGGCCCAGGCCGACGCGCGGGCCTTGGGGTTGGGGGCGCTGACGCTGACGACCTTCAAGGTCCCACCCTGGAACGGCCCTTGGTTCCGCCGCCATGGCTACACGCAGATGCCGGCTGAGCGCATCGGACCAACCTTGCACGCGACAGTCGAGCGGCAGGCCATCACCGTGGATCCGGCGACACGAGAAGTGTTGTGGCGACCCGTATCCTAATATGGGACAATTGGGGCAGCTGGGCCTATTACTTTGAACTGGAGCTATATTTTGCGCCACCGGTATTTCATCGTTATTTTTGCAGCCTGCATTTTACTGGGCGCTACATCCGCGCTGGCCATGAAATCGGCCAATACCTATACAGATGCCACGTGGAAAAAGATCATTCACGACGATGCCGCACTTGAAGCATTGGCGACAAAAGAAGAATCCATCTTTCGAGAATCTCTCGCGGAAATGCCGCCCGATGCCGGAAGGCAATTCACACGAGACCGCCAATATTGGCTGAACTATATTGAACGCAAATGCGGCCCCGTCGCCCGGATAATGCATGACAACGAACCGTACACAGCCGATGGCATGGCGTCCTGCCTACGGCTTGAGTATCAGAATATGATCGACTCTCCCCAACCCTTCATTCGGGAATGCGACGGACACAGATATTATACCATCACACGGCAGGATATCCGGCCTGACAGGGACTTCATCGCCACCCCGCAGGAGGAACGGTCAGTTCTGGCATCGGAGCCCGATAGCTATACGGTCAGCTTGCCGCAGTTGGTGGTGACAAGCGCGCAGGATAGCCGGACGAACGCCCACATCCGTGACTATGCCCAACTTGGCGCGATTGAGGCACGGATAGCGATGGTCAACACTCAAGAAAATGATCCTTATGCATCAACGGATTATTCAAGCAATACCGACTTGGTTGTCTACACTGACAGCCTGTTGGTGCTTGATACGGCCACCTTCGAGCACGGCCATGGCGCGGGCGTGGCCGGAACCGGGAACACCAGCCACTTTTACTTGGTAAAGGAGGGCAGGGAGTTGACGGCCGGTCGCGTCTTCCAGAGCCGCAGCCAATGGCGAACCTTCCTAAGCCGGCGCGCCTATGCGGACTTGAAAGCGGACGGTTTGGTTTCCACGCCCCCAATGTTCGATACCATCACGTCCGCCAAGCAGTTGGAAAAGATCGTCGCTAAGCCTCGGAACTGGCGCTTTGACATTCGTGGCCTGACCTTGTTGTTCAACTATGATGACCTTGAGCCAGGTTATGACAAACTGACAACGGTCACCATCCCGTGGAACGACCTGCGCCCCTATTTGGTCAAGGACACGCCCATCTTGGAACTGGCGCAAGTCCCGGTGCGGAACCCGCCCTGATGTCCGCCTGCACAAACCCTGCACGGTAAGTGCCCGTTCCTGCTGGACAAATGTGGACCCGATGGCAAAGCGTCAAGGCTAGGGTGAGGGGACTTCATCCCCTACCCGAGCCGCCTAATGCCCACCGCCGCCCTCACACCCGACCGCCCGGCCCTATGGCCCCTGCTGGCCGTCGCGGCTCTTTTCACCGGCCTGGTGCTGGTCGACACCGCGTTGGAGTGGGAACCGCCGTTCGACGCCCTGGCGCTGTTGGCGCTGCTCGCCCTGTGGTGTGGCGCGGCGATGGTGGCGGCAAGCCAGGCTGTGCGGGCGTGGCGCGAGAGCCGGCCCCGGCGCACCTTGTCCCTGGCGATACTGCCCCTGACCTTCCTGGCGGCGGTGGTGCAACCCCGCCTGGTCATGGGCGGCGCGCAGTCCCTGGGAGACCACCTGCACTTCGCCAAGGGACGCCCCTCATACCTGGCCCAGGTCCGCGCGCTACCGGATACCGGCGAGCCCAAGCTGTTGGTCTGGGGCTGGGGCGGCTTCATCATCGCCTCGACCAGCCTGGTCTATGACGAGAGCGATGAGGTGACGCTACCGCCCGCGCGCCAGTCTACAACCTGGAAGGCGCGGGCCGAGCACACCG
>NZ_BACU01000212.1 GCF_000333275.1 Azospirillum sp. B4 | reverse complement strand
GGGTTGTCGACGGGGGCTGTCGCCCTGAAGGACCGGAACGCGATGACGTGGCCTCCGGGTATCCGCAAGCGGGTAGGCGCCCCGCCCCTGTGGTTCGCCGCCGCCCTGCTGCTGTCGCCCATCCCCGGGCAGGCCCGCGACCTGGCCGACCTGATGAAGGACCGCTTCCCGGTTCCGGAACAGGCGCAGGCGACACCGGATGACAGCGACCAGACGGTGCTGGCGCGCTTCTACCGCGCCCGGGGGCTGAAACCCCTGTGGGTGGAACGGGGGGAGGCCAACACCGGTGCCCGCGCCGTGCTGACCGTGCTGTCCCACGCCGATGAGGACGGCCTGAACCCCAATGACTACGCCGCCGCCAGCCTGACCGCGCAGCAGGGCCATCTGGATACGCCCGAGGCGCAGGCGGCCTTCGAATCGGGCCTCAGCCTGGCACTGGTCCATTACGCCAGCGATGTGTCGGTGGGCCGCATCATCCCCACCCTGGCCGATCCCGAACTGGTGATCGAACGGCCGCCCTTCGACCGCGCGCAACTGCTGGCCAGCGTGGCGGCGGCGCCCGATCTGGCGGCCCTGCTGTCCGGCCTGCCCCCCCAACGACCGGAATACGCCGCCCTGAAGGCGGCGCTGGCCCACTATCGCCAGGTGAAGGCCGCCGGCGGCTGGCCCACCATACCGCCCGCGCCCAAGGCCCCGCCGGCGGTGCCGCCCAATCCCGGCGACGCCACCAACGGCGTGCCCGAGGCGAAGCCGGAGAAGACCGGCGATGCGCTGAAGCCCGGCATGACCGACCCCCGGGTGGTGGCGCTGCGCGCCCGGCTGGTGGCGACGAACGAGGCCAAGCCCCTGCCCACACCCCTGCCCAAGGGCGTGAACCCGGCGTTCTACGACGACGCCCTGGCGGCATCGGTCAAGGAGTTCCAGCGCCGGCAGGGGCAGGAACCGGATGGCGCCATCGGTCGACGCACCCTGTGGGAGCTGAACACCACGGTGGAGCAGCGCATCAACCAGATCATCGTCATCCATCAGGGTGTCGGCCCGGGTGTTCAGGGGCACCGGCTTGCCGTAGATGGCGTTCAGCCGCTCGTACTCCGCCCGGTGGAAGGCGTCGTCCTCCTCGGGGTTGGGGTAGATGCGGGGGGTGATGATGATGTCTTCCTGCTGGGTGGCGCCAGTGGCGCGGCGGGGTCCCGGCGCGGGGACTGACACCGACTGGGTGGTGGCCGTGGGCTGTGCGGTGGTGGTTTGTTGCGCGTCGGCGGGCAGGGCCAACAAAGCCGCGCCCAGCAGCGCCGCCGATACGGTGGCCGATACGGTGGCCGATACGGTGAAGGAGAGGGAAAGGCGGGTCGGCATGGCGTCGGTCTCCTCTGATGCCGGCCCAGGGGGGGCCGAACGGGTAAGGAAT
>NZ_BACU01000213.1 GCF_000333275.1 Azospirillum sp. B4 | reverse complement strand
TCACGCCTCGGAGCCTGCGACAAGCTGCGCTACGCCTCCCTGACCCAGCCGGACCTGACGGCCGGGGACGCCAATTTCCGCATCACCCTGACGCCCGACACCGCCGCCCGCACCCTGACCATCACCGATAACGGCATCGGCATGAACCGGGATGAGCTGGTGGAGAACCTGGGCACCATCGCCCGGTCCGGCACCGCCAACTTCATGGCGGCCCTGTCTCAGAAGGCCGAGGCTGAAAAGGCGGGCGAGAAGGATGTGTCGCTGATCGGCCAGTTCGGCGTGGGCTTCTATTCAGCCTTCATGGTGGCCGGCGAGGTCGAGGTCTTTTCCCGCAAGGCGGGGGAGGAGCAAGGCTGGCGCTGGGCTTCGGACGGCAAGGGCGCCTTCACCGTCGGTGAGAGCGATGACGCCCCGGCGCGCGGCAGCCGCATCGTCCTACACCTGCGCGACGGCGAGGATGACTATCTGCAGACCTATCGCCTGGAAAGCATCGTCAAGAAGTACAGCGACCACATCAGCATCCCCGTGCTGGTGGGCGACGACGAGAAGCCGGCCAACGCCGCCTCCGCCCTGTGGACCCGGCCCAAGAGCGAGATCACGCCCGAGCAGTACAAGGAATTCTACCACCACGTCGCCCACGCCTTCGATGAGCCGTGGCTGACCCTGCATTGGCGGGCGGAAGGCGTGCTGGAATACACCAACCTGCTGTTCATCCCCGAGTCCAAGCCCTTCGACCTGTTCGAGCCGGAGCGCAAGCACCGGGTGAAGCTGTATGTCCGCCGTGTCTTCATCACCGAGGGTCCGGAAGGCCTGATCCCCGCCTATCTGCGCTTCCTGCGCGGCGTGGTGGACAGCGAGGACCTGCCGCTGAACGTCAGCCGCGAGATGCTGCAGCACAACCCCATGCTGGCCAAGATGCGCACCGGCATCGCCAAGCGCGTGCTGGGCGACCTGGCCCGCAAGGCGGAGGACCCGGAGGCCAAGGACGGCTACGCGCGCTTCTGGGAAAACTTCGGCGCCGTGCTGAAGGAAGGCCTGTATGAGGAGCGGGAACAGCGCGACACGCTGCTGAAGCTGCTGCGCGCATACAGTACCCATGGGGGCACCCACGGCGATGAACTGGTCAGCCTGGAAGACTATGTCGGCCGCATGAAGCCGGGCCAGGACGCCATCTACTACATCACCGGCGAGGACAAGGCGGCGCTGGCCCGCAGCCCGCACCTGGAGGGCTTCCGCGCCAAGGGCGTGGAGGTGCTGTTCCTGACCGACGCGGTGGACGAGTTCTGGCTGCAGTCCGTCACCCAGTACAAGGACCACACCTTCAAGTCCGTGACCCGTGGCGGCGCCGACCTGGCCAACGTCACGGCAGAGGATAAGGATGAGGAGGCGCCCAAGGCGCCGGAGGACAGCGTGGCCGACCTGGTGGCGCTGGCCAAGCTGACCCTGGGCGACGCGGTCAAGGACGTGCGCACCTCCGAACGCCTGCGTGAGAGCGCCGTCTGCCTGGTGGCGGACGAGGGCGACATGGACATCCACCTGGAGCGCATGCTGAAGGCCCACAAGCGGCTGGACGAAAGCTCCAAGCGCATCCTGGAGGTCAACCCCGGCCACCCGCTGATCCGCCGCCTGGCCGAGCTGGCCAAGGCCAATGGCGCCGGCCGGGGAAAAGGGCGAGGCCCTGGCGGACGCCCCCTGGCTGCTGCTGGACCAGGCGCGAATCCTGGAGGGCGAGCCCCTGCCCGAACCGGGGGCTTCGGCCGGCGCCTGGCGACGTTCGTGGAGAAAGGCTGGTCTGAGGGCCATTCCTTCAAATATTTACCTGCATTCAT
>NZ_BACU01000214.1 GCF_000333275.1 Azospirillum sp. B4 | reverse complement strand
TTATATAGGGCGCTATCGAAGAGTGCATCGGCCGAACAGGCATGCCGCTTGATTCCGGCCCACGCCGCCGTATCACCTAGGCCCCGTCACCGGCCCCTTGGGAACCCCTGAATGCCCGTCCGCACCCGCATCGCCGCCCTGTCCATGATTTCCCTGGCCCTGACTTCCCTGGTCCTCTTGGGCGGCACCGCCCTGGCGGCGCCGGTGACGCGGGAGGGGGCGGCCACCCTCGCGCGGGTGGCGGAGCAGCAGCTGACCAAGCCCGCCAACCCACACAAGAGCGATAGCCTGCGCCTGACCCTGAACGGCCACGCCAGCGCCGTGCCCGAGGGCGACCATTACCGGCTGAGCCTGCCGGGCGCCCAACTGCACCTGGGCGACGACACGGTGCTGGACCTGGAGACGCTGGTGCTGGCCGTCACCCCCACGGCCGACGGCCATTGGGACGCCACCGGCGCCCTGCCCAGCCCCATGGGCGTGTTCGACGGCCAGGGCATGCGCATCGGCGAGGTGCGCCTGGGCAGCCAGAGCCTGCACGCCCGCTGGACCCCCGATTTCCAGACGGTCGATCTGCTGGACGCCAAGGCGGGCGATATCCGCTTCGTCCCCCGGCCCGGCCACGGCGCCATGCAGATGGATAACCTGACCGTGCGCTTCATGCCCGAGGCCGAGGCGCGCGGGCGGTGGAGCGGCCCGGTGCGGGTGGAGGTGAACAAGCTCCTCACCAAGACGCCCGATGGGGCGGAGGAGACGCGGCTGCTGCGCGGCCTGCTGGCCATCGACCTGACCGACTTCGACATGGCCCAGGGCGCTCTGCTGCGCGTGGGCGGCGGCACGGATCCCGGCCCCGCCGGGGCGGTGCTGTCGCGGATGAAGGGCAGTTTCAGCCTGGACGGCTACGCCAGCCATGACGACGAGGGCCGGCCCTACTCCCTGAAGACCCTGACCGCCTCGGTCACCGCCGACAGCATGGACGGCGATCACGGCATCCTGTCGCTGGATTACAGCCACCGGGGCCTGAGCAAACCCGGTGCCCCCGGCCAGGCCGATCCCATTCCCACCCAGGGCGACCTGCACCTGAAAATCACCAACCTGCCCGCCCGCACCCTGGCGGAAGCCGACTGGAACACCCTGCCGGCTGACGAGAAGCACCGCAACCGCGCCATCAAGGAGCGCACGCTGGCGGCCCTGGGCGAGGCGGGCAGCCACCTGACCATTGACAAGCTGGACTTCCAGGCACCGGACGCGGCCCTGGTGGGCAACGCCGCCCTGGTGTTCGACGCCAGCAACCCGCGCGGCCTGACGGGCACCCTGTCGCTGCTGATGCGCGGCCTGGACCACCTACCGGCCAACAGCGTGGGCAACGGCCCCATGCTGGGCTTCTTCGCCCTGCAATCCCTGGGCGCGCCCGACGAGAAGGGGCGCCGCTTCAGCCTGGACTTTCGCCCCGACGGCCATGTGAAGCTGAACGGCAGCGACGTCACCCTGCTGATGACGGGCCTGGCCAAGCTGCCCTGAGATCCGACCGTCAGTCAGCTGGGCGGACTACCCGTCAGTGCCCGGGTGCGGCAGGCCGCCGCATCCTCCATGCGGGTGAAAGTCCTTCCCTGAATGCACGCATGCGGGCAAGACGGATGCATTCCTGTCTGTCCGTCGCGGAGCATCATGGCACGCCGTCGTCCTTCCTTCGTTTTTTCAGCCTCCACCGTCCTGGCGGCCGGCATCATGATGCCGGCCTTCACCGTGCCGGCGCGTGCAGGCAACCCGGTGACGCAGGCGGCGGCCGACGCGCTGGCCCAGCGTATCAACGTTCAATTGCGCGACACCCCGCACGCGCCGGGAAGCCGCATGGGCCTGACGGCCGGCACCGCCAGCGTCAGCGCCGAAGGTGACCATTACCTGCTGACGCTGACGGGGATGGAGTTCGGCATCCCCTTCGGGACGGGCACCATGCCAGCGCCCACCGAAACGGCCACCGGGACAGGAAAGGCGAAGAATGGCGCCGCCACGCCCGGTCCCACACCGGTGGGTACCACCATCCATGTCGGCACCATCACCGTGACGCTGCGGCCGGGGCCTCATGGAAACCTGGTTGGGGACGGCACCCTGCCATCGACCATAACCTTGACCGGCTGGTCCGGCGAATCCAACGGCCGGATCGCCCTGGGGCATCCCTACCTGCACATGGCCTTGCGCCCGGATGCCCGTGCGATCGACGTCGCCGACCTGTCGGCCAGCGATGTGCGTTTCCACGACGGCCACGACGGCCTGATCCTGACCCTGGGGTCCATTGCCACCCATTGGGTCGTAGACAACAAGCGGGCCGTGAGCACCACGGATCCAGACCAGTTGGAGATCAACGACCTGACGCTCTACACCAGTGCCACGCCAGCCGGCGCGCCGCGTCCTTGGCTGCACGTGGATCACCAGACCCTGCTGAGCACGCGTGCGGCCGTGGCCACGCCCAACCCGGCCAACGGCCTGCGCCTGCCCATGCCGGACAGTGCCACGGCGCGCGCCGACCTGCAGGGACTGAGCGTCATATCCCAGGCCACACCCGAGACCCCACCGCGCACGACCTTCCTCATCAGGGCTGCCTCGCTGGAATTGGATGAGAAGGGGTTGACCGGCGATCGGGCGGCCATCGCCCTTGGCATGCACCACGAGGGCCTGACGCTGCCCCCACCCGCGACACCCGCACCCGCGAACCCGCAAGGCGCGGGTCCCGGGGCCCCCGCCCCGTCGCCCGAGACCGCATCCCAGCCGCAAGCGGGCATGGCCCCGGTCATCCCGACCAGCGCCCGGGTGCACCTGACGCTGACCGACCTTCCCTTCCGCACCCTCATGAACACATCGGTGGAGTTGAACGCCACCCCGCCGGCCACAGTGGCCGAGCAGCAGGCGCGCGGCCTGGCCGTGATGCAGCGCGGCCTGAAGGCTTTGGGCCAGGCCCATACCCGGCTGGCCATCGACGGCCTGGACATGCAGTCGGCCTCCCTGGCGCTGGCCGGCACCGGCGCTTTCCTGTTCGACGAAGCCTCGCCCCGGGGCATCGTCGGCACGTTGAGCCTGGTGTTGCGCCAGCTGTCGCCGGGAGAGGGGACGGAGCGCACGCCCCTGGCCATGGCCGCCATGCTTCAGGCCATGGGCGCGCCGGGCAAGGATGAGAAGGGCCAGGCCATCCATCGCTATGTCCTGGAACTCGACAAGGCCGGTCATATGCTGCTGAACGGGCGGGACATGTCCCAGCCCATACAGATCAAACCGGCGACGCCACCGGCCGGCCCGCGCCCCGCCGCCCCACCCGCCGTTCACCCCGCAGGTGCGTCCGGCCCAGGCTGAACCAACAGGTGCATTCCGCCCCTTGGCGCCATATCTCTTCCCGGTTTTCCGGCAGCCGGCGCCGCTACCGCATCCCTGCCTGTCCCTTCGCCCGGCCCTTCACCATGGGCACGAAGGCGACGGCCAGCAGCGGGCGTTCGCGCACCTGGCCGTCGCGCCCCTTCTCCACCAGGCACAGCTGCTGCGGCCCATCCACCGGGCCCACGGGCAGCAGCAGCCGGCCGCCCGGCCGCAGCTGGTCCACCAAGGCCGGCGGCACGGACGGGGCGGCGCAGGCCGCCAGGATGGCGTCGAAGGGGGCGGCCTCCGGCCAGCCGGCATGGCCGTCCGCCACGCGGATGGTGACGTCGGCAAGGCCCGGGACGACAAGGCCCAGGGCCGCCAGCCGCGCCTCGGCCGCCCGCGCCAGTTCCCCGATCACTTCCAACC
>NZ_BACU01000216.1 GCF_000333275.1 Azospirillum sp. B4 | reverse complement strand
ACCTGCGCCGTCGTCAGCTTCTGCACCGTCGCCGTGACCAGCGCGCCCAGCTGATCCGTGCTCAGCGCCTTCACCTGCGTCGCCGACAGGCTCGTCACCTGGCTCGTCGCCAGGGTCGACACCTGGTCCGTCGTCAGCGTCGACACCTGGCTGGTCGTCAGACCCGCCACCTGTGTCGCGCTCAAGGCATTCAGCTGCGTGCTCGTCAGCGTCGACACCTGCGCCGTGCTCAGCTGCGCCACCTGCGCCGAGCTGAACTCACGGATGTCCGACGTGCTCAGGCTGTTCAGCTGATCGCTGGTCAGCGCCTGCAGCTGGCTGCTGGACAGCCGGGCCACCTGCGTGCTCGACAGCGCCGACAGGTTGTCGCTGCTCAGCGTCGACACCTGCGCCGTCGTCAGCGCCGACACCTGCGCCGCCGTCAGCGCCCGGGTGTCCGCCGTGCTCAGCGCGTTCAGCTGATCCGAGTTCAGCGCCTGCACCTCGGCCGTCGTCAGGCTGGCCACCTGGGCGGTGGTCAGGGCACCGACGTTCGTGCTGCTCAGGTTCGCGACCTGCGCCGTCGTCAGCTGGCTGATCTGCGCCGACGTGAACTCCTGCACGTCCGCCGTGCTCAGGTTGTTCAGCTGATCGGTCGTCAGCGACCGCACCTGCGCGCTGGACAGGCCCGCCGTCTGGCTGCTGCTCAGCGCCGACAGGTTGTCGCTGCTCAGCGTCGACACCTGCGCCGTCGTCAGCTGACCGATCTGCGCCGCGCTGAACTCGCGGATGTCCGCCGTCGTCAGCGTGCTCAGCTGATCGGACGTCAGCGACTGCACCTGGCCGCTCGACAGGCCGGCGACCTGGCTGCTGCTCAAGGCCGACAGGTTGTCGCTACCCAGCGTCGACACCTGCGCCGTCGTCAGCTGGCCGATCTGCGCCGCCGTGAACTCACGGATGTCGGACGTCGACAGCGCGTTCAGCTGCGTGCTCGTCAGCGACCGCACCTGGCCGCTGGACAGCGCGTTCACCTGCGTGCTGCTCAGCGCCGACAGGTTGTCACTCGTCAGCCCCGACACCTGCGACGTCGTCAGCGCGTTCACCTGCGCCGTCGTCAGCTTCTGCACCGTCGCCGTGGCCAGCGCGCCCAGCTGATCCGTGCTCAGCGCCTTCACCTGCGTCGCCGACAGGCTCGTCACCTGGCTCGTCGCCAGGGTCGACACCTGGTCCGTCGTCAGCGTCGACACCTGGCTGGTCGTCAGACCCGCCACCTGCGTCGCGCTCAAGGCATTCAGCTGCGTGCTCGTCAGCGTCGACACCTGCGCCGTGCTCAGCTGCGCCACCTGCGCCGAGCTGAACTCACGGATGTCCGACGTGCTCAGGCTGTTCAGCTGATCGCTGGTCAGCGCCTGCAGCTGGCTGCTGGACAGCCGGGCCACCTGCGTGCTCGACAGCGCCGACAGGTTGTCGCTGCTCAGCGTCGACACCTGCGCCGTCGTCAGCGCCGACACCTGCGCCGCCGTCAGCGCCCGGGTGTCCGCCGTGCTCAGCGCGTTCAGCTGATCCGAGTTCAGCGCCTGCACCTCGGCCGTCGTCAGGCTGGCCACCTGGGCGGTGGTCAGGGCACCGACGTTCGTGCTGCTCAGGTTCGCGACCTGCGCCGTCGTCAGCTGGCTGATCTGCGCCGACGTGAACTCCTGCACGTCCGCCGTGCTCAGGTTGTTCAGCTGATCGGTCGTCAGCGACCGCACCTGCGCGCTGGACAGGCCCGCCGTCTGGCTGCTGCTCAGCGCCGACAGGTTGTCGCTGCTCAGCGTCGACACCTGTGCCGTCGTCAGCTGACCGATCTGCGCCGCGCTGAACTCGCGGATGTCCGCCGTCGTCAGCGTGCTCAGCTGATCGGACGTCAGCGACTGCACCTGGCCGCTCGACAGGCCGGCGACCTGGCTGCTGCTCAAGGCCGACAGGTTGTCGCTACCCAGCGTCGACACCTGCGCCGTCGTCAGCTGGCCGATCTGCGCCGCCGTGAACTCACGGATGTCGGACGTCGACAGCGCGTTCAGCTGCGTGCTCGTCAGCGACCGCACCTGGCCGCTGGACAGCGCGTTCACCTGCGTGCTGCTCAGCGCCGACAGGTTGTCACTCGTCAGCCCCGACACCTGCGACGTCGTCAGCGCGTTCACCTGCGCCGTCGTCAGCTTCTGCACCGTCGCCGTGGCCAGCGCGCCCAGCTGATCCGTGCTCAGCGCCTTCACCTGCGTCGCCGACAGGCTCGTCACCTGGCTCGTCGCCAGGGTCGACACCTGGTCCGTCGTCAGCGTCGACACCTGGCTGGTCGTCAGACCCGCCACCTGCGTCGCGCTCAAGGCATTCAGCTGCGTGCTCGTCAGCGTCGACACCTGCGCCGTGCTCAGCTGCGCCACCTGCGCCGAGCTGAACTCACGGATGTCCGACGTGCTCAGGCTGTTCAGCTGATCACTGGTCAGCGCCTGCAGCTGGCTGCTGGACAGCCGGGCCACCTGCGTGCTCGACAGCGCCGACAGGTTGTCGCTGCTCAGGGCCGCGACCTGGCTTGTCGTCAGCGCCGACACCTGGGCCGCCGTCAGCGCCCGGGCGTCCGCCGTGCTCAACGCGTTCAGCTGATCAGTCGTCAGCGATTGCACCTGAGACGTCGTCAGGCCGGCCACCTGGGCGGTGGTCAGCGCGCCAATATTGGTGCTGCTGAGGTTGGAGACCTGTGCCGTGGTCAGCTGGCTGACCTGGGTCGCACTGAACTCCTGGACATCCGCCGTGCTCAGGCTGTTCAGCTGATCGGTCGTCAGCGACTGCACCTGGCTGCTAGACAGCCTGGCCACCTGGGCGCTGTTCAATGCCGACAGGTTGTCGCTGCTCAGGCCGGAAATCTGCGCCGTGTTCAAGCCGCCAACCTGGGTGGCGCTGAATTCGGCGATGTCAGAGGTGGCGAGGGTGTTCAGCTGGCTGGCCGTCACGCCCTGCAATTGAATGATGGAAAGCGCCTGGACCTGCACGCCGCTGAGGGCCGACAGGTTGTCGCTGCTGATGCCGGAAAGTTGCGACGAGCTCAAGCCGGACAGCTGCGCGGTCGTGAGGGCGCGCACGTCGGCGGTGTTGAGGGCGTTCAGCTGATCGGTCGTCAGGTAACCGACCTGGGTCTTGCTGAATTCCTGGACGTCCGACGTGGTAAGGGCGGCGAGCTGGTCGGTGGTGATCGCCTGTAGCTGGCTGGACGAGAGCGCCTGGATCTGATTCGATTTCAGCGCTTCAAAATCGTCCGTCGTCAGCACAGAGATGTCGCTGTCGCTGAATGCCTGCAGCTGCTGGACGCTGAAGACCATCTGGCTGGCCTGGAAGGCCGCCACCTGGGTGGTCGTCAGAGCCTGAATCTGGGCGGTGGTTAGCGCAGCAACGTCTTGCGTGCTGAGGGCCTGGATGTTCGCCGTCGAAAGCGCGGCAATCTGAGACGGCCCCAGATAGGTAATAGGCGAAACCATTTACAACCTCCGATCGCACCTCATTTGAGGTGCCTCATGGACGGCGCTGCACAACACCCATTTTTTGGGCGCAACCACAAGCCATGTGGTTGATATGTAATAATAAAATCCCCGCACTGCGCTCCCTAATGGCGACGCTGGCAAGGCCCTGACGCATCCTGGTGACATCCCTTGTGGACTTTTGTCACCGGGGTTCCATCTATCACCAAAGCATAAACGCACTTCGGGCACATGGGTAACCTTGCGGCCACGATAATAAGATGCGGGGGCAACTTCAAGGCGTATTTTCGCCGGAAGGCTAATGAAGCCCCGGAATTTTCTTACCCGAAAGCGTTAACAGGATGTGACCGAAGGGGTGGTCTCACTAGTATGAGACAAACAGAATAGAGTCCCGGCGGTACATGGACCGGTTTTGTTCCTTAGCGTTCCTTTAAAAAGGCCGTGATCCAGACCACGACGACTCTGTATCGGCGGCCGGCAACATGGCAGCCCAGTCTCAATCCTGAAAAGAGGCACTGGCTCGCCAAGCTGGGGCAGACAATTGAATCGGACCCGTGGCACCCCCAGCAAAGCACTACGGCTGTAGCCAATCAACTCAGAGTAACCGCTTTGAAGAAAAAGCTCTGGAGATTGGCCAAGACCTCACAAGATCAATTCAATGCCAATACCTGCTTCCCCGCCCATCTGCCGGACAGCAGCGTACCGGTATAATTCCGCGCGCCGTTGGGGTTGGCTCAGGCGATGGCGATACGGCCGAGTCGTCTGGCCTCCCCCTTCGCGGGGACTAGCCTGGCCCTACCACCGTAATAGGACCAAGCGGGGGAACGGCCCAGGCCCGCGCCACCGAATCAGGACGATGCCAGCGATATCTCCCAATGACGACGTCATAAACATCCCCCTAAGCAGACTTTCCGAACTCCGCCCACACATGGGCGGGCTCGGAAATCTGCTGAACTTATAGAGTCTGCAGGTTTCTCCAGGCCGGGCCGTGTGTGGCCCGGCCTGGAGAAACCTGCTTAGCCCACCGAAGGCTAGGCCCGGGACAGGGCGCACCGCCCAGCTTGGCTTTGTCCGATTTGCGCGCCAGCCAATAGGCAACTCGGAAGCGCACCGTTCACACGCAAGTGAACAGCCGTTTAGCTTTCATAGCGCCCCATTCCATTCCAAGGAATGGGCGATTTCATTTGATGGGAAACACTGCCCACCGGTTCTGACGTCAGAACCGGTGGGGGGACGACGACCAGGGCCCGGGAAATCCAGGATCGGGGGATCAGTGAATGGCGGCGGCGACCTCTTCCGCCACCCATTCCACCCATTTATGGATGTTGCTGGCGGCGGCGGCGGCCCGCACTTCCGGCGCCCCCAACTCCCGCGCCCGCCTGTACAGACGGGTGCGCACGTCCAGCGGCTCGACAGCCAAACGGTCGATCAACGCCTGGTGGCCGGAACGGGCCGGCAAGGCCGTCGCCGGGGCGGCCACGGCGACGGGTGCCGCCTCCCCCGCCAGCTTGCGCACGAAGCCGGCGAAAGCCAGATCGGCATTGCGGATCTTGCCTGTTTGCCCGGATGCCCAGTCCGCCCAGCGGTCCAGCGCCATATCGATGTCGATGGCGGGATATTCCGCGCGCAGCTGTTCCAGCGCCGTATCGCTGACCCGTCGCTTCAGCCCCAAGACGGATACCGGACGGTCGCGGTCGGTCTTCCCATCCTCCAGATCCACCGTGTCCGCGTCACGGGCACCGGCGGCGAAACCGCCCTTTCCCACCGGCCCAACGGGGTCGATGGCGAACTCCGTGGCCCGCGCCGCGGAGGTCAGGGCGGCCCGTTCCTTCTTGCGGATGGTGAAACGCAGGGCCACCACCGGCCGGCCGCGCGACGGGGAGCGGATGGGCGTGTAGCTGCACTCGATGGCCGACAGCTCATTGACCTCACGCACCGCGCGCTCCAACACCTCGCGCTGCAGGATGCCGAAGTTCTTGTTGGCCGAGGTGTTCTTGACGCTGAGCAACTGGCGGAAGGTGTCGATATCCACCTCCCAATCCGGTTCGCGCAGGTTGACCCGCACGCTCAGCAATTCATAAAGGGCCAAGGCGTATTTGGAGCTGAAGCTGGTGCACACCGCCAGATGGATGCGCGCCCAGGCCGAAGGCTCGGCCAAGGCTGGGCGCAGTTCCGCCGGAAAGGACCACTCGGCATATCCCTTGCCCTTGGGCAAGGCGCGGAAACTGAGCAACGGGGCGCCGCCTTCCTTCAATTCCCCGTCGGCGCTGAGGTAGGGGAACTCCACCCGCACGGACATCAGGCGGTCGAAACAGCTTTTCAGACGGGCGTTGCTGTGCTCCGTCTCCTCGCCGATGGCGCGTTTCAGATCGGCGGTAGCGGCGCGGAAGGGCGGCAAGGTCGCCGTGGCGTCGGCCAGCTTGTCCCAGCTGTGCGCCAGGATGACGTTGAACAGCTTCTTGTCGGACAGAGTGAGCCCGCCACCGGTCTCGATGATCTCAATAGTGCCACGCGGCTTGGGCACGGTGGGATCCGTGTCCAGGCGAAAGGGATCCCCTGTCGCTTCCGGGCGCCTGGCCGGCGGTTTCGCTGCGATTCTGCTCATGCTGTGCAGTCGACCAGCGACACCACACAGAGTCAACAGCCCCCCGGCGGGTGGCGACAGAACACACAGAAAGGCGGGGGAGTCCCGGCGGAACTGACGACAAAGCGCATAGAGATGATACCGGCACGGCGCGGCACTGGCGGAAAAACGCACAAGAAAGCCCTTCGGCACCAAAGAATCGGCGCGCATCCCCACCGACTCAGCCTCGCTGACGGGGTGGCGAGAAAACACATGTAAAGGCCGGAAAATCCCTGGCGAGAAAACACATAGAGAGAGCCCATCGCCCATAAGAGATGGTTCTGTAAGTGTCTGTTTATAAAGAGATATTCTCGACGCCGCCAAGGACATGCCGGCATGGCGGGAAAACGCATGGAAACGACTCGAACCGCCTGGCGAGAAAACGCACAAAAAGGCGGATGGGTGCCCTCCGCCCCCACCCAGATATGCGGAGACCGCCCGGTGGCGGGAAAACGCATAGAAAACAGTCGGCTGGCGACAACCCACATAGAGAGGGCGGACAAAACGCATGCGGAGGGGCGACAAAGCGCATGCAGACTCGGGACAAAGCGCACGCGAACAGCCCATAACCCTATATTTTGAAAGCGTTTTTTTCGTACGAACAAGAACAAGGTGAATCTGGAAAGAGTCTGACAGGGTCCCTTTCCCGGTAAAGGAAAGAAAGAAGGAGGATCAACCATCAACCATCAACGTTGTCGTTGACACTTGATGGTCGCCCTGGCAGGTTCTGACGTCAGAACCGGGCCTTGAGAAGATGAGGATGGGGCGATGAACGGCGATCGGATGCGCGAGCTGCGCCAGATGCTGCGGCAAAGCCAGGGCGACCTGAAGGACATGCTGAACCAGCGACTCTCCCGGTCCTACGACAAGCCCAAGATCAGCCGGTGGGAAAATGGCAAGGAACCCATCCCGGATGACGTGGCGGCGGAGCTGGAACGCATCGCGTCGCACAAGCCGCGCAACGCCAAGGTCTTCGTCCTGGCCAACCAGAAGGGCGGCGTGGGCAAGACCACCAGCGCGCTGAACCTGGCCTACGCCCTGGGCCATGCCGGCAGCCGCGTCCTCCTCATCGACATGGATCCGCAGGCCACCGCCACCGTGGCGCTGCTGGCCGACGCGGCGGTGGAGGTCTATCGCCAGGGCAGGACGATGGCCCACGTCATCTTGCAGAATCGCGCCATGGCGGACGCCATCCTGAAGCCGGGTATGGTGGAAACGGCGGTGCCCCTGCCTTTCGACCTGGCGGCCAGCCATATCGAATTGTCCGAAACCGATGGCCGGCGGGAGCCGGGGTTTGATGCGGCGCTGCGTGAGGCGGTGGACACGGTGCGCGCCGGTTATGACTTCATCGTCATCGACGCCCCGCCCAACCTTGGCATGTTGACCTGGATGGCATTGGCCGCGGCGCAGGAGGTGCTGATCCCCGTGCGCACCGAGCCCTATGACACCATGGGGGTGGGTCTGATCCTGAACACCATCCACAAGGTGCAGCGCCGCCTGAACCCGGGCCTGCGGCTGGCGGGCATCCTGCCCACGCAGTTCGGCCGCCGCAAATCCGTGGATCGCGAGGTGCTGGCCCACTTGGTGACGGCGCTGGGCGAGAAGGTACCCGTGCTGGAGCCGGTTCCAGACAGCGCCGTCTTCGGCCATGCCGCCCGCAACGGCCGCATCGCGCTGGAGGCATCGCCGACCTCGTCCGCCACGGGCGTTTATCGTAAGCTGGCGGACTGCATCCTGTTCGGCCGGCCGCTGCCCCGGGCGGACATCGACCTGATTCCTGCCGAGAACGAGGCCTGAGCGTCATGACGGTGAAGAAACGACCCTCCCCCATCCTGGGCGCCGCCTCCACCATGATAGGCGAAGCGTCGGGCGAGCTGGTGATGTCCCGTGACAGCCGTTTCCATCACACCATCGAACTGCGGATGGATCACATCGCCCCCGATCCCGACCAGCCGCGCAAGGTGTTCTCGGAAGAGGAGCTGAGCGGCCTGGCGGCCAGCATGTCGGAGCAGGGCCAATTGCAGCCCATCCTGGTGCGGCGCGACCCGATCGACCGTGGCCACTGGATCGTGGTGGCGGGTGAGCGCCGCTGGCGCGCGGCCCAGCGCCTGGGCTGGGGTCTCATCCTGGCGATCGAGCACACCGGCGACCCGGAGGTGCTGGCGCTGATCGAGAATCTGCAGCGTGTCGACCTGACACCGGTGGAAGAGGCGCGGGGCCTGAAGCGTCTGATCGAGGGCAAGGGCTGGAGCCAGAACCAGGCGGCCGAAGCCCTGGGCAAGACCAAGGGGGAGATCAGCGCCACGCTGCGCATCCTCAGCCTGCCGGACGACATATTGGATGGGGTTCTGACGTCAGAACTGGGATTGTCGCGCAACGTGCTGGTGGAGCTGTCGCGGGTGGATGAGCCGGCGGTGCGGGAGCGGCTCATCCAGTCGGCGCGCAGCGGCACGCTGAGCGTGCGCACCATCCGCGCCGCCAAGGCCGAGGACCAGGCGCCCGAGGTGCTGGAGGGCAAGCCGTCGGCCGGAATCACGGCGCCGGGCGTGAACCTGGCCTCGGTGGAGCGCCTGGTCAGCAACCTGCGGGCGCTGCGCCCGGCGGCCCTGAAGGACAAGGACCGGGATCGGCTGCGCGCCCTGCGCGCGGCCATCGACGCGCTGCTGGGGTGAGGGGGAAGCTTTAATTATTGCGCCAGCGCAAAGACGCACGAGGAAACTGGGGCGTAGGGGAAGGGCGCCGGGTGGCGTGCCCGGAGCACCTTTTCCCATGACGGAGAGTTTCCAAATGCGTTCGCTTCCCCTGGCGTTGGTGGCCCTGCTGACCTTGGCCGGCCCGGCTTTCGGTGCCGAGCATGTCGTCAAGATGCTGAACAAGGGCGCCGACGGCATGTTCGTCTTTGAACCGGCCCTGGTGAAAATCGCTCCCGGAGACAAGGTCACCTTCCAGTCCGTCGACGCCGGCCACAATGTGGAGAGCATGCCCGGCATGGTGCCTGACGGCGCCCAGCCCTTCGCCGGCAAGCCAAACGAGACGGTCACGGTCACCTTCGACAAGCCGGGCGTCTATGGCTATCGCTGCAAGCCGCACTATGGCATGGGCATGGTTGGCGTGGTGGTGGTCGGCGCGCCCACCAACCTTGATGCCGCCAAAGCGGTGCCGCAGTCGGGCAAGGCCAAGGCCGCGTTCGAGAAGCTATTGGCCGCTGCGAAGTAAGACACTGAAACTGTGTGGAAAATGGCGGGGGAACAGTCTACCCCTGCTTCCCGCCGTTGGTCTCTACCGGAGACGGGGGCGCATCATCCGGCGCTTGTTGATTCTCGACCCCAAATAATCATATGATAATACTATGAAGGGGAGGCGCCGGGATCGCCATCGGTGATCGGCGGATGGCCTGCATGGCCGGAAGGAAAGAACGACATGACCAGGACGCGTGACCAAGCCACGGTTTCCGGAGCCAGTATCCGGGAAGAGAGGGCACCCCCCCAGGGCGTGGTCGATCGGCGCCGGTTCCTGGCGGCCACGGGTGGGGTTTCCCTGGCGGGGCTGGCCGGTGGTCGCGCGGCCCTGGCGGCCGGCCCGTCGGCGCCGGTGAACCTGGCGGTGATGGCGCGGCCCAGCTGGTCCAACCGTTCCAGCGGTACGCGCCTGGCGGCCATCAACACCAACGCGACGCCGGCGAATTCCAAGGAGAATACCGAAGGCGCTTTCGCGACGGAGCCGAATTCCGGCCCGGCCTGGATCGAATACGCCTGGGACGTGCCCGTCCGCACCGGCGCGGTGGAGGTCTACTGGTGGCTGGGGGGCTGGAAGGGGGCCCTGCCCACGGCCTGGCGCATCTCCGCCTGGGATGGTCGGCGCTTCGTGCCAGTGCGCAACCTTAAAGGGGCGGGCCAGGGGCCGGGCCTGGTGGCCGACGCTTTCAACCGTGCCAGTTTCGATCCCGTCACCACCACCCGCCTGCGCCTGGATGTCGAACCGGCGGGCCAGGCCTCCATCGGCGTGCTGCAATGGCGGGTGTGGAGCCATGGCGCCGTGCCGGTCTTCCCGCCGCTGGTCGCCGCCGGTCAGGATCGCGCCGTCGTCCTGGGTGGCCAGACCTATCTGGACGGCAAGGTCCGCACCCTGGATGGCGTGCCCGCCGCGGCCGCGCTGTGGCACAAGGTCAGCGGCCCGGGCCAGGTCAGCTTCGCCGACGCCACCCGCGTCGACACCACCGCCCGCTTCTCCACGCCCGGCGACTATGTGCTGCAGCTGGCGGCCCAATCCCAAGGCAAGACGGCCCTGTCCACCCTGGCGGTGCGGGCGGAGACGCCGCCGCCGGCGGAGCGGCTGGACGTGGTCTACACCACGCCCTACGCCATCGACAGCCCCCTGTGGTCCGCCCGCGCCAAGGCGCTGATCACCCAGTGGATTCCCCACTGCATCGAGTATTGCGAGCGCACCGACCTGAAGATCGGGCAGGGCGGCCTGGACAACTTCATCGAGGCGGCCAAGGCCCTGCGCGGGGAACCGCACGGCGTCCACAAGGGCTATGTCTTTTCCAACGCCTGGGTGCACCAGACGGTGGAGTCCATGTGCATCGCCCTGATGGTGGACGCACAGGGTGATCGGGAAATCCTCACGGCCCAGGACCTGATGCGCCGCAAGCTGGAGGAATGGATTCCCGTCATCCTGGCGGCGCAGGAACCGGATGGCTATCTGCAGACCGCCTACACCCTGGCCGATCGCGCCAAGTGGCCGGCGCGCTGGTCGCCGGCGCAGCGCGGCAACCATGAGGGCTACGTCGCCGGCTACTTTATCGAATCCGCCATCAACCACCACACCCTGACGGGCGGCAAGGATCTGCGCCTATACAACGCCGCCAAGAAGCTGGCCGATTGCTGGGTCGCCAACATCGGCCCCGGCAAGAAGGACTGGTTCGACGGGCACCAGGAGATGGAACAGGCCCTGGTCCGCTTCGGCCGCTTCGTCAACGACATGGAGGGCGGCGGCCACGGCGACGCCTATATCCGGCTGGCGCGCTTCCTGCTGGATGGCCGGCGCGGCGGCTCGGAATACGACCAGAGCCACCTGCCCCCGGGCCGGCAGTATGAGGCGGTGGGCCACGCCGTGCGCGCGGTCTACTTCTACTCCGGCATGGCCGACATCGCGGCGGAGACACGCGACATCGATTACCAGAGCGCCGTGCTGTCCTTGTGGGACAACATGGTGAACAAGAAGTACTACGTCACCGGCGGTGTCGGCAGCGGCGATACGGCGGAAGGCTTCGGCGAGAACTACGCCCTGCGCAACGACGCCTATTGCGAATCCTGCTCAGCTGCGGGCTGATCTTCTTCCAGTACAAGCTGAACATCGCCTATCACGACGCCAAGTACGCCGATCTCTATGAGGAGACGATGTACAACGCGCTGCTGGGTTCCACCGCGCTGGACGGCAAGACCTTCTGCTACACCAACCCCTTGCTGGACACCACGCGCACGGCATGGCACGTCTGCCCCTGCTGCGTTGGCAACATTCCCCGCACCCTGCTGATGGTGCCCACCTGGGCCTACGCCAAGGACAAGGGCGGGGTGAACGTCAACCTGTTCATCGGCAGCCGGATCAACGTGGGCGCTGTCGCCGGCACGGCGGTGGAGATGGTGCAGAAGACCAACTACCCGTGGGAGGGGGCGGTTTCCATCACCGTCAACCCGGCCCAGGCGACCGCCTTCGCCGTGCGCATCCGCGTGCCGGACCGCGCCACCAGCGCGCTCTACACGGCCGTTCCGCCGGTGCGCGGGCTGGAAGGGCTGACGGTGAACGGCAAGGCCGTCCAATACCGCATGAAGAAAGGCTACGCGGTGGTGGAGCGGGAGTGGGCGGCTGGCGACCGGATCGATTTCGTCCTGCCCCTGGCGGTGCAGCGGGTGACGGGCGACGACAAGGTGGAGGCGACGCGGGGCAAGGTCGCCCTGCGCTACGGCCCCCTGGTCTACAATGTGGAAAAGGCGGACCAGCCATCCATCGACCAGCCGCTGGCGGCGACACCGGTGACCGCCGAATGGCGGCCGGATCTGCTGGGCGGTGTGGTTGCCCTGAAGGGCCAATGGCGGGACGGCACGCCCATGCTGGCCATCCCCAACTATGCCCGCATGAACCGACTGCCGGCGGAGGCCGGCGCCGTCGGCGGCACCAATTCCGGCGTCAATTACGCGATCGGCGCGCAGGGCCAGGTCGTCGCGGCCGACGCTTCGGCGGAATCGGAGGGACCGGACCACGGCCATGCCCGGCATTCGCGGGTGTGGATTTCCATGGCGTGACGGATTGGGCAATGGGCGAGGGGTGGGGCGGGCCTTGCGTGGCGCGTAACGTCGCCACCCCCAAAAAGCACCCCTGTCCAAATTCCCAACCGGACGGGAAGGCCCTAGATTAAGGGGCAGATCTTCCTGGAACCTGTGCCCCATGCCGTCCTCCGACACCATCGTCCACCTGCATCTGGTTGAAGATGAGCCCGACATGGCGCGGGAGATTGTGACCAGCCTGGAGGCCCGCGGCTATTCCGTCAGCCATTCCGTCACCGCCGCCGCCGCGTTGGAGATGCTGCGCGCCGACCGTGGCGTGGCGGTGATCATTGTCGACCGCATGCTGCCCGGCGGCATGGATGGGCTGGACCTGGTGCAGGACCTGCGGGACGAGGGCATCACCACCCCCATCCTGGTGCTGAGCGCCCTGGGCTCGGTCGACGACCGGGTGCGGGGCCTAAATGCCGGCGGCGACGACTACCTGACCAAGCCCTTCGCGGTGGCGGAACTGGTGGCCCGTATCGAGGCTCTGCGCCGACGCCCGGCCGACACCCGCGCCACCACCCTGCGGGTCGGGTCGCTGGAGATGGACTTGCTGAACCGCACCGTGCGCCGCGGGGAGAGGGACGTGCCCCTGTTGCCGCGGGAGTTCAAGCTGCTGGAATACCTGATGCGCCGGCCGGACCAGGTGATCACGCCGGCCATGCTGCTGACCGACGTCTGGCATTATCGCTTCGTGCCGCAGACCAACGTGGTCGATGTGCACATGGGCAAGCTTCGGCACAAGGTCGACGGCATGGGCGAACTGCCCATGATCCATCGCGTGCGCGGCGCCGGGTTCATGCTCCGTGCCGCGGACTGATCTCCTCCGCGCGGGCCCCTTCCGCCTGGCGCTGGGCTTCGCCGCCGCGCTGTCGGTCGGCATGCTGCTGATCTTCGGGTTCATCTACTGGCAGACCAGCGAGACCGAAACCCGCCGCATGCAGCACGACCTGGTGCAGGAGGCGGCGCTGGCAGCGCAGACGCGGGACGACGTGCTGCAGTACCAACTGCAGGTCCGCATCATGACGGACTATCACCGCGTCACCGTGGCGGCCTGGTTCAACGCCGACGGCACGCCCCGCTATGGCAACCTCGACCGTCTTCCCCCCGGCCTGCCCGTCGATGACAAGGGCCACCGTCTGACGGTGCGGACCACCGATGCGGACCAGCCCCAGCCCGCCATCCTGGCCGCGGCCCGGCGGCCGGATGGCGGCATCGTCGTCCTGGGCCGCGCCATGGATGAGCTGTTGGCCCTGCAGCGGGCGGTGGCGCGCACCTTGATCGCCGGCTTGCTGCCGGCGCTGGCCCTGGTGCTGGCGTCCGGCGTCTGGGGCGGGGCGCGGGCGCGGCGGCGGGTGCAGACGGTGCAGCAGACCATCGGCCGCATCATGGGGGGCGATCTGCGCGAACGCCTGCCCCTGTCCGGCAGCCGCGACGGCGTGGACCAGCTGTCCGCCCGGGTGAACCAGATGCTGGACCGCATCGTCCACCTGCTGGATGAGATCCGGGCGGTGGGCGACAACATCGCGCACGACCTGCGCACCCCCCTGTCGGTCATGCGCGCCAAGCTGGAGCGGGGGCTGGCCTCCCCGGATGCCGAGGAATTGCGGCGAGGGGCGGAAGCGGCACTGGCCGACCTGGACAAGGCCTTCGGCATGATCACCGCCCTGCTGCGCATCGCCGAGCTGGAGGACAGCCGCCGCCAGGCGGGTTTCATCACCGTGGACCTGGCCGAGGTGGCGGCCGAGGTCTTCGATTTGTACGAGCCCCTGGCCGAGGCGAAGGAAATCACGCTGTCGCGGGAGGATACCGGCCCCCTGTTCGTGGTCGGTGACCGCGACCTGCTGATCGAGGCGGTGGCCAACCTGGTGGACAACGCCGTGAAGTTCACGCCGGAGGGCGGCGCCATCGACATCCGCACCCGCATGGGCGGCCCCGGAGGCGCCGTGCCGGCATTACCTTTGGTGGAGGTGGCCGACACCGGCCCCGGCATTCCGGTGGCGGAGCGCGCGGCCGTGGTCCGCCGCCTGTACCGCCTGGACAAGAGCCGTCACATCCAGGGTAACGGCTTGGGCCTGTCGCTGGTGCAGGCCATCGCGGTCTTGCATGGCTTCCACCTGGTGATCGATGGCGACGAAAGTGGCGCCGTCATCGCCCTTATCTGCGGTGCGGCAGAGACGGAAGCGGCCGGAAGCCCAGCCTTTTAGCCCGCGCGCCTGCTCGATTTAGGGTGGCATTTCGCGGCGCAACCAAAAAAATTATTTAATCCCAATTCGCTGCGACCTCCCCTATTTCCCAAGGTGTTGGGTTTGCCAAAGCCCGCTCTCGAGGGATCACGAGACGTGTTGCACCGCATCATGAATGACCGCAGCGGCCCTTGCGCCGACCGTTCCCGCTCGACGACGGGGGCGCCGTCATGATCGAAATCGTCAAGATCGCGCTGCGCCGGCCCTACACGTTCATCGTGATGGCGATCCTGATCCTGATCTTCGGCGTGTCCTCGGCGGTGAAGACGCCGACCGACATTTTCCCCAACATCGGCATCCCCGTCATCGCCGTGGTGTGGACCTACAACGGCCTGCAGCCCGATGACATGGCCGGCCGCATCATCGGCTACTATGAGCGGTCCCTGACCTCCACCGTGAATGATGTCGAGCACATCGAATCCCAGTCGATGCAGGGCTTCGGCGTGGTCAAGGTGTTCTTCCAGCCTAGCGTCAACATCAACGCCGCCCAGGCGCAGGTGGTGGCCATTTCGCAGACGGTGCTGAAGCAGATGCCGCCGGGTATCAACCCGCCGCAGGTCCTGACCTTCAACGCCGCCAGCGTGCCCATCCTGCAGCTGGCCCTGTCCAGCGACCATCTGTCGGAAACGCGGCTGAACGACATCGCCCAGAACTCCATCCGGCCGCAGCTGGTGACGGTGCCGGGGGCCGTGCTGCCCTCGGTCTATGGCGGCAAGGTGCGCCAGGTGCAGATCGACCTGAACCAGCAGGCCTTGCACGCCTATGGCCTGTCGGCCAACGACGTGGCCGCCGCCCTGTCGGTGCAGAACCTGATCACCCCGGCCGGCACGCAGAAGATAGGCAAGCTGGAATATCCGGTGGACCTGAACGACTCCCCGGTGGACATCAGCACGTTCAACGACTTGCCGATCAAGACGGTGAACGGCGCCGTCGTCTATATGCGGGATGTCGCCAATGTGCACGACGGCAGCCCGCCCCAGACCAACGTCGTGCACGTGGATGGCAAGAAGGCGGTGCTGATGTCCGTGCTGAAGGCCGGCTCCGCCTCTACCCTGGACATCATCGCCGGCGTCTACAAGCGGCTGCCCGACGTGCGCAAGTCCCTGCCCGACGGCGTGACCCTGACCCCCATTGGCGACCAGTCCATCTTCGTGAAGGACGCCGTCAGCGGCGTCATCCGCGAGGGTGTCATCGCCGCCGGGCTGACCGGCCTGCTGATCCTGCTGTTCCTGGGCAGTTGGCGGTCCACCCTCATCATCACCGTGTCCATTCCCCTGGCCATCCTGGCGTCCATCACCACCCTGTCCGTCCTAGGGGAGACCATCAACGTCATGACCCTGGGCGGGCTGGCGCTCGCCGTGGGCATCCTGGTGGATGACGCCACCGTGACCATCGAGAACATCAACTGGCACCTGGAGCACGGCAAGCCTATCGAGACGGCCATCCTGGACGGCGCCAAGCAGATCGTGGTGCCGGCCACCGTGTCCTTGCTGTGCATCTGCATCGCCTTCGTGCCCATGTTCGGCCTCGGCGGGGTCGCCGGCTTCCTGTTCCGCCCCATGGCGGAAGCGGTGGTGTTCGCGCTGATCGCCTCCTACGTGCTGTCGCGCACCCTGGTGCCGACCCTGGCCAACCATCTGCTGCGAAACCAGGCCCATGCCGGCCACGGCCTGCATGCCGACATCCATGGCGCGCCCACGCGCAACCCCTTCGTCAAGTTCCAGCGCGTCTTCGAACGCGGGTTCGAGGCGGTGCGGTCGGTGTACCAGGGGCTGCTGCTTCTGGGTCTGCAAAACCGCCGTTGGCTGATCGGTGGTTTCCTCGTCGTGTCGCTGGGGACGTTCGGGCTGGCGCCTTTCCTGGGCCAAAACTTCTTCCCCGCGGTGGATGGCGGCCAAATCAAGATTCACGTCCGTGGCCGCACCGGCCTGCGCATCGAGGAGATGAGCCGCCTGTGCGACCATGTTGCCGAGGCCATTCGCCATGTGATCCCGCCCAAGGACCTGGACGGGATGGTGGACAACATCGGCCTGCCGGTCAGCGGCATCAACATGGCCTATGGCAACAGCGGCACCATCGGCGTGGAGGATGCCGACATCCTGATCGCGCTGAAGAAGGACCACGCGCCCACCGACGATTATGTCGACGTCCTGCGCCACGACCTGCCGCGCCTGTTCCCCGGCACCACCTTCGCCTTCCTGCCGGCCGACATCACCACCCAGGTGCTGAACTTCGGCCTGCCGGCGCCGCTGGACGTGAAGGTGGTCGGCACCGACCTGACGGCCAACCGCGCCTACGCCAACAAGTTGCTGGCGAAGATCGCCCGCATCCCCGGCGTGGCCGATGCTCGTGTCGAACAGGCCTTCCAGCTGCCGTCGCTGAAGGTGGCGGTGAACCGTTCGCTGGCGGGCCTGGTGGGGCTGACGGAAAAGGATGCCGCCGTCACCATGCTGGACACCCTGGCCGGGAGCACGCAAACCGCGCCGACCTTCTGGCTGAACCACAAGAACAGCATCTCCTACCCCGTGTCCATCCAGACGCCCCAACGGGACATGGATACGCTGGCCGGCCTGCAGACCATGCCGCTGACGCCATCGGCCGCCGGCCGGTCCAGCCAGTTGCTGGGCGGCCTGGCGCAGATCAGCCGGGGAAGGCAGGACGCGGTGGTGACCCACTACAACGTCCGCCCGACCATCGACATCTACGCTACGCCCAAGGACCGCGACCTGGGCGCCATCGCCAGCGACGTGCAGAAGGCGGTCGACAGTATGGCCGCGGACCTGCCGCGCGCCAGCCACGTGGAAATCCAGGGCCAAGTCACCACCATGACCAGCGCCTACCACCAGCTGTTCATCGGCCTGGCCTTCGCCATCGTGCTGATCTACCTGCTGATCGTCGTGAACTTCCAGTCCTGGCTGGACCCCTTCGTCATCGTCATGGCCCTGCCCAGCGCGCTGGCCGGCATCGTCTGGATGCTGTTCGGCACCGCCACCACCCTGTCGGTGCCGGCGCTGACCGGGGCCATCATGTGCATGGGTGTGGCCACGGCCAACAGCATCCTGGTCATCAGCTTCGCCCGGGAACGGCTGGCCGCCGGCGTGGACGCCCTGACGGCCGCGATGGAGGCCGGGCACACCCGCTTCCGTCCCGTGCTGATGACGGCGCTGGCCATGGTCATCGGCATGGCCCCCATGGCCATCGAGCCGGGACAGAACGCGCCCCTGGGCCGCGCCGTCATCGGCGGCCTGGTCTTCGCCACCCTGGCCACCCTGTTCCTGGTGCCGGCGCTGTTCAGCCTGGTGCATGCCCGCGACCATGAACGGGCCCGCGAACCAGGCGGGCACGCCGCCACGCCCGCCACCGTCTGACCCCACCCCCCGGCCTGTTTCCCCTGAGCCGCAGCCGCCGTCCCGGATAGGAGCGACCCGATATGTCCACCGCCCAGATCACCACCCCCAATCCCCGCCGCCTGGCTTTGCTGGGTGGGGCGGCGCTGCTCGTCGCCGGCGCCATCGTCGTTGTCGGCTTGACCGACCGGGCCCGCGCGACGCGTGACCTGGTCCAATGGAACGCCGACCAGGCGGTCCCCACCGTGGCGCTGGCGCCCGTCAGCCGGGGGGCGGCGCAGCAGACGCTGACCCTGCCGGGCACGCTGCAGGCCTACACCCAGGCGCCCATCTACGCCCGGGTCAGCGGCTACCTGAAAAGCTGGGACCAGGACATCGGCGCCAAGGTCAAGGCGGGCGACCTGCTGGGCACCATCGACACCCCCGACCTGGACCAGCAGCTGGAACAGGCCAGGGCGGATCTGGCCAAGGCGCAGGCGACCGCCCAACTGGCCGACCTGACGGCCAAGCGCTGGGCCGCCCTGGTGGCGTCGCAATCGGTGTCGCAGCAGGCGGCGGATGAAAAGGTGGGCGACAGCGCCGCCAAGCGCGCGGCGGTGGAAAGCGCTGCCGCCAATGTCCGCCGGCTGGAGGCGCTGACGGCGTTCAAGCGCATCGTGGCGCCCTTCGATGGCGTGGTCACGGCGCGCACCACCGACGTCGGCGCCCTGATCAACGCCGGTGGCGGAACGGGGCAGGAGCTGTTCCAGGTGTCGGACCTGCACCGCATGCGCCTGTACGTGCAGATCCCGCAGGCCTTCGCCAGCCTGCTGACCCCCGGCATCAAGGCCACCTTCGATCTGCCGCAGTATCCCGGCCGGCATTTCGACGCCACCCTGGTGACCACCGCCAATGCCGTCAGCCAGGCGTCACGCACCATGCTGGTGGAATTGCAGGCCGACAACCCGGACGGGCTGCTGACCCCCGGCACCTTCTCCGAGGTGCATTTCCAGGTGCCCAGCGGCGCCAATATGGTGAAGGTGCCGGCGACCGCCCTGGTCCCCGGCGACACGGGTGCTGAGGTGGCGGTGGTGGGACCGGACGGGAAGGCCCAGCTGAAGGCTGTGACCATCGGCCGCGACCTGGGCGACAGCGTGGAGATCGTGGCGGGCCTGACGCCCACGGACAAGGTCATCGACAATCCGCCCGAGACGCTGGTGTCGGGTGACACGGTCCGCTTGGCCGGGGCGGGTGACGGCGCCGGCAAGGTTGCGGCGGCCTCAGGCACCGCCGCGGGCACCACGGCGAAGGCGGACCGGTAACAGCCATGGCTCTCTCGAAGTCCCTCATGGCCGGTGGCGCGCTGCTGGCGCTGGCGGCCTGCAACCTGGCGCCCGACTATCAACCGCCGCATCTCGACCTGCCGCCCGCCTTCAAGGAGGCCGGGGGCGCGCCCTGGCAGCCGGCCCAGCCGGCGGACCAGGCGGGGCGCGGCCCCTGGTGGACCGCGTTCAACGATCCGGTGCTGAATGGCCTGGAGGGCAGGGTGGAGGCCGCCAATCCCACCCTGGCGGTGGCGCTGGCCCGCTATGACGAGGCGCGGGCGGATGCCGCCGCCGTGTCCGCCGGCCTTCTGCCGCGGGTGGATGGGACCGCCAGCCTCAGCACCAACCGCCAGTCCAAGGACCGGCCGCTGCGCGGCGCCGGCCAGCGCGACGTCTACGGCGCCAACACCCTCGGCGCCTCCGCCTCCTACGAGGTCGACCTGTGGGGCAAGGTGCGTAACGAGGTGGCGGCCGGCCGGGCGGAGGCCCAGGCCAGCGCCGCCGACCTGGCGTCGGTGCGCTTGGGGCTCCAGGCGGAATTGGCCACCGACTATTTCGCCCTGCGCGGCCTGGACGAACGGGCCCACATCCTGGCCGACACGGTCACGGCGTATGAGAAGCAGCTCAGCCTGACCCAGACCCTGTTCCAGGGCCGCATCGTGGCGGGGGTGGACGTGTCGCGGGCGGAAACGCAGCTGGACAGCGCCCGTTCCCAGGTTTCGCAGGTGGCCTCCCAGCGGGCGCAGATGGAACACGCCATCGCCGCCCTGGTGGGCCTGGCACCGGCGGAATTCAGCCTGGCGCCCACGCGCTGGACGCCCGCGCTGCCGGCCGTGCCCACCGGCCTGCCCTCCGCGCTGCTGCAGCGCCGGCCGGACATCGCGGCGGCGGAGCGCGACGTGCGCGCGGCCAACGCCGGCATCGGCGTGGCCCGCGCCGCCTACTATCCCGACCTGTCGCTGTCGGCGGTGGGCGGCTTTCAGGACACGGGCTTCAACATGCTGAAGCTGCCCATGGCCTTCTGGTCGGTGGGCCCGGGCGTGACCCTGCCCCTGTTCGAGGGCGGCCGCCTGGACGCCAACCTGGCCAGGGCCGTTGCCCAGCATGACGAGGCCACCGCCAAGTACCGCCAGACCGTGCTGTCCGCCTTCCGCGAGGTGGAGGACAACCTGGCCGCCATCCGCTGGCTGGGCCAGGCGGCGAAGGACGAGGACGCCGGCACCCTGGCCGCCCAGCGCACCCTGGACATGGCCACCAACCTCTACCGCGACGGCGCCGACAGCTACCTCGAGGTCGTGACCGCCCAGACCGCCCTGCTGGAGGCCCAGCAGAGCAGCCTGGACCTGCACACCCGCCAGGTACAGGCCGACGTGGCCCTGATCCGGGCGCTGGGCGGGGGGTGGGACAAAAGCGCGCTCCCCTCCGATGACGAGTCTAGCACCCTGCCGGAGCGAGCGACCAAGGCCCCCTGACACATACATTTTCAAGGTGTTTATTTAAAGGCCATCCGGCGCCCGACAGGCGCCTGGTGGCCTTACTCATTTGATGCATAAGGATAATCGGTTCGCGAGGTTGCTCCCTACGACAATCACGCGCACCAAATATATGTCAAATCTGCAAATTGACGCATGCCTCAAGGGGTTGTCGCTTGCAGTCTTGTCCGCACCATGGTTGATTGCTCCAACAGACACAACCTTGGCAGGGGTTAAGCTTTGTATTGCAACTGTCAAACACGCCCCCGTCATGGCGTGCATCTCCGGCGGCGGCAAGGAAAACAGCTGCATTTGACCCTGCTGGGGCAGACAGACTACCTCTGCCACACAGTGTGACTGGCACTTGAGCTGCCCCTTCCCAAACGTTCCCTGACTAGAGCCCCTGATTCCGGCAACGCCCGCCTGCTGATGGCGGCGAAGGCCCCAGGCTTGCCCCGATGCTGGCCGGTACCGCCCTGACCTTTCTGGAGACCCCCATGCCCGGCCCTTACGATTTCGCGCCCGAAATTATCGTCAACAGCTATACGGCCAGTGACCAGACGGCGCCGTCAGTGGCGATCCTAGCGGACGGCAGCTATGTGGTGGCATGGCAATCTGCGGGGGAGGACGGTGCCGGCTGGGGCGTTTATGCCCAGCGGTTCACGGCGGGAGGCGGGAAGATCGGTGGCGAGTTCCGGGTGAACACGACCACCACTGGCGATCAGAACGCCCCGACCACGGTGGCGCTGGCCGACGGCGGCTTCGAGATTCTGTGGCAGCAGAACGCTGGCGCGGTTTATGGGCAGCGCTATGACGCCACCGGGAACGCGGTGGGCGGCCAGATCAGCGTTGCCAGCGGAAGCAGACCGGTCGCGACCCTCCTGGCGAACGGCAACCTTCTGGTGGCGTGGGTCTTTTACGATGTGAACACGGGCAACTTCATCAAGGGGCAGATATTCGACGGCAACGGCACGGCCATCACCGGCCAGTTGATGCTGTCGACTTACCTTGGTACCGGCAGCTATGCCCAGGCGGCGTATCCGGCGGTGACGGCGCTGGCGGACGGTGGATTTGTCGCCAGTTGGGACTTTAGCATCGCGCGTTACGGCGAGGACGTGTTCCTGCAGCGGTTTGACGCGACGGGCAAGGCGGTCGGCGGCTACACCGACATTCTGGGCGGGCCGATAGCGGGGGAGCAAATTTATACCTCGATGGCGGGCCTGAAGGACGGCGGTTATGTCGTTGTCTTCGCCAGCACGGGCACGGGGGACACGTCCACGACGCATAACATCCTGCTGCGTCGCTATGCGGCGGATGGCAGCGCGGTTGGTGCCGCCATCCAGGTCAACACCTATACTGCGGACGACCAGACCCTGCCCAAGGTCGTGGCCCTGCCGGATGGGGGGTACCTGGTCACCTGGGCATCGAACGGGGAGGATGGCGATGGCCATGGCATCTACGCCCAGCGCTACAATGCTGGTGGTGCGGTTGTGGGTGGCGAGTTCCGTCTGAACGACACCACCGGCGGCAACCAGACCCAGCCCAGCCTGGCCGTCCAGGCCGATGGCAGCTTCATCGCCGCCTGGGCCAGCCAGACCGCCAACGGCTTCGATATCGTCACCAAGACCTATCCTACGACGGGGCCGGCGGTGCCCTATTACATTCCCGTCCTGGGTACCAGCGGGGATGACGTGCTGACCGCCACGAACGACAAGAGCCGTCTGGCGGGCTATGCCGGCAACGACACGCTGACCGGCGGGGCCGCCGCCGACATCCTGTCGGGCGGCGCCGGCAACGACGTCCTGTTCGGCAAGGGCGGCAACGACACCATGACCGGCGGGATCGGCAACGACCAGTTGGATGGCGGGACCGGTGTCGATTACATGGTTGGCGGCGTCGGCAACGACGTCTATTTCGTGGACGGCAGCGCCGACGTGGTGGTGGAGAACGCGAACGAGGGCACGGACGAGGTGCGGGCCACGGCGGCCAGCTACACCCTCAGCGCCAATGTCGAGAACCTGACCTATATCGGGACCGGCGCTTTCGTCGGCGTCGGCAACACGCTGAACAATGTCATGACCGGCGGGGCCGGCAATGACTCGCTGAGCGCCGGGGCTGGCAACGACACGCTGGACGGCGGCGGTGGCGCCGACACCCTGGTGGGCGGTACCGGCAACGACATCTATTTCGTGGATAGCAGCGCCGATGTGGTGGTGGAGAACGCGAATGAGGGCACGGATGAGGTGCGGGCCACGGCGGCCAGCTACACCCTTAGCGCCAATATCGAGACCTTGACCTATATCGGCACGGGCACTTTCACCGGCACAGGCAACGCCCTGGCCAACACCCTCACCGGTGGCGCCGGCAACGATGTGCTGAGCGGCGGTGATGGCAACGACACCCTGATCGGCGGGGCCGGGGCCGACACGCTGATCGGTGGCACCGGCAACGATATCTTCCGCGTCGACAGCGCCAACGACGTGGTGGTGGAGAACGCGGGCGAAGGTACGGACGAGGTCCAGGCCACGTCGGCCAGCTACACGCTCAGCGCCAACATCGAAAAGCTGACCTACACGGGCAGCGGCACTTTTTATGGCGTGGGCAATAACTTGGCCAACACGCTCACCGGTGGCGCCGGCAGCGACACGCTGGATGGTGGCGCCGGCGCCGACACGTTGATCGGCGGCGCCGGCGACGACGTCTACATCGTGGACAACGCCGGTGATGTGGTGACGGAGGGGAGCAACGCCGGCACGGACGAAGTGCGGACCTCGCTCAACGCCTATGCGCTGGACGCCAACATGGAGAACCTGACGTTCACCGGTACGGGGAACTTCGTCGGCACTGGTAATAACACGCGGCTGAACGTTATCACTGGCGGCGCCGGTGACGATACGCTGGACGGCGGCACTGGCGCTGACACCCTTATCGGTGGCGTTGGCAATGATGTTTACATCGCTGACAACGGCGCCGATGTGGTGATCGAAAACCCGGATGAGGGTGTGGATTTGGTGAAGGTGTCGGCGGCGGGCTACACCTTGGGCGCTAACATCGAAAATATGACCTACACCGGCACGGCGGGTTTCCTGGGCAACGGCAACGAGCTCGATAATGTCATCATCGGTGGCGCCGGCAACGACACGATGGATGGTAAGGCGGGCAACGATATCCTGATCGGCGGTGCCGGCAACGAAATCTATTACGTCGATAGCGTCAACGACGTGATCGTGGAAAATGCGAACGAGGGCACGGACCTGGTGCGTGCCACGTCGGCCAGCTACACCCTTAGCGCCAATATTGAGAACTTGACCTTCTGGGGCACCGGAAACTTCAGGGGTGTCGGCAATGATCTGGCCAATAACCTGACAGGCGGGGCCGGTGATGACGTGCTGGACGGTGGCCTGGGAGCTGACACGCTGAACGGTGGGGCCGGCAATGACACCTATTACATCGACAATGTCGGTGACGTGATCGGCGAGGGGGCCAATGGTGGCACGGACGAGGTGCGAACCACGCTCAACACATACTCGATGCTCGTCAATCTCAATCTTGAGAACCTGGCTTTCCTCGGTACCGGCAACTTTGCCGGCACTGGCAACAACGTGGGCAATAGCCTGACCGGTGGGGCGGGGGACGACACGCTGGATGGTGGCGCTGGGGCCGACACGCTGGTCGGCGGCGCCGGCAATGACACCTACATCGTCGACAATGCCGGCGATCTGGTGGTCGAGGCGGCGGGCGCCGGTGTGGATTTGGTGAAGACGTCGGTGGCGACCTATGCGCTGACTGCCGATGTCGACAACCTGACCTATACCGGCACCCTAGCCTTCACCGGCACGGGCAACGTCCTGGGGAATGTCATCACCAGCGGTGCCGGCAACGACATGCTGAATGGCGGGGCGGGGGCCGACACGCTGGTTGGCGGTGCTGGCAATGACGTCTATTTCGTGGACAACCTCAACGACGTGGTGGTGGAGAACGCGGGCGAGGGCACCGACGAGGTCCGATCCTCCGTGGCCGGCTACGTGTTGAGTGCCAATATCGAGAAGCTGACCTATGTCGGCGCCGACGCTTTCACCGGTACGGGCAACGATGCCGCCAACGTCCTCACCGGCGGGGCGAGCAATGACCTGCTGAATGGAGCGGGCGGCAATGACACCCTGAACGGTGGAGCCGGGGACGACACCCTGATCGGTGGCACTGGCGACGATATCTTCCAGGTCGACAGCGCCAATGATGTGGTGGTGGAGAACCCGGGCGAGGGCACCGATGAGGTTCAGGCCACCTCGGCCGGCTACACGCTGAGCGCCAATGTCGAGAAACTAACCTACACGGGCAGTGGCAATTTCTCCGGTGTCGGTAACGCGCTGGCCAACACCATCACCGGCGGCGGGGGTAATGACACGCTGGACGGTGGCGCCGGGGCGGACACCTTGGTCGGTGGCCTGGGCAACGACATCTATCTGGTTGATGACGCCAATGACGTGGTGACGGAAACGGGCGCCGGCACGGATGAGGTGTGGGCCACCGCCCCCAGCTACGCCCTGAGCGCCAACGTGGAAAACCTGCGCTACGTCGGCACCGGCAATTTCTATGGTACCGGCAACACGCTCAGCAATCTGCTGGTCGGTGGTGTCGGTAACGACACGCTGGACGGTGGTGCCGCCGCCGACACCATGATCGGTGGTGCGGGCAACGACGTCTATGTGGTGAGCACCGCCCTTGACGTGGTCGTCGAGAATGCGGGCGAGGGCACGGATGAGATACAGACCAGCCTGGCGAACTACACGCTGACCAGCGCCAATGTGGAGAACGTGACCTACACCGGCGGGGCCGGCACGGCGGGCTTCTCCGTCATCGGCAACGAGCTGAACAACGTGCTCAGGGGCAATGCCGTGGTCGCCAACAGCATCGCGGGCGGTGCCGGCGACGACACCATGATCGGCGGCTCGGGCAATGACACCTATTTCGCCGACAGCGCCAACGACGTGGTGGTGGAGGCGGCCGGCGGCGGCACGGATGAGGTGAAGGTCACGGCATCCAGCTATGCGCTGGGTGCCAATGTGGAGAACCTGATCTACACGGGCAGCGGCAATTTCTATGGTGTCGGCAACGATCTGGCCAACAGCCTGACGGGTGCCACCGGCAATGACACGCTGGATGGTGGCGCCGGTGCCGACACCATGGGGGCCGGCACCGGTGACGACGTCTATTACGTCGACGATATGGGTGATGTGGTGAAGGAGAACTCGGGCGGTGGCACGGATGAAATCCGGACCTGGTTGACAACCTACACCCTGGTTTCGGCCAATGTTGAAAACCTGACCTTCATCGGCACGGGCAATTTCTCCGGCACGGGCAGCACCCTGAACAATCAACTGACCGGCGGTATGGGGGATGACACGCTGGATGGCGCCGCCGGTGCCGACACCTTGATCGGCGGCGCGGGCAACGACACCTATGTGGTGGACAATACCGGCGACGTGGTGCGGGAAGATGCGGGCGCCGGCACCGACACGGTGCGGACTACATTGGCCAGCTACACGCTGGGAGCCAATCTGGAGAACCTCACCTACGCGGGCACGGTGGCCTTCACCGGCACCGGCAATGAGCTGAACAACATCATCACGGGTGGCGCCACCAATGACACGCTGAATGGCGGAACGGGTAACGACAGCCTGGCCGGTGGGGCCGGGAATGACAGCCTCACCGGTGGTGCGGGCGACGACACCCTGGTGGGCGGCGTGGGTGATGATATCTACGTGGTCGACAGCCTAACCGACGTGGTGGTGGAGAGCGCGGGCGAAGGCACGGATGAAATCCGCACCGCCCTTTCCGACTACACCCTGGCCGCCAATGTGGAAAAGCTCACCTACACAGGTACCGCCGCCTTCCACGGTGTTGGCACCGCCCTGGCCAACACCCTTACCGGTGGCACCGGCAACGACACGCTGGATGGCGGCGCCGGTGTCGACACGCTGGTCGGTGGGGCCGGCGACGACGTCTATCTGGTGGATGACGCCGGTGACGTGGTGACCGAGGGCACCAGCGCCGGCACGGATGAGGTGCGGGCCACCTCGGCCAGCTACACGCTGGGCCAGAATGTCGAGAATCTGACCTTCATCGGTGCGGGCGGCTTCAGTGGCACCGGCAATGGCGTAGCCAACGTGATCACCGGTGGTGCAGGGGACGACACGCTGGACGGTATGGCGGGTGCCGACACGCTGAAGGGTGGGGCTGGCAACGACAGCTATGTGGTGGACAGCCTCAGCGACGTGGTGATCGAAGCCGCCGATGGGGGGGTGGACACGGTGCGCACCGCCTTAGCGAGCTACACCACCCTGGCCGCCGATGTGGAGAACCTGACCTATACGGGCACCGCGGCCTTCACCGGCACGGGTAATGAACTGAACAACGTCATCACGGGCGGCACCGGCAATGACTCCCTGGCGGGCGGGGCGGGCGACGACACCTTGAACGGCGGCGGCGGCAATGACACGTTGCTGGGCGGGGTGGGCAATGACGTCTACCTGGTGGACAGCGCCACCGACGTGGTGACGGAGGCGGCGGGGGCCGGGACGGACGAGGTTCGCACGATGCTGTCCAGCTACACGCTGGGGGCCAATGTGGAGACCCTGACCTACACCGGCACGGGCGCCTTCACCGGGACGGGCAACGCGCTGGCCAACACCATCAGCGGCGGTTCCGGCAATGACGTGCTGGACGGCGGTGCCGGGGCTGACACGCTCATTGGCGGTGCGGGCAACGACACCTATGTGGTGGACAATACCGGCGACGTGGTGACGGAGGCCGCCGGTGCCGGGACGGACGAGGTCCGCACGGGGCTGTCCAGCTACACGCTGGGGGCCAATGTGGAGACCCTGACCTACACCGGCACGGGCGCCTTCGCCGGGACGGGCAACGCCCTGGCCAACACCATCACCGGCGGTTCCGGCAATGACGTGCTGGACGGCGGTGCTGGAGCCGACACGCTGGACGGTGGTGCCGGCAATGACACCTACATCGTGGACGATGGCGGCGACGTGGTGACGGAGGCGGCGGACGCCGGGACGGACGAGGTCCGCACGACGCTGTCCAGCTACACGCTGGGCGCCGATGTTGAGACCCTGACCTACACCGGGTCTGGCGCCTTCACCGGCGCGGGCAACGCGCTGGCCAACACGATCACCGGCGGTTCCGGCAATGACCTGCTGGATGGCGGTGCCGGGGCCGACACGCTAATCGGCGGTGCCGGCAATGACACCTACATCGTGGATGACGCCGGCGATGTGGTGACGGAGACGGCGGGCGCCGGGACGGACGAGGTTCGCACGACGCTGTCCAGCTACACGCTGGGCGCTGATGTTGAGACCCTGACCTACACCGGGTCTGGCGCCTTCACCGGCACGGGCAACGCCCTGGCCAACACCATCACCGGCGGTGCCGGCAATGACCTGCTGGATGGCGGTGCCGGGGCCGACACGCTAATCGGCGGTGCCGGCAATGACACCTACATCGTGGATGACGCTGGCGAT
>NZ_BACU01000217.1 GCF_000333275.1 Azospirillum sp. B4 | reverse complement strand
CACAAACGGCGCGCCTGACCCATTATGCAACAAGTTGCATAATAAAAGACGGGCGCCCCACCATGACCTCCCCCTACCCCCACCTGCTGCGGCCGCTGGACCTGGGCTTCACCCAATTGCGCAACCGCGTGCTGATGGGGTCCATGCATACCGGGCTGGAGGACAGCCGCCAGAACCTGCATCGGCTGGCGGCCTATCTGGGGGAGCGGGCGGCCGGCGGGGTGGGGTTGATCGTCACCGGCGGCTTCGCCCCCAACATCGCCGGCTGGACCAAGCCGCTGGGCGGCACCCTGGCCCTGACGTCCACCGCGCGGCGCCACCGCCCCATCCCGGAAGCCGTGCATGCGGAGGGGGGCAAGATCGCGCTGCAGATCCTGCACACCGGCCGCTATGGCTATCACCCCTTCGCCGTGGCGCCGTCGCGTGTCAAGTCACCCATCAGCCCCTTCACCCCGCACGCGTTGAGCGCCCGGGGGATAGAGCGGCAGATCCGCGCCTTCGTCCGCTGCGCCCTGCTGGCGCGGGAGGCCGGGTACGACGGCGTGGAGATCATGGGATCCGAGGGCTACTTCATCAACCAGTTCCTGGTGACCCACACCAACAAGCGCACCGACGCCTGGGGCGGGTCGTACGAGAACCGCATGCGCTTGCCCGTCGAGATCGTGCGCCGCACGCGCGAGGCGCTGGGGCGGGACTTCATCATCATCTACCGCCTGTCCATGCTGGACCTCATCCCCGATGGCAGCACGTGGGAGGAGGTGGTGCAACTGGCCCAGGCGGTGGAGGCGGCGGGCGCCACCCTGATCAACACCGGCATCGGCTGGCATGAGGCGCGCATCCCCACCATCGCCACCTCCGTCCCCCGGGGGGCCTTCGCCTGGGTGACGAAGAAGATGATGGGCAATGTCGGCATCCCCCTGGTCACCACCAACCGCATCAACACGCCGGAGGTGGCGGAGCAAATCCTGGCCGACGGCTGCGCCGACATGGTGTCCATGGCCCGGCCGCTGCTGGCCGACGCGGCGTTCGTGAACAAGGCGGCGGCGGGCAAGGCGGATGAGATCAACACCTGCATCGGCTGCAACCAGGCCTGCCTGGACCACACCTTCAAGGCCCAGATCTCCACCTGCCTGGTCAACCCCCGCGCCTGCCATGAGACGGAGCTGAATTACCGCCCGGCGGTGGCGACAAAACGCATAGCGGTGGTGGGCGCCGGGCCCGCCGGCCTGGCCGCCGCCACCGTGGCCGCCCAGCGCGGCCACACCGTGGAGCTGTTCGAGGCGGCGGGGGAGATCGGCGGCCAGTTCAACATGGCCAAGCGCGTGCCGGGCAAGGAGGAATTCCAGGAGACCCTGCGCTATTTCAGCCGGCGGATCGCGCTGACCGGCGTCACCCTGCGCCTGAACAGCAAGGCCACCGCCGAGGGCCTGATCCAGGGTGGCTTCGACGAGGTCATCCTGGCCACCGGGGTCACTCCCCGCGACCCCCGCATCCCGGGGCAGGCGGAGGGCATGGCCGCCGGCCGGGTGGTGACCTATCTGAACGTGCTGCGCCATGACAAGCCGGTGGGCCGGCGGGTGGCCGTCATCGGCGCCGGCGGCATCGGTTTCGACATTGCCGAGTACCTGGTGCAGGACGGCCCCTCCCCCACCCTGGATCTGGCGGCCTGGCAGGCGGAATGGGGCGTGACCGATCCCGCCACGGTGCGCGGCGGCGTCACCCGGCCGGAGATCACGCCGCCGGCGCGGGAGGTCACCCTGCTGCAACGGAAAGCCGGCGGCCTGGGCAAGGGGCTGGGCAAGACCACCGGCTGGATCCACCGCCGCCTGCTGAAGATGAAGAACGTCCAGATGCTGGGCGGCGTGAATTACGAGCGCATCGACGCCGGCGGCCTGTTCATCACCTTTGGCGAGAAGCGGGAGAACCCGACCGTCATCGCGGCCGACACCATCGTGCTGTGCACCGGCCAGGAACCGCTGCGCGACCTGCACGGCCCCCTGACGGCGGCGGGCGTCACCGTCCACCTGATCGGCGGCGCCGACGTGGCCGCCGAACTGGACGCCAAGCGCGCCATCAACCAGGGCAGCCGCCTGGCCGCCACCCTCTGACGGAGACCCTCATGACCGACCTGCCGCGGCATCCCGCCGTCGCCGCCAGCCTGGAGAAGTGGCACGACGGCGTCGCCCGCCGCGACCTGTCCTTCCTGCCCGCCATCGTGCATCCGGAGGCGGTGTTCCGTTCCCCCATGGCGTTCACGCCCTATGGCCCGGCGCAGGCCTTGGTCCTCATCCTTGGCACCGTCATCCAGGTGTTTCAGGATTTCGCCTATCACCGCCAGTTCGTCGACGCCGACGGCCTGAACGCGGTGCTGGAGTTCAGCGCCAAGGTGGGCGGGCGCGAGCTGAAGGGCATCGACATGATCCGCTTCGATACGCAGGGTCGCATCGTGGAGTTCGAGGTGATGGTCCGCCCCATGAGCGGCCTGCAGGCCCTGGGCGAGGAGATGGGCCGCCGCCTGGCCCATGCCCTGCCCGCGCACAAGCAGCGGTCCTGACCAGAGCCGCCGCGGTTTAGGGAGCGTGGCTTCAGGCGATAGGTCCACTTCCCCTGGGTCCACCGCCATCACGGGGGCTGGGCCGCAAAGGTTGCGTTTTTGCACATGGCGCAACCTTGCCGGCTGAGGCAGGCTGGCGTCCGGCACTTCCAGGAAGGGGATGCGGGGCATGGCCTATCAGCTGACGGTCAACGGGCGCGCCGTGGTCGCCGACGTGGAGGGCGACACGCCGTTGCTGTGGGTGCTGCGCGAGGAACTGGGCCTGACCGGCACCAAGTTCGGCTGCGGTGCCGCCCTGTGCGGCGCCTGCACCGTGCATGTGGACGGTGTGGCCGTGCGATCCTGTTCCCTGCCGGTCGAGGGGGCGGTGGGCATGCCCATCACCACCATCGAGGGGCTGTCGGCGGACCGGTCGCACCCGCTACAGGCCGCCTGGATCGCGGAACAGGTGCCGCAGTGCGGCTATTGCCAGTCCGGCATGATCATGGCCGCCGCCGCCCTGCTGCGGGAAAAGTCCCAACCCACCGACGCCGAGATCGACGAGGCCATGACCAACCTGTGCCGCTGCGGCACCTATGTCCGTGTGCGCCGCGCCATCAAGCGCGCCGCCGGCCTGGCATGAGGGGCAGCACCTTGGATCCGACGACGACCCTTTCCCGCCGCGGCTTCCTGGCCGGCACCACCGGCCTGGTCGTCGCCATCACCGCCGACGGCGCGCTGGCCGCACCCGGCACCGCCGCCGCCACCGTGAACGGCTGGGTGCGCATCGGCCCCGATGGTGGCGTCACGCTTCATTCCAACGCGCAGGAAATGGGCCAGGGCGCCATGAGCGGCGTGGCGCAGATCCTGGCGGAGGAGCTGTGCCTGGACTGGACCGCCGTGCGGGTGGAGCAGGCGCCCCTGCTGCCGGCCCAGGACAACGCCAACGGCGGCCGCTGGACGGGCGGCAGCGCCAGCATCCGGACGCAGTGGACCTCCCTGCGCACGGCCGGCGCCGCCTGCCGTGAGATGCTGGTGACGGCCGGCGCCCGGCACCTGGGCGTGGCCGCCGGCGACTGCAGGGCGGAGGACGGCCGGGTGGTGCATAAGGATGGCCGCGCCGTCCCCTATGCCGCCGTGGCGGCACTGGCCGCGACCCTGCCCATTCCCGCCAACCCCACGCCGCTGGCCCGCGACGCGTGGCGCCTGATCGGCCGGGGCGTCACCCGCAAGGACATCGCGGCCAAGGTGGACGGCAGCGCCACCTATGCCATCGACATCTCCCTGCCCGGCCTGCTGAACGCCGCCATCCGGCAAAGCCCCGTGTTTGGCGGCACCCTGGCCGCGGTCGACCCCGCCCCGGCCCTGGCGGTGAAAGGCGTGCGCCAGGTCATCCCCATCCGGGGCCTGGCCTATCGGGTGAAGGAGGGCCGCGTGAAGGACGGCGCCACGGAGACGGAGGTTAGGCTGCCCGACGCCGTCGCCGTTGTCGCCACCACCTGGTGGGCGGCGAAGAAGGGCCTGGACGCCCTGGCCCCCGCCTGGAACGGCGCCGATCGGGATACCCTGGACGGCGACGCCATCCACGGCCTGCTGAACCGGGATCTGGACCTGGAGGGGGAGGTCAAGCTGATGCGCGGCGATGACCCCACTGCGGTGCGCGCCGCCCATGAGCGCGGCATGGCGGCGGCCGTGCGCCACGTTGCCGCCGACTACGCCACGCCCTACCTGGCGCACGCGTATATGGAGCCGCTGTCGGCGGTGGCCCATGTGCGCGACGGCGATAGCGAGATCTGGACCGGCAGCCAATTCACCACCCGGGCCCAGGCGCACGTGGCGGCCCTGACCGGTCAGGACCCGGCGCGGGTGACGGCGCACATCCTCTATTCCGGCGGCAGTTTCGGCCGCAAGGCCGTACCCGACTACATCGTCCTGGCGGCACACCTGTCCCGCGCGGTGAAGGCCCCGGTCAAGCTGGTCTACGATCGGGAGGAGGACCTGGCCCAGGGCCGCTATCGCGCCGCCACCGCCGCCCGCATGGAAGCGGGCCTGGACGCCCGGGGCCTGCCCACCGCCATCCGCGCCCGCATCGCCGGCAACCGCGACAACGGCTATTTCATCATGGTGCGCCAGGGACAGGCGGACCAGCCCGACCACGCGCCGGCCTATTTCCTGGACAACGGGCTGACCACCGCGCGGCGCCGCGACCTGCCCGTGCCGGTGGGCGCCTGGCGGGCGCCGGGCAGCAACTTCGCCGCCTTCTACTTCGAAAGCTTCGTGGATGAGCTGGCATTGGCCGCCGGGCAGGACCCGCTGGCCTATCGCCGCCGCCTGCTGGAGAGCAACCCGCGCGCCCGGCGGGTGCTGGAAACCGCCGCCGCGCGGTCCGGCTGGGGCACGGCCCTGCCGCCGGGCCATGGACGGGGGGTGGCCCTGTGGAACAGCTTCGGCTCCATCGCCGCCCAGGTGGTGGAGGTGGCGCTGGACAAGGGTAGGCTGGCGGTCACCCGCGTCACCTGCGCCTTCGACTGCGGCACGGCGGTGAACCCCGACAGCGTGCGCGCCCAGGGTGAGGGCTCCATCCTGATGGCCCTGTCCGCCACCCTGGCGGAGGAGGTGGCGATCGACCGGGGTGCCGTCGCCAGCCGCAATTTCGACCGCTATCCCATCCTCAAACTGGCCCAGGCGCCGGCGATCGACATCACCATTCTGGACAGTCCCGACGCCCCGGTGGGTGGCGCTGGCGAGCCCATGGTGCCGCCCCTGCCGGCGGCGCTGGCCAATGCCATCGTGGCGGCGGGCGGCCCCCGGGTGCGCCAACTGCCGCTGTCCCGCCAGGGGCTGACGGTGGCGTGAGCGAACACCTTCACCAGTCGTCAGGTCCGTAGCCGCACGGGATCCGGCGGTAGCCGGCAGGCGGCGCCCAAAAGAAAGCCCGGTTCGATCGGGTGATGCGAACCGGGCCTGGGAGGTGGGTAGGAAGGAAGATGAAGCCCCGCCCGCGCCGGGAGCGACGGGCGGATCCCAGGAACCCGCCAGGCGGGGGCCGGTTCCTGGGATTGAAGGGATGTTTTTACGAAGCGGTCCTGGACGGCAGGACGACGTTGGCCAGGCCTTCCTCGAAGATGTGACCGTCGATGGTCTCTATCCACCACACAACGTCGGCCATGTGCTTGGTGTCGCGCACATATTTGGCGGTGACGTAGGATTTGACGATGGCCACGTCCTGGGTCAGGCCGTGGGTGTTGACGTATTTGCCCTTCAGGAAAGGCACGCGGTCCAACCAGTGCTCGGCGTCGGGGTTGTGCGGCACGGGATAGCCACCGTCGGCCATGGCGCGCGGGTCCATGATCGACCAACGGATGGTCTCCAGCCAACCCCGGTCGCCCATCCAGTTGGTGATGGCGCGGATGGCCAAGTCGCGGCCCATGAAGTTCACCAGGGGTGAGCGCTTGGCCCCATCCTTGTGGATGTCGGTGGTATCGATGGCACCGGCTGGCGCCGGCCCCTCCCCCGCCGCCGTCTCGGGCAGGGCCGGGATCTCATCCTTGGGATTGGGCAGGCGATAGATGCCGTCCTTGGCGCCGCGCACCAGGGTCTTGGCCACGGCCGGGTCCATGATCTCCGCCTTCAGGGTGCGGGAGCCACCGGCGCCCATGCCCCAGGGTTTGATCGGCATGACGGAGGCTTCGATGGGCCCGTCCAGGGTCCAGGCCGGCTGGTCGCCCACCTTCACATCCTCCCAATACAGCGGTTCCGCCCCCCGGCGCTTCTCCTTGGACCAGATATCCTTGATCTTCACCCAGTCCTGGTCGCTGTAGACATGGGCGGGACGGGCCAGCCAGTCGGGCGCCACCCAGATGTCGCCGAAGCCCGGGTTGGCCGGCGCCTTGGACGGGTCCTTGTAGACGCGGATGTTCTCGGTCACCCGGAAGATGACGTCGTTCACCTTCTCGCCACGCTGGTTGTAGACGCTGCCCTTGGTCTGGATGGCGATGCTGCGGTAGGTCGATCCTTCCGGCGGGGTCAGGTCCGTCACTGTGCGTGCGTTCGCCACCAGGTACAGGTCGTCACCCGGATAGATCGGCTTGTAGGTGGTGACACTGTGGTTCAGCTCGCTGACCAGCAGCTTGTCGCGCCCCTGCACCGGCCACGGGACCATGTAGATGTCATCGTTGGTGGCGAAGGTGGGATAGGCCAGGATGTCCTGGAAGCCCAGGCTGCGGGCGTAGGCGGCATCGCCGCGGATGGGGTCCTTGGGGTCGTACTTGTCGTTGTCGTAACGCACCCAGGCCTCGGTCGCGTGCACCACCGGGCCCACGCCGGGCGTGTCCTTGGGCAAGGTGCCGTGGATCAGGGCCTGCACGTCGATGGGGCCACGATCCTTGAGGGCCTGGTTGTCCGCCAGGTACTTGGCAACGACCGCCTTTTCCTTGGCGCTGTAGACGCCGGGGTAGAGCACCTGGAAATCCGCGTCGTCCCGGTGCATCAGGCTGGCGGCCGGCGCCGTCTTTTGCGCCGCGAACGCCGTCGGTTCGGACGTCAGAACCAGGGGCAGGCCCAGGGCCGCGGCCAACAGGCCGGCCTTCAGGGTCCTGGAGATAATGCTGTGTCTCATCATCGCGTGCGTTTTCCGTTTCCCTAGCGTGCGCCCGCCTTCGGTCCCCAGGGTACCGGCGGACATTGTCGTTGAGGCGGGGGTATGCACCCCCTACGCCGCCCGCGTCATGGGCAGCCAGATGGTCGGGCGGGGACCAGGCCGCCGCCGTCAAAATCATCGTGCAAGAAGGAGGATCGCGGGCTTCGGAAGAACCCGTGACCTCAGCGCCTGTCCTCCCGACTTCTTCTGTCCGAAGTGGCGGATGCATGGGACCATAGGCGCCGGCGCCCTGTCAAAATCATGTGCCGGATAGGTCCAATTGCGCCGCCGAATGGTTTTTCCTTGCAAGAGTGCGCTGCCACGGAAGGGCCACGTTCCGCACGTGAGGGCTTGGGTCAGCGCGACGTTGAGAGTACCTTATAAGGTAAGGTGTTGAGAAGGAGCCGGCCTGTGGACATCACCAAAGACATTCAACCGATGACAACATTCCGTAATCACTCGGCTGAGTTCATGCAGCACATTAAAGAAACCAAGCGGCCCATGATCCTGACGGTGAATGGGCGCGCGGCGGCCGTAATACAGGATGCCGAAGCCTATCAGCACCTGCTGGACCTTGCCGCGCAGGCCAGCGCCGAAGAGGGCATCAGGCAAGGCCTCACTGAATTGGCCAATGGTCAAGCTCGCCCGGCCCGTGACATATTCAGCGAGCTGCGCAAAGAATATGGAATACCGGGTTGACGTCGCCCCCCGCGCACAGCGGGATCTTCGGCGTCTCTATCAAACCATAGACGCCGCCAATTCAACGCTGGCGCAGCTATGGTTCGGTGGTCTCGAAAGCGCGATCCTGAGCCTTGAAGAATTGCCGACGCGCTGCCCGGCCATCCCGGAGAATCCCGACTTGCGCCATCTTCTCTATGGTCGCAGGCCTGACGTTTACCGGATCATCCACGCAACCGATCATCATTCCCGTGTGGTCACGGTGCTGCACATCCGCCATGGCGCACAGGAGCCGTTGGCCTGATCGCGCCCTTCAGCGATAGGACGCGAAGCTGGGCTCTATGGGCGACAGCAGCAGCTGGTGGCGGTGCTCATAGGTCAAGGGGTGGAAGATTTCCCCCAGCAGTTCCGCCCAGCGCAGAGGGTAGGGTGAGGGCGTGCCGTCGGGCAGCAGGATGCCCGTCTGGTCCAGGGGATGGATGGCCGGGTGACGCCGCAATTCCGGCAGCTTGGCATCCAACAGCGCCTCGGTCCGCGCCAGCCAGGAGGCCGTGAGCGGCGTGCCCCTTTTGAAGATGAAGGCGCACAGGCCGATCAGTTCCCGGTGCGACCGGCGCAGCAGGTCACCGAAATCGCCCGTGACGTGGGGGATGCCGTGGGCCAGTTCCTGATAACCCAGGGCCAGCTTGTCCGATCCGGCGATCCGCTCGAAGAAGGGCCCCCATTTCTTCGACGTGGTCTTGATGTCGGTGTAGCCGCCGCCGTAGTGGTGCATCAGGTAGCAGCGTAGATAGTCCGCCTTGTGCGTCGCGCTGAGGTAGGGCCAGGCCGGGTGCAGCGGATGTTCCGGCTTCACCCAATCCGCCACCGTGTCCCGGGTGATGAAGGCGACCCCGCAGCCGGTGTTGCGGAAGATGGTCCACAATGCCCGCATGCGGGCGTCCGACATGATCTCGGGCCCCGTCCACAGGCAGAAGACGATGCGGCTGGCCAGGGCATCCAAATCGTGAGTGGGCAAATGGGGGGATTCGAGATCGGTCTGGGACGGCGTCATCGGTTCAGACCATCCCCTGGGTGTTCGGGATGCTCAGGCTGTTCATCAGGGCCACCCGCCGTTGCGCCACCTCCGGCGTGGGGGAGGGATGACGGCGATAGACATAGAGGTAATCAAGCACGACGTTGTAATCGTTGGCCTGACGGCTGTCGCCCCGGCGATCCGTGGTCGCGTCCTTCACCTCGAAGATGCGGGAGCCCAGCACCGGCACATGCACCGGCCGCTGCCGGCCGATGACCGCCAACAGGAAGTCCCAATCCTCATAGGCCCGCATGAACTCATCGAACGCCAGGCCATCCAGCAGGGTGCGGGGGAAGGCGAAGCAGGACATATGGACCTGGTTCTTGATGTAGACCTCGTCCGTCAGCCGGCCGGCCGTGTCCAACATCCCTTCCTCCAGCACCTCCGGACCCTCCGGGCCCCGCCGTTCCGTCACCACCGTGCTGTTGGCATAGACGGGCAGGCCCTGCCCCACCGCCGGCTGTGCCAGCAGGGCGGGGATGAAACCGGGATGCCAGGCGTCGTCATCATCCAGGAACAGCACAAGGCGCCCGCGGGCCAGCGCCAGGCCCAGGTTGCGGCTGGCCGACGGCCCGGCGGCGCCGTTGCGCCGGACATAGATGTCGTCGGCCGACAGCAGCTCGGCGCAAGCCCGGTCCGTTCCGCCATCCGCGGCGTCGGAGATGACGATGACCTCCACCGCCGCCTCCTGCCCCTTGACGGAGGCCAAGGCCCGGCGCAGCAGATGCGCCCGCCGGTGCGTGGGAATGATGACGGTGACGTCGGGGTGGTCGGCCATGGCGGTCCGTCAGCGCCTGGCGGTTCCGGCGGCAACCATTTCCGCCAGCCGGGCGGTCACGGCCGCCATCACCGTGTCCCAGTCGCCCGCCACCGGCTGGCGGAACTGCGTCAGGGTTGGGTACCAGGGGCTGGTCTCCGTCCCCGCCTCCAGCCAGCGCCAGCAGCTGTCGAACCGGTTCAGCAGCCAGACCGGCCGGCCCAGCGCGCCCGCCAGGTGGGCCACGGCGGAATCCACGCTGATCACCAGGTCCAGCCCCGTCACCAGAGCGGCGGTGGTGGCCATGTCGGCGAACTCCCCCGTCCAGTCCACCAGGCCCAGGGCGCCGCCATCAGCCCCCTTCTGCAGGGAGAAGAAGCGGGCCCCCGCCTGGCCCAGCAGGGGCGCCAGCTGGGCCGGCGCCACCGACCGGTCGGCATTGCGGGGGTGGCTGGGGTTGCCGGCCCAGCACAGTCCGACCCGCACGCCGGCGTGCGAGCCCAGGCGCTGGGCATAGGTCGCCGCCTCATCCACCGGTGCCGCCAGGTAGGGCACCTCCGCCGGGATGGTGTCCACCGTGGTGCGGAAGGCGCCGATCAGGTTGTGCAGGGGCAGGCGCAGGTCGAAACCGGCGGCCAGGCCGCCGATGGCCACCGCCTCGTCCACCTCCGGCATGGCGCCCACCAGGCGCAGCAGTTCCGGCTGGCATTCCACCACCACGCGGGCGCCCAGCGCTTTCAGCGGGCGGGCATAACGCACGAACTGCAGCGTGTCGCCCAAGCCGCTGTCGGCCGACAGCACGATGGTGCGGCCGTCCTGACGAATGGGCTGGCCCGCCTCGTCCACGAACAGGCCGATCTGGCTGTCCGGGATGCGGCCATGCCAGATCCAGGCGATGCCTTCCGCCCCGCGCTTGAAGTCGCCCTTACGCAGATGCTGGCGGCCGGAATAGATGTTGGCCTCGACATGAGCCGGATTGATCGCCAGCGCCTTGGCCAGATAGGCCAGGGCCTCATCGGTCCGGCCCAGATGCTCGCAATATTTGCCGAGACGGCAGTAGACTTCATCCAGGTCGTTGAGAAGGGCGCCCTTCTCCACCAGCAGGGCCACCGCGTCCTCGTACGCCGCCAGCGTGTCATAGGCCTGGGACAGGGCGCGGACGACGCGGGCGTCGTCGGGGGCGGCTTCCAGCGCCCGGCGCAGCAGGTCCCGCCCCTCCTCCACCCGCTGGTTGGCCACCAGCTGGTTGCCCAGGTTCAGCAGCGCGTCGACATAGCTGGGGCTGATTTCCAGGGCCCGGCGCAGCAGCGGCTCGGCCTGCGCGAACGGGGCGATCAGCGCCAGGTTGTTCATGACCGCGATGTTGTCCGCGTCGGCCGCCAGGATGGCGGTGTAGGCGGCCTGCGCCTCCCCCACCCGGCCCTGCTGGTGCAAGGCGATGGCCTCGGCGAACTTGGCGTCGATCTCATGCTGGCGGGCCACCTGGGCGAAGCGGGCGGCGGCGTTGTCCACGGCGGTGGCCAGACCCCAGCCCTTGGCGCGCTTGCGCAGCACGAACTCGATGGCGGACTCCGACGTGCCCTTCAGCGTCTGGTCGCGCAGGGGCTGGTCATACTGGAAGCCGCTGTCCAGCTTCTCCAGCTTCAGGACCTCGACCTCCTCCTTGAACAGGTCCAGCAGTTGCACCAGGCTGATGGACTTGGGCGACCAGCTCTGCGGCTTCAGGATGGTGAAGGTCCATTTGTGGTCCTGGTTGAAGATTGACGGCCACACGCCCTGTTCGTACATGTCCTCATCGGGGATGGTGATGACCAAGTGCCCGCCGGGCTTGCAGATGCGGATCCAGTTGCCGAGCGCCCGCACCGGATCGACCAGGTGTTCCAGGCAATGGCTGGAATGGACGAAATCATAGCTGTCGTCCGCCACCCCTTCCATCAGCATGGCGTCGCCGTCCGGCAGGTCCCACGGCCGGGCGCCGGTCATCAGCGGGAAATAGTCCTTCAGCTTGCCCAGCGGGTCCGGACCACAGCCGATGTCTATCCCCTCCCCCACGATCCAGCGGCGGGCGAAGCGCCCATCCGCGGCGCGGCGCAGCATCTGCTTGGTCGTCTCATCCGCCATCATACCACTCCACCTGGAAGCTTGCCGCGATCAAGCGCGACAGGCCCGTCTGTTGGGATCACCGGGGGGTGATGACCAGATAGCCCTCATCGCCATAATCGCGGGCGATGGTGTGCGTGTGCCGGAACAGGCGGAAGGCGAAATCAATGTTGCGGTCGTAAAAGGCCAGGGTCTGGGCATGGTCCGGCATGTTGCCGCCGGCGAAGGGCCCATCCTCGTAAATCCGCAGGTCGTCCACCAGGATGACGTCGCGGCTGCGCGGACGCAGGTCGCGGATCAGGCTCATCTCCCGCGCCAACGGCAGGCGGATGTTGTAGTCCGCCTGGTCGCCGTATTGGGCCAAGTGATAGTCGGCGCCCGGGAAATGGGCGTCCAGCCAGTACAGCACCGGCACCTCCGCCGGGATCAGCGGCAGGACGGTCTTCAGCACATCCTCGCTGGTGGCTGTCAGGATCTGGGCCTGGGGCACGTTGGCCAACCGCTGGCGGGCATGGTCCGCGATCTCCGGAAAAATCTCGGAGGAGAACAGCCGTTCGAAACCGAAGGAGGCGGCGTGCAGCAGGCTGTCGCCGGCGCCCGTGCCGGTCTCGATGAAGACCCGGCAATGATGGGCGTCCAGCAGGGCCCTCAGGTCAAAGTGATGCAGCTTTCCCATACGACCCACCGTCCTTGGCGGCAAGGTCCGGATACCGGACACCCGCCTGTTCACGTACCGCGCGCGTGGGCGCGGCGATGCCTATCCTCAGCCCGCCTTGCCCGGCGTGAGCCGCACGGCCAATAGCCGCTCCTCCAGCTCCGGCACGAAGCGGTCCATGTCGCCCAGGGCGCGCCGCCAGGCCTCTCCCCCCGCCAGGGTGTCGCGGAAGGCCTTGTAGGCGTCCGGATCCCGGCCCAGCTTCACCGCCAGCGCCACATAGTCGTCCACGCTGGTGGTGATGCCGCCGGCCAGGCCCACGGTGCGCAACAGGCTGCCCGCCATGCGCGAGGCGAAGGTCTTGCCTGAGTAGGTGACCAGTGGCAGGCCCATGCGCAAGGCGTCGCTGGCCGTGGTGCCGGAATTATAGGGGTGGGTGTCCAGGAACAGGTCAGCCAGCGGCAGGCGGGCCAAGTATTGCGCCGGGCTGGCCGGACCGGCGAAGATCAGCCGTTCGGGGGCGATGCCCCGCGCCGCCGCGCGGTCCAGCATGTTCTGCCGCGCCCAGGGGGTGCGGGCCAGCAGCCACAGCACGGAATTCTCCGCCTGCCCCAGGATGCGCATCCACGCCTCGAAGATCTCTTCCGTGATCTTGTAGGTGTTGGAGAAGCAGGTGTAGACGAACTTGTCCGCCGGCAGGCCCACGCTTTCCCGCGACGGCGACGGATCGACCGGCGCCTTGCTGTCGTTGGACTGGTAGCAACCCGGCATGTACAGCGGCTTGGGATGGAAGTCCCCTGCCAAGTCCTGCGGCACGACGAAATCGTCGACGATGGCGTAGTCCAACTCCGGAATGGGTAGGGAGCCAACGAACCCCAGGTAGGTGATCTGCACCGGCGCCGGCTTGCGCCGCACGATGCCGGGGCGCGACCCGTCGGTCAGGCCGTTCAGGTCGACCAGGATGTCCAGCTCATGCTCCCGCATCAGCTGGGCCGCCTGGTCGTCGCTCATCTCGGCGACGCGGAACCATTTGTCGAAGGCGCCCAGGATGCGATGGCGCAGATAGCTGTTGTCGTCCAGGCCCATGTCATAGCCGTAGACCTCGAACCGGGCGCGGTCGTGCTTCTCGATCAGTTCCACCATCAGCATGCTGACGGGGTGCAGGTTGTAATCCGATGAAAGATAGCCGATGCGCACCTTCTCATGGTCGTACCCCTCCGCCGGCGCCAAGCGCTGGGGCGTGCCGAAGCGGGCGGACCAGCGCTCGACCCAGCGGTTGACCACCGCGTTCTCATCGAACAGCGACATCAGCGACAGGCCGCCGGCGCTGGCCACGATGTCATCCTTGGTCAACCCCGGGACCGGCAGGAAAGCGGGGTAGGCGCACATCTTCAGGCGCAGGTGCAGCCAATGGCTGATGGCATCCGACTGCTTGGGCACGGTCAGCAGGCTGCGGTACAGCTCGCGCTCCGCCTCCTCGAACCGGCCCAGGCGCTCCAGCAGGCGGCCGCGCTGGTTCAGCAGGGTGGTCCGCATGTCGTCGGCCTGGATGCACCGGCGCCAGGTCTCCAGCGCGTCATCGTTGCGACCCTGCTGTTCCGCCATCAGGCCCAGGTTGATGGCGGCGATGAGGAAGTCGGACTTCAGCGCCAGGGCGGCGTTGTAAGAGGCCTCCGCCCCCGCGGTGTCGCCGATGTTGGCCAGTTCCACGCCCAGGTTGAAATAGGCGGCGTGGCGCAGGTGCGCATCGGCCGGAACCTCATCCAGCCACAGGCGGTAGAGGGAGGCGGGCCCCATCCACGGCGCCGGCTCGCGCACGGCATCAACCAGGTTCAGCAGGTTGTTGAAGTCCAGCCGGCCAATCAGGTAGCGGAACGCCTTCTCTTCCACCCCTGGGGGGATCTTCCAGTCTCTGGCGGTAAGGTATTTGACGATATCGGCTGTCTGGATGGATGCGGAAGCAGCAGAGGGCACGGTTGATCATCCACAAGTAAAATATTGCCAGGATTCTTAATTTCTGAAGATAAGGCCAATATCCCGCAAAATTATAACACGATGTTTACGGAGGAGCGATCCGCAACTTTACCCTGTTCCGCCGGCGCCTGGGATGAATCGGCCGTGCCCGATGGCGCGACATTGGTCGCGGGCGCCGCCGGCGCGTCCCCGTTCTGGAGGGCACCAGATGCCGGGGCCGGCGCCTGGGACTGCAACGCCTTGGCATAGGCGGCACGTCCTTGCAGTTCCCTCGACGGCGACAGCCGGAAGGCACCCTTGTCGGACTTCTCGTTCTTCGTCGTCACGTTGTCTCCAACCCTGACCGTCGGACGCTGGTAACCCGGCATCACGGGCGACGCCTGGGCCGCCATATTATACGCCGCCAGTCCGGAAAGCATGGTCTGCTGCGATATCCGGACGGTATCGGCCGTCGTGGCGCCCGCCCGGGCCGCACTGGCCTGACTGGCCCTCGCCTGGTCCGCCGCCGCCGTCCTGGCCAGGGTCTTCTGGAAATCGGAATCCGTCCGCGACGCGGGCGCCTTGCTATAGGCGGGCGTGCCAAGCGACCCTCCTACTGGCCGCGTCGAAACCGGATCATTGCCCATAAACCCCAACCCCACACGGGCCTGCACCACTTCCAACCGGCAGGAGCATGCCTCGCGCCCCTCTCCGGAACCAGGAAACACGGGAAGGATTGAGGAAGGCCGGATGTGGCCTTCCTCAATCCCCGTGCCCCGCCCCCAGACGGACCGGACGTGCTGCCCCGCACCCCCTGTCCGCAACCTCAGTGCCGCATCACTCCAACCTGATCACCCCGCCCGGCCTTATCACCCCGACAGGCCGGTCAGCCAGGCGTTGACCTGATCGGTGGTGAACGCGTGGACCTGGGCCGAGGTGAAGACGCTGGCCTGCGCGGTCGTCAGGTTCGACAGTTGGTCGGTGGTCAACCCGCTGACCTGGTCGGTGGTCAGCGACGACACCTGGCTGGTGGTGAACTCGCGAACATCATCCGTCGTCAGCGAACTGATCTGGTCCGTCGTCAGCGACCGCACCTGGGCGCTGCTCAGGGCGGCGACCTGATTGCTGGCCAGGGCCGACAGGTTGCTGGTCGACAGGCCGGACAACTGGGCCGTCGTCAGCGCCGCCACCTGCACCGTGCTCAGCGTCCGGACATCCGTGGTGCTCAGCGCACCCAGCTGATCCGTGCTCAGGGCCTTCACCTGGCTGGTGGACAGGCCCACCACCTGGCTGGTGGCCAAGGCCGATACCTGACCGGTTGTCAAGGACTGGACTTGGCTGGTCGTCAACTTGGACACCTGGGCGCTGCTGAGCGCGGTCAGGTTATCCGTGCTGAGCGTGGACACCTGCGCCGTCGTCAGGGCCGACACCTGGACCGTCGTCAGGGCCCGGACGTCCGCCGTGCTCAGGCTGTTCAGCTGGTCGCTGGTTAGGGCCTGAACCAGGGCGCTGGTCAGGCTCGCCACCTGGCCCGTGCTGAGCGCCTGCACCGTGTCGGTGCTCAGGGTGGAAACCTGGGCCGTCGTCAGCTGGCCGATCTGGGCGTTGGTGAACTCCCGGATGTCAGAGGACGACAGCGCGTTCAGCTGGCTGGAGGTCAGGGCTTGGACCAAGGCGCTGGTCAGGCTGGACGCTTGGCTGCTCGTCAGGGCCGACAGGTTGTCCGAGCTGATGCCCGAAACCTGCGACGCCGTCAGGGCGTTCAGCTGCGTGGTTGTCAGCTTCTGCACCGTAGCCGTGGCCAGGGCGTTCACCTGGTCGGTGGTCAGAGCCCTCACCTGGGCCGTGTTCAGGCTCGTCACCTGCGCGGTGCTTAGCGACGATATCTGATCGGTGGTGAGAGCGTTGACCTGGCTGGTCGTCAGGCCGGCTTCCTGCGCCGTCGTCAGCGCCGACACGTTGGTCGTGCTGAGCGTCGACACCTGGGCCGTCGTCAGCTGACCGATCTGCGCCGCGCTGAACTCACGGATGTCCGACGTGCTCAGGCTGTTCAGCTGATCGCTGGTCAGCGCCTGCAGCTGGCTGCTGGACAGCCGGGCCACCTGCGTGCTCGACAGCGCAGACAGGTTGTCGCTGCTCAGCGTGGAGACCTGCGAGGTCGTCAGCGCCGACACCTGCGCCGCCGTCAGCGCCCGGGTGTCCGCCGTGCTCAGCGCGTTCAGCTGATCCGAGTTCAGCGCCTGCACCTCGGCCGTCGTCAGGCTGGCCACCTGGGCGGTGGTCAGGGCACCGACGTTCGTGCTGCTCAGGTTCGCGACCTGCGCCGTCGTCAGCTGGCTGATCTGCGCCGACGTGAACTCCTGGACGTCCGCCGTGCTCAGGTTGTTCAGCTGATCGGTCGTCAGCGACCGCACCTGCGCGCTGGACAGGCCCGCCGTCTGGCTGCTGCTCAGCGCCGACAGGTTGTCGCTGCTCAGCGTCGACACCTGCGCCGTCGTCAGCTGACCGATCTGCGCCGCGCTGAACTCACGGATGTCCGCCGTCGTCAGCGTGCTCAGCTGATCGGACGTCAGCGACTGCACCTGGCCGCTCGACAGGCCGGCGACCTGGCTGCTGCTNCAGGCGACAGGGTGTCGCTACCCAGCGTCGACACCTG
>NZ_BACU01000218.1 GCF_000333275.1 Azospirillum sp. B4 | reverse complement strand
GGCCGCCCGGCGTGGCCAGCGAGACCATGCCGCCATAGGTTTCGGCCACGTGCAGCATCAGCGCCAGGGTGACCTGGTCCACGAACAGGCGGCTGCCCCGGCCCTGGGCGTCCATGGCCGGTCCCTCCAGCATGGGCAGCAGGGCGGAGGCCAGGCTGTGCGCCACCGGGTCCACCGTGCCGCGCGCGCAGGCGAAGCCGCGGATGGCCGGGCGCCCCAGTTCCGCCGTCACCGCGTCCAGGCTGGCGCGGGGAATGTGGAAGCGCACGTTGTCAAAGGCCGACAGGTGGCGGCAGGCCCATCCCTCCTCCAGGTGGGTGATGGCCAGCGCCCGGCGGGCGTGGCCGCCGCCAAAGACCAGCCGGCCGCCGCGCCACAGCTCATGCCGGGCGAAGTCGCGCAGCTGGATGATGGCGGCGAAGGCGTCCTGGCAGGCGATGTCTTGCCGCTCCGCCATGTCGGGCTGCTCTTGCCGCAGGCGGACCACCACCACGTCGCTAGCCTGCACCACCGCCGCGCGCGGCCCCGGCAACCCTGCATCCGGCATGATGCGCATCCCCCACGCTTGATCGAATCCCACTTCACCTGGCCCACTTCACCTGGCAAGGGGGCTGCCCCCTAGACTACAGCCCCTGGCGATGGCATGTCGAAAGGCGCGGGCGCGGGGCCGGGGTGTCCCATCCGTCCATAAGGATAGGATGATCCTTCAAATCCACACGCGTCCGGACAAGAACGGATGTGGCCCGGACCCTACCGTGCCCTTTATTCTCTACCGAAACCATTTTCCAGCCTTATCGATCGGAACATCATGAGCAGCGTCGGGCAGTTCGAATTCATCCTGCTGCTGCTGGTGGCCATCCTGGGCCTGAGGCTGGTGGCGGGCCGGCTGGGCCTGCCACCGGCGGCCGCGCTGATCATCGGCGGCATGGGCCTGGCCTTCGTGCCGGGCGTGCCGGCCTTCGACCTGGACCCCGACCTGGTGCTGGTGCTGTTCCTGCCGCCCCTGCTGATGGACGGCGCCTACTACACCGTCTGGCGGGAGTTCCGGCGCAACCTGGGCACCATCCTGCAACTGGCCATCGGCGCCGTGCTGTTCACCACCCTGGCCGTGGGCGTCGTCACCCACCTGCTGGTGCCCAGCCTGCCCTGGGCCGTGTGCTTCGCCCTGGGCGCCGTGGTCTCGCCCCCTGACGCCGTGGCCGCCAAGGCGGTGCTGGAGCATGTGACCCTGCCCCGCCGCCTGGTCGTGCTGCTGGAGGGGGAGAGCCTGCTGAACGACGCGGCCGGCCTGGTGCTGTTCCGCTTCGCCATCGCCGCCGCCCTGACCGGCACCTTCAGCCTGGGCCAGGCCACGCTGGCCTTCACCGGGCTGGCCGTGGGCGGCGCCATCGTGGGCGCCGCCCTGGCCTACCCCTGGGTCAAGGGCCTGCGCCTGCTGAAGAACGAACAGCTGACCATCACCGCCATCTTCCTGCTGCCCTGGGCCGCCTATATCTGCGGCGAGGCGGCGGGCGTGTCCGGCGTCATCGCCACCGTCACTGCCGGGCTGGTGCTGGGATGGCACCAGCATGAGGTGTTCACCGCCGGCGTGCGCCTGATGGGCACCGCCGCCTGGCAGGTCATGGTGTTCGTGCTGGAGGCGCTGGTCTTCATCCTGATCGGCCTGTCGCTGCGCGGGGTGATGGCGCGCCTGGGGGGCGTGGAACACGCGCTGGGGACCCTGGCGGTGCCGGTGCTGGCCGTCCTGGCCACGGTCGTGGCCGCCCGCTTCGCCTGGGTTTTCGCGGCGGAGGGGGTGGGCCAGCTCCTGGGCCTGGTCACCCGCCGCCGCGTGCCGTGGTCGCCGGCCAGCGCCACGCTGCTGGCCTGGGCCGGCATGCGCGGCGTGGTCACCCTGGCCGTGGCCCTGTCCATCCCGACCGAGGTGCCGGGCCGCGACCTGATCCTGGCCGCCGCCTTCGCCGTCATCCTGGGCACGGTGCTGATCCAGGGCGGCAGCCTGGGGCCGTTGATCCGCTGGCTGGGCCTTGACCGGTCAGCCGGCCACCAGGGCCCCGTGCTGACGGCGCCGCAGGCCCTGGCCGCCGTCACCACCGCCCAGCTTGAGGCCGTGCGCGCCCGCGCCCACAACGCCGATGGCAGCGTGCGCCACCCCCGCCTGCTGGAGCAGTACACCCACCGCGCCCGGGTGGCCGACCGCTATTCCCGGGAACGGGAGACGCTGAGCGCCGACCGGGCGGAGCATTACGACGTGATCCTGGCCACCATCGCCGCCGGCCGGGCCGAGGTGCTGCGCCTGCACCGCACCGGCCGCATCCACGACGACGTGCTGCACGTGCTGGAGTACGAGCTGGATTTGCAGGAGATGGCGGCCACCACGTCGCGCGGAAGATTGGGGTAACCCGTGCCTTCAGGCACTGACGGTCTTGACCCGCACCGACAGGTGCCATGCCGGTGCTATTGAGCCTGGTCCTTCCCGTCCTCCGCCAGCACCCCGATGGCCTTGCGGCAGAAATCCACCCACAGGGTTTCCACCATGATGCCGGCCTTTAGCACCAGGTGCCGCAATTCCCGCTGGCGGGTGCGCGCCTCATCAGCGAAGTCACGGTCCTCGATCTCCTGGTACAGCGCCAGCTTTTCCAGGTGCAGGGCTAGGTGGCTTTCGATGTCGCGCACCAGACCGGTGGGGCCGATCACCGCCTCCGCCCGCAGGCGCACCATCAGCTCGTCGCGCAGGGGCTTGGGCTCCCGCGCCTCCCCGGTCCAGCGGCGCAGCTCCTCCCGCCCCGCCGGCAGCACCTGGTAAGCGCGCTTGCGGCCGCGGCCAGCCTCCGGCGCCAGCGCCGTGATCCAGCCCAGGTCCTCCAGCCGCTTCAGCTCCCGGTATATCTGCTGGTGCGTCGCCTGCCAGAAGAAGCCGATGGACCGGTCGAAACGGCCCGCCAGCTCTGAGCCGGAGCACGGCCGTTCCAGCAGGGCGGTCAGCAGGGCGTGGGGTAGGGACATCGGGGGCGGCTCCGGCAACGAACCTCCCCACCGTAGCCGCCCCGCGCCGCTTTATGCAACCAGTTGCACAAACGGCGCGCCTGACCCATTATGCAACAAGTGCAAAAAAAGC
>NZ_BACU01000219.1 GCF_000333275.1 Azospirillum sp. B4 | reverse complement strand
GGTCATCTGATTGCACATTGATCCCGCACACAGTTGGTATGAGAGCTGCGAGATCGTTGGCAATATCGATAAGAACGCCATTGGGTCGTTTTTCGCTTCGTGTTTGATCCCGTAGGCGATTAAGCACTGCGGCTAAATTTGAAGCGTCAGGTTTTAAAGTGGTCTTTCAAAAACGGTCATTGGCCTGCCGAGCAGCGGTCGGGTTAATTTCTAAAAATCTAACTGCACGCAGTGCTTTTCGCAAAGCATACAAGTGAGGAAATTCCGCAGTTGTAATAGTGGATAATGCAGTCCGAGAAGCCTCTCGAAGGGAAAGACGCATGGGGTGGCCACTTTTTCCAGGACCATCTTGCCTTACTAAAAGTGCATCTCCGCTTTCATTTTTCTGGATAAAAGGTGTTGAGTATCGGCCATAACTCGGTTTTCTCGGCTTTAGATATTCAGCGCGATCCTCTGCGCGTTTCATTGCATGGCAATATTCATCACGAACAAATATACCGCGTGTGCTCCCATCATTTCCATAATTAAGCCCCAATGTCAATTCGTAACGCAAACGTTGCGCTGGCACCTTGTAAGAGCGTTTGAAATCATCAACACCTTCATTCTCTAAGAAAACCTCAACCGCAATATTAATATTGTTGGTTATGCCTTCATTGGTTTGACGGAAGAATTCTTCTGGTTCGCCACGTAATCCTTGCATGGCGCTAAGGATATCGTGATCCATTAGCGCCGATAGGAGTTGCATAGCATCAAAAAGGTTGGATTTCCCACTAGCATTTGGGCCGACGACAGCAGTGAATGGCTGCAGGTCCAGCTTGAAGTTCTCAAAGGTTTTGAATCCGTCAATTTCGATACGAGTTAGCATGTTCTAATTCTACGTTTTTGTCCCATTACCAGCAGGCATATCATGACTGTCAATGCCCTGCGAATAAAGATGTTCGCCCATGATAGCATGTGATACTCACTTCCGCTTCGGCCCATAGCGCTTGCGCGGCGCGCCCCTGAAGCCTGGCTTGGGCTTGGTCGCACCCTCGCCGGCGGCCCTTGCCCGGCTGCGCATGGCCAGCACCTGGGCCAGGCGCTCGGCCACGGCGGCGCGGCGCTCGGTGACGGCCTCGCGGTCGGGGAACATGGCGGAGAACTTGCGGGTCGCCCAGTAATACAGGTCGCAGATGCGCGACTGCGCCTCCAGCCCCAGGTCGTCCAGGCTGTCGATGCGTTTGCCGGCCACGCTGTCCAGCAACAGGGGCTGTTCCCGCTCCAGCGCGCGGCAGATGCCATAGACCAGGTCGGCGTCGGTCTCGCGGTCCAGGTCGGCCGGCATGAACAGCAGGGTCAGGCGGCGATCGAAATCCAGGCGGCGGGAGTCCAGCGCCACCGCCATCTTGCGCACCGGCGCCAGGTCCGCCAAGGCGTAGGGGGAGCCCCGGGTGTCGGCGGCGGCGAAGCAGTCGACCAGGGGCACCAGGCGATCGGTGCCGACGTACGTGGCCAGGCGTTCCATCATCGTGCGGGTGGGGCGCAGGGTCAGGGACATCGCGGCGTGCACCGCCTCGTCCGCCGCCTTGTACATGTGGCGTAGGGCATTGGGGCTGCCGCGCCCGACCACGCCGTATTCCCCCACCTCGAACTTGCCGTAGCGGCCGGCGCGGCCGGCGATCTGCCGCACCTCCGATCCTTTCAAGGGGCGCACCTCGTGCCCGTCGAATTTCTCCAGGTTGGTGAACAGCACGCGGCGCACCGGTAGGTTCAGGCCCATGCCGATGGCATCGGTCGCCACCACCACGTCGGCCTCGCCGGTGGTGAAACGTTCCGCCTCCCGCCGGCGCACCTCGGGCGCCAGCGCGCCATAGATGACGGCGGCGCTCAGACCCCTGGCACGGATCGTTTCGCGAACGGAATGAACCTCGCGCCGGGAGAAGGCGATCAGCGCGTCGCCCGCCTGCACGTCGCTCCATTCCAGCCGGCGGTCGATCAGCTTCAGCGGCGTCTTGCGCTCCAGCTCCACCACCTCCAGCGGTTCGCCCAGATACTCCGCCATGCGCTCGACCACCGGCCGGATGTCGGGGGAGCCCAGCAGGTACACTGTTTCCGCCGGCACGCCGACCACGGCGGCCGACCAGGCCCAGCCGCGCTCCGGATCGGCCAGCATCTGGACCTCGTCGATCACCGCCACGTCCAGGCGGCTTTCCGGGTCCAGCATCTCGACCGTGGAGGCGGTGATGCGGGCGCCGGGCACGCGAATCTCCTCCTCCCCCGTCACCAGGTTGGCGGCCACGCCCTCCTTGTTCAGGCGGTCCATGATCTCCAGCGCCAGCAGGCGCAAGGGGGCGAGGTAGGCGCCGCTGCGGGCATCCTTCAGGGCCTGCATGGCGCGGTGGGTCTTGCCCGAGTTGGTCGGCCCGACCACCAGCACCAGGCGGCGCGGCATGCTGCGCGCCAGGGGAAACAGGTCCTCGTAGCGCTTCAGGTCGAAATGGCTGTCGACGAAGCTGCGGCCCCGGGCGTGGATGCGGTCCTGCGCCCAGGTTGCCACCTCCCGCTCCCACCGGCGCAGGACGGACGGGGCGTCGGTCAGGTGATGGGTGGCGCGCCACAGCCGGTCGCGGATCTCGGCCAGCGCCTCGGCGTCGCTGCTGACATCGGCTTCGATCTCGGCCAGGCGGCGGGCCAGGCTGCCTTCCGCCTCGCGCTTCCGCCCGTTCAGCTTGCCGTCTGTGCTGACCAGGGCGACCAGCGCGTCCCCATCCAGGTCGGACAATTCGCCGACGGAGAAGGTGCGGTCCACGTTCAGGCGGTAGGGGTGGGGGAAGCTGGGCAGCCGCACCTCCAGCCGCTGGCTGACGCGCACGCGGTCCGGCACGATGGCCGGCGTGATCTCATATCCCGCCTCGCGCAGGGTCGGGCGCGCGGCGGTCAGCAGGGTGGGGCGCGCCACCGCCTCGGACGCGCGGCGCTGGACGATGGCCAGCAACTCTTCCCGCCGCGCCTCCTCCACCCACACCTGTTCCTTGTCGGGGAAGACCAGGGGCAGGGGCACCAGGCCCATGGCCGCCGCCTGCCGGGGGCGCACCAGACCCAGCTGCGCCAGGGTGGCGCAGCCCTCCTCCGTCGTGGCGACGGCCAGCAGCAGATCGGGATCCCAGCTGTGGGTGCCGGTTTCGGGTACGGGGTTGGTGTCGGGCGTCATGGCAGCGCAAGGACCGGAAAAAGCTCGGGGTTACGCCCTTTATGGGCCGCTGGACCGCCGGCGTCCACCGCTGTCGACCTCCAGGCTTTCAGCGTGGCGTCTCGGCGAGGGCCCTGTTGAATGCGGCGATGACATCGTCGGGCACCGTCTGCGCGCACATGATACGTCCCGCGTCCGCGCCCGGCAGGTCCGGATATCGGTGATAGACGAAGGCATCGGGGCTGAGGTCCATGGCTCGGGCCACCATGGCCATGTCGCGGTCGTCGGCCAGGATGACATAATCGACATGGCCGGCGGCGACCATCTTGATCAGGTCCAGCGGCGTGCCCCGGATGGTGCGCACATGCCCCGCCTCCTGTGTCACCAGGCGGTCGATGTCCGACCCGACGGAGGCGCCCAGCAGGTTGCCGTACAGGCGCGTGTCATCCGCCAGCAAGGCGCCCAGCGTGGGATAGCTGTCCAGCCAGGTGGTCCCGGCCTTGGCCACCACCACCCATCTGGTGTCGCGGAACAGCGGCGTCGTGAACTTGAAGCGCAGGGCCCGGTCGGGTGTCTGGATGGCGTTGGCGGTGCAGGCCACGCGGCCGTCCTGCAGGTCGGAAAGAATGCGGTTGCGGGGGACGGGACCCAGCCAATTGATCTGCACCCCGGCCTTGGCGGCCAGCGCCTCAACCCGGGCGGCCACGGGGCCCCGGACGGCGCCGCCGTTGGCGACGCTTTGCAGGAAGGGGCCGGAATCCGGGAACAGGAACTCGATGACCGGCTTTTCCGCCGCGTCCCCCTGCAGGACGGGCTGTCCAGTCGCGATGATGCTCAAGAGAAGCCGGCCAATCAAACCGGCGATGGTCCCCACGGATCAGACCTCCAATAGCCGGAAAATAACACCACATCGGGTCATTTCTGCCCACTCGCAAGGAGAGGTTATTGCCGCCCCATGGCAACAATATTGCCACGGCATAGCTCTGCCGCTTTTGTAATAACCTAAATCTTAACGAATTAACAACGGCTTGCTACCTGACACGGAATAACGTGTCCGAAAGATAGAGGGCGTTGGGAAACTGGCCCGGCCTTTGCGTATGCCCTTACGCCTGTCCGGCGGAATCGTCCGCCCGACGCAGATGGGGAAATGCCATGTCTTTCAAGAAGATCGCTCTCGCATGCCTGTTCATTGTGGGCGTCGGCGTCGTCGCTGCCAACCACTTTGCCGCCCAGCGCACCGTGACCGTCGCCGCCCTGCCGGAATGCGGTTCCTGCGGTCCGTGGTAAGGGCCAGTCGCAAAAGGCGATGAAAGCAAACGGCCGCTCCGGAAGGGCGGCCGTTTTCTTTTGATCTGGATATTGCGGAGCTGGCCGCCAGGCGACGGCGGAGTCGCCGTACCCTACGATGGTAGTCTTCTCGCCCGCCCTTGACTTATGGGACCGGCGTTTCGCCGCGGGCGATTACTCCGCCACGGTTACGGCGTCGCCATCGTTCAGCATGGTGTTCGGGTTCAGCACCACACGGTCCTTGTCGCTGACGCCGCCCACCACCTCGATGGTGGTGCTGAATTCGCGGCCCAGCGTTACCGGGTGGAAGCGGATTTTGCCCTCGCCATCGATCACGGCCACGCGCTTGCCGCCCGGCCGGGTGACGATGGTGTTCACCGGCAGGGACAGGACCTGGGCGCCGGCATCGGGGAAGTGGGCGTTGCCGCGCATGCCGGCCGGCAGGGTCAGGTCCGGGTTGGGCAGGTCGGCCTCCACCCGCATGGTGCCGCTGGTGCTGTCCACCGCATGGGAGATGCGCACCACCTTGGCCGGGAAGCTGCGGCCGGGAAACTCCACGAAGGTGGCGTCCACCGGGGCGCCCACCGTCACCGCCGGCACCTGGCCCTGCGGCACGTCGATGACCAGGCGCAGATGGTCCTGGCGCGACACCTGGTACAGGGCCTTGCCGCTGGACGCGTCGGCCACCACCAGGTCGCCACGCTCCACCTGGCGCTGGGTGATGATGCCGTCGATGGCCGTCGTCACCGTCTTGTAGGCGGTCAGCTGCTCCAGCCGCTTCACGTTGGCCACCGCCGCCTCCAGGTCGGCCTGGGCGGCGTTCAGCGCGGATTCGCGGGTGTCATAGGTTTCGCGCGTCACCCAGCCATCGCCCAGCAGGGACTTGGACCGGGTGTAGTTGGACTTGGCCAGCGCCAGGTTGGCTTCCGCCTGGTGCTGGGACGCGCGGGCCTGCATCAGCTGCTGGTCCTGGTCGGGCGCTTCGATGATGGCCAGGGTCTGCCCGGCCTTCACCACGTCGCCGATGTCCACCAGTCGCTGGCCGATGTAGCCGGAGACGCGGGCGTAGACCGTGTATTCGGCCAGCGCCTGGGTCTGGGCCGGCAGCAGCAGTCCGTCGGCCGACTTCACCGGCTTCGGCGTCGTGGTCTTGACCTGCAGCGGGGCTTGCGGCTGGGTTTCCGGCGGCGCCTTGTTGCCGCTGGCCAGGTGCGGGGCCGATACCAGGCCGATGCCGGCCAGGGCCACGACGGCGGTGCCCAGCATCCAGGTCCGGTGGCGGGCGGTGGTCTTAGGGGCGGCGCTCATGATCATCAGACTCCTAAAATCACTCGGCGGCCGAGCCGGCGGGAACGGTGGAGGCGGCGACGATGGCGTGGCGCCGCCGGTGCAACAGGACATAGACGGCGGGAACCGCCAGCAGGGTCATGGGCGTGGAGAACAGCAGGCCGCCCATCACGGCGCGGGCCAGGGGGGCGTTCTGCTCGCCACCCTCGCTCAACGCCAAGGCCATGGGGATCATGCCCAACACCATGGCCAGTGCCGTCATCATGACGGGACGCAGGCGGGCGCCGCCGGCCTCGGCCATCGCGTCCACGGGCGTCAGCCCCTGTTCGCGCCGCTGGTTGGCGAAGGACACCATCAGCACGCTGTTGGCGGTGGCCACGCCGATGACCATGATCATGCCCATCAGGGCCGGTTCGCTGAAGGTGGTGCCGGTCAGCAGCAGCATGACAGCACCGCCCAGGACGGCCGCCGGGGTGGCGCCCAGCACGATCAGAGGGTCCAGCCACGACTGGAAGTTCACCACCATCAGCATGTAGACGAAGACCACGGCCAGGGCCATGCCGGCGGCGATGTCGCCGTAGGCCTGTTCCATGGTCTTGATTTGGCCGCCCATCTCGATGCGGTTGCCGGGCTTCAGCTGCGGGCGCACCGCCTCGATGGCGGCCTTGATGTCGCGGCTGACCGAGCCCAGGTCGCGGCCCGAGACGTTGGCGATGACGTCATAGCGGGGCGAGAACGAGGTGCGGCTGATGTCGGCCGCCACCTTGGTCGGCACCAGCGTGGCCACGTTGCGCAGCAGCACCGGTGTCGACACCCGCGTGGAATGGATGGGCGTGTTCAGCAGATCCTCGGGCGACGCCATCAGCCGCTGGGGCGATTGCACCACCACCGGGTAGATGACCAGCGAGTTGGTGTCCATCCAGTAGCTGGGGTTGACCACGCCGCTGGACGCCAGCGACACCAGCACCTCCTGCGCCACGTCGTTCTGGGTCAGGCCCAACTCGGCGGCGCGCGCCCGGTTGACCTCAATGCGATAGCCGGGGGTGGCGGTCACTTGGCGCAGCGTCACGTCCACCAGGCCCGGGATGTTCTTAAAGCGCTGGCGCAGGTCGTCGGCGATGATGGCGTTGGGGCCGCGGGCCGTGCCGATGATGCGCACGTCGATGGGCGTGGGCACGGCGCCGTTCAGGATCTGGCTGGTGATGTCGCCGGGCTTCTGGAAGATCTCCACGCCGGGGAAGTCTCGGGCCACCATCTCCCGGATGGCGGTCACATATTCCTGGGTGGGGCGGGACCGCTTCTCGGTCAGGGCGCCCAGGATTTCACCGTCGGCGGAACTGACGGTAACGCTGTCGGTCAGGCCCAGGTTCACCGGGTCGGGCAGGCCGATGTTGTCGATGATCAGGCCCAGCTCATCCGCCGGAATGATCTTGCGGATGGACCGCTCGATGGCGCCGAACTGCCGCGACGCCTCTTCCAGCCGGGTGCCGGCGGGGGTGCGGACATGCAGGCGGAACTGGCCGGCGTCGACCTCGGGGAAGAAGTTGCGTCCGATGAAGGGGATGGTCAGGCCGGCGCAGACCAGCAGCACCAGGGCGAAACCGGTTACCATCCAAGGCCGTGACAGGCCACCCTCCAGCACCCGCAGATAACGCTGGCGCAAGGCCTCGAAGCCGCGCTCGAACCTGGCGTGGAAGCGGGCCCAGGCGCCGGCGACGCCCCGCGGCGGGGCGGCGTCGCCGTGCATGCCTTCCTCGCCATGGCCATGGCCGCGCAACTCGGCCGGCAGCAACCAGGCCGCCATGGCCGGCACCAGGGTCCGCGACAGCACGTAGCTCATCAGCATGGAGGAGATGACGGCCAGCGCCAGGGGCGAGAACAG
>NZ_BACU01000220.1 GCF_000333275.1 Azospirillum sp. B4 | reverse complement strand
GGCTTACGGCGCCGACATGGACGCGCTGAGGCCCAGGGGCTGGGTCTTGGAGCGCAGCGGCACGACGGAGGGCATGTTGCAGCGGGTGCGTCATGGCCGGGCGGACTATTGCGTCCTGGTGCACCGGAATGGCCTTCATCTGCTGGAAACACTGCGGCTGGCCGGTGACCTGGCGCCCCTGCCCTTCGCGCTGGCCCCTCTGCAGGTGCGCATGCTGCTCCGGCGCGACGGCCCTCTGGCCAACCGGCTGGACGTGTTGAACGCCTTGATCACCAAGGCCTGAAACCCGGCACACGCCTCCGAAAGGTGTCGTGTATACTTGTCTTGGGGGGTGTCGTGTCTGTATTCTCTGACGGTTAGCCGCCCCGCCCGCCGCATCGGAACCCCACGCCATGACCGGCAAACGCTCCCTCATCGAATTCGTCATCGTCCTGCTGGCCTATGGCCTGCTGATGACCCTGGCGATGGTGGCCCTGAACAACGGCTGGGTTCAGGGTGGCACCCGCACCGTGGTGGCCCTGGCGCCCCTGGTGGCCTGCGCCGGCATCTGGTGGGCGGTCGTGCGCCACCTGAAAAATTGCGGCCCGGAGGAGGCGCGCGTCCAGTTGATCGCCATCGGTTTCGCCTTCGCCGGCACGGCCCTGCTGACTCTTACCTATGGCTTCCTGGAAATCGTGGGTTTCGCGCACCTATCCATGTTCTGGTTGCCGCCGCTGATGGTTCTTCTTCTGCTGCTGGGCCAGCTTCTTGGCCGGCGCCTCGCCGCATCCTCGGCGGAGGGTGAGGCGGATGACGAGGAGTGAGGCCCGGGACCAGGGTCGGGGAAAGCCGTCATGAACAACCGCTTGCGTGAGATGCGCGCCCGCTATGGCTGGACCCAGGCCGATCTGGCCCGCCGGCTGGAGGTGTCGCGCCAAACGGTGAACGCGCTGGAAACCGGGCGCTATGACCCATCACTGCCGCTGGCCTTCAAGATTGGCCGCCTGTTCGGCTTGCCCATCGAGATGATCTTCCGTGACGACCCGTCACCCTGACGACGCACCCCCCTGATCAGAATTGCGGCCGGGGCGCCGGGTCGGCCAGCAGGGCGCGGGCGCCCCGGCGCAGCAGACGGGTGCCAAGGACGTAGCACAGCCCCGCCAGCAGCAGGGCCACGGGAATGATGCCATAGCCCAGCAACTCCGCGCTGGGGTCCCAGACGCCGGCCGAGGTGACGCCGAACTGTACGGCGCCATGCGGGCCCGCCCACAGGCCCACCTGCCCCGGGATGATGGGCTTCAGCAGCGCGGTCACGGCGAAGGCGCCGCCTATCATATACAACACGAAGGCGCCCAGGCCGGCCATCAGGGACACGGCGCTGCGCCCGCCCCGGTCCAGCAGGGCCAGCACCAGCGGCAGAGGGGAGGTACCGGCCAAGGCGCCCGACAGCTCGAACTCCTGCACGAAGGCGCGGGCGAAGTCGTGGGGCGGACCCAGCTTGCGCAGGGCGTCGTCCAGCGCCGCCTGCCCCTGTCCCAGGCGATCGGTCAAGTGGGCCTGGATTTCCAGCACGATCCGCTGGCGGTCGCCGTCCGGCAACGGACGCAAGGCCCAGCCCAGCCTCCGCAGGTACAGCACCGCCACCGGCGGCAACGATGATGTCCCGTCAAGTTCCATGACCGTCCCCTCCTTCACCCGGGATACCCTTCTCCACCAACGCCGTCAGGGTCTGGCGGAAGCCCTTCCACACCCCCCGCATCTCCGTCAGCAGGGCCTGCCCCGCCGGCGTCAGGGCATAGTATTTGCGCGGATGGGGCACACCGGCGTCGAGCGACCAGCGGGCCGTCAACTTGCCGTCCCGTTCCAGCCGGTTCAGCAGCGGATAGAGCGCCCCTTCCGACACGACGGCCTCCGCCGCCGCCAGGATTTCCAGCCCATAAGCTTCCCCCCGACCGAGGATGGCCAGAACCACCAGCTCGGCCGCCCCCTTCCGCAACTGCGTCTGCCAGCTTGACACGTCCATGGAGATACTGTTTCACACGGTACCATGTTATGCAAGATACCTGGCGATTCTCTGCCCTGGGTCGGCCAGTGCCCCAGTCAAGCCAAGGCTTCGGCCAGGGCGCGCAGCACGTCTGGATTACGGGGCATGGTGACATGGGCGCCATCCACCGCCACCACCCGGCCCAGGGGCTCGGGCACCCAGCAGCTTTGCCAGGCGACCACGCCGTCATCCCGGCTGTAGATCGCGATGGTGGGCATGGGCAGGGGGCTGGAAAGGTGCGCCGGATCCAGATCCCCCGGATAATGGCGGGCGCACAGACGGATCAAGGGTTCCAGCGGGGTGGCGGTGGGCAGGCGCACGGGGCTGCCGATGGTCACCACCCGGCGCACCTGATCCGGCCGGTCCCGCGCCAGGTCACGCGCCAGGAGGCCGCCCATGCTGATCCCCACCAGATCCACCGGCTCGCCAGCAACCCCGCAGACCTCGTCCAGCCGGCGGCGCAAACCGGCCCGGGCCGCGGCCGTGGGGCCCCAGTTGACACCCTGCCCCCAGGTCACGGGCGCGTGGCCGCACCGTGCCAGGAAAGTCCGCAACGGTCGGGTGAAGGCGTCATTGGTCAGGAAGGCTGGGATGACCAGGACGGTGCGGTCGCCCACCGGTTGGGGCGGCGGCGGGGCGGGACGGTAGCTGCGCAGCGACCAGAGCTCTCCCCATAAGCCACGGATGGTCGGCCGGGCCATCGCCCCCGTTCGATCGAAAACGCCCGTCAAATCATGCATAACCAGCACCTCACCCCCGAACGATCGGGGACGGGGCGGGAAATCGTCAAGCGCGGGAACGGCACCCTAACCCGAATGACCTATCGCGGCATGGGCCGCCAGCGCGTCGGCCAGGGCACCGACGACGCCCGGCCAGTCCCCCGGACGGGTCTGGCGGAACAGGCTGGCCGTGGGATACCAGGGGCTGTCCGTCCGGCGCGACAGCCAGCGCCATTCGGAACCAGTGTCCAGCATCAGCCACAGGGGCCGGCCCAGCCCGCCCGCCAGATGAGCCACGGCCGTATCCATGCTGATGACCACGTCCACCTGGGCCAGGATGGCGGCGGTGTCGGCGAAGCTGCCAAGGCCATCGGCCACGTCCAGGAAGTCCTCCCGCACGGCCAAGGGCAGACCAACCGTTTCCAGGTCCCGGCGACCATCGTCCGTCTGGACGGACACCCACCCCACCCGGCCGCTCAACCGGGGATCGGTCAGCAGCGGCAGCAACGGGGCCAGGCGGGGCGCCCGGTGCCGGTGATAGGGGAAATGGGTCGATCCGGCCCAGCTGAGCGCCACGCGAACCGGCGGCAGCGTGTCCAGCACGCCGGTCCAGCGGGCGGCCGCATCGGCCGGCGGCGCCAGATAGGGAACGGTTTCCGCGGCATAGCCCAACCCCGTACCCGCCAGTGACAGCAGCGCCACGCAGTCCGCCTGCACCCATCGCTGCCCGGCCAATGGCGGCGGCAACGGCTGTCGCAGGACACTCGCCTCCTCCACCAGACCGGACGCCACGATCAGGTCCACCAGGTTGGCCATGCCCCGGAAGACGACCCGCATGCCGGCCGCCCGCAGGGGCCGGGCGTAGCGGATGAAGTGCAGCACGTCACCATGCCCCCGGACGGCGGTGATGACCAGATGAGTGCCCGCCCTCACCGCGCCATCCCACACCGGAATGTCCGGCAAGGCCGGCGCCTGGCCCGGCATGCGGGATCGCCAAGCGAAATGGGGGGCGCCGCCCACCACGTCACCCTGTTGTAGCAAGGCCATGCCCAGCCCCTGGTGCAGCACCGCGATGTTGGCGTCCAGCGTCACCGGATGGCTGGACAAGGCCGTGCGGAAGCTGTCCTCCGCCGCCCGGGGATCGCCCCGGCGCAGGGCGATGAAGCCCCGGTTGGCGTGGGCTTCCGCCGAGTGGGGGTCCAGCGCCAGGGCGGCGTCAACCTGGTGCGCCGCCTGGTCGACGTTGTTGGTGTCGATTAGCGCGGCCGCCGCCGTGACACGCAGATCCGCCCGGTCCGGCGCCGCCTCCACGGCCCGCAGGATGGGCCCAAGGGCGCGGTCCGGCTCATGCGCCGCCAATAGGGCGATGGCCAGGTCGCGCCAGGCGGACACGCCGGGCGCGACCTCGGCCCGCTCGGTCGCCACCGCTACCGCCTCCCGCGGCAGGCCGCAGGCGCACAGCGCACGGGTCAGGTTGCCCTGGACCCGTGCACGGTCGGCGGGCATCTGGTCTGGCGCCAGATGCTCCAGCGCCAATCGGTAGGCGGCGGCGGCGGCGAAGGGGTCGCCTTGGGCGAAGCGCGCGTCGCCCAGGTCGCTCAGCAGGCTGCCGCGCACACCGATGACCAGCAGCGCGTTGTTCAGCACCTCCGCCGCTTCCGCCGGCCGGCCCAACTGGTACAACGCGGCTGCATGATTGCGGTGATGGTCCAGCACATGGGGTGCATGACGGACGGCCTCAGCGAAGTGGCCCACGGCTGCCTCGTCCCGGGTCTGCAGAGACAGCACGCCCAGCATGTTCCAGGCGTCGGCATAGGTATCGTCGTCCGCCAGCGCGTCCCGGCACAGGCGCGCGGCACCACCCGGATCGTTAGCCGACAGCCGCTGGCGAGCGAGCGCCAGCAGGCGAACCGCATCCCCCTGGGGACCGCCCCCGGATGCGCCAGTGGGCGGCGGCGACGCTGCCGCAACCTTCGCCGCCACCTCTTCCCGCCAGGGCGCATCCGGGGCCAGATCCAAAGCCCGGCGCCAGCTGGCCACCGCCTCATCCCCGCGCCCCAGGTCGGACAGGACCAGCCCCAGGCTGAGATGCAGGTCGGCCATGGCGCCGAACCGGACCAGGGCCTGGCGGATATGGGCCTCCGCCTCGGGGAGGCGGCCGGTCTGGGCCAGCGCCATGCCCAGCAGGTGGGCCGCGTCGCCACGGCCGGGGTCGCCGGCAAGCACCTGGCGGTATATCGCCTCGGCCGCCTCGATCTTGCCCGCCTTGTGCAGACCCACGGCATAGCGCACCAGGTCGTCGGCTTGGAATGTCTCGCTCATGGCTGGCGGCTTTCCTTCGAGGCGGCGCGCGGAGATAGGGTGCGCATGGGAACAAACTATCCGTTTTGTCGCATCATTGAGGCTAAAGCGCGTTTTGCAAGCATCAGCCTTACCCCTTATCTTCCAGCAAGCCGGAGGGGTCGACCCGGTCCCGTCCGGACCCAATAGGAGGAAGGCCCATGTCCCAGTCCCGAGTTCCATCCCCCGCCCGGCACATCACGCCCACGGATACCCCTGCCACGCCCCAGACGGCGGCGGCCGTCGCGGCCGCCCTGGCCGGTGCCCTCGCCCTGGCCGCCTTCGCGGGACCGGCCCACGCCGCCGACGCGACCGAAAAGTGCTACGGCATCAGCAAGGCCGGCCAGAACAGCTGCGCCAACGCCAGCGGCACCCATTCCTGCGCCGGCCAGTCCACCAAGAACTACGACGGCCAGGATTGGAAGGCGGTGAAGGCCGGCACCTGCGCCAGCATGGGCGGCAAGACGGAGGCCTTCAACGGCACCGGCACGCCCAAGGACGGCAAGTAAGCCGGCACGCGGGCGGCAGGGCTACCGGATGGGCAGCCCTGCCGCGCCGGTCCCTGGGGCATGATCCCTTCGTCCCCACCCCATGAAGCAGGCCCGTCCCCATGGCATTGGCAGCGTACCGCCGGACCCGGCGCCTTTGGTTTTCCCGCGAAGGCTGGCAGCGGCGGTTGGTGTTCTGGGGCGGCGGCGTGCTGGTGGGCCTGGCGGCCGTCATTTTCGCCACGCTGGCGGACGCGGTGCAGGAGCTGTTCGCGGGCGCCATCGCCAGCCGGCCTTGGCTGCCCTTGCTGGTGACACCCGCGGGCCTGGCCCTGTCGGCCTGGCTGACCCGGTCCTATTTCCCCAACGCCGGGGGCAGTGGCATTCCCCAGGCCATCGCCGCCCGTGAACTGACCGATCAGAGGGAGCGCACGGCCCTGGTGTCCATCCGCCTGGCGGTGGGCAAGGTCCTGCTGACCTTGGTCGGGCTGGGCGTGGGCGCCTCCATCGGGCGCGAGGGGCCGACGGTGCAGGTGGGCGCCTCGCTCATGCATCGCGTGGGGGCCAGTTTCGGCGGGCGCTTCCCCGGCCTGCTGCTGGCGGGAGGTGCCGCCGGCGTGGCCGCCGCCTTCAACACGCCCCTGGCCGGCATTGTCTTCGCCATTGAGGAGATGGGGCGCGCCTTCGACATGCGCACCGGCGCCCTGGTGCTGGCCGCCGTGACGGTGGCGGGCGCCGCCCCCTTGGCCATCCAGGGCGACTATCTCTATTTCGGCCAGAGCACGGCACACATGGCCACATGGCAGGACTGGACCCTGGTGCCACTGTGCGGCGTGTTGGGCGGCCTGGCCGGGGGCGCCTTCAGCCGGGTTGTGGTGCGCATGGCCAAGGGCATCGGCCATTGGCCGGGCCGGGCTGGACGGGCCGGACGATGGATCAAAGCCCACCCTGTCCCCTTCGCGGCGCTGTGCGGCCTGGCCTTGGCCCTGCTGGGCCTGGCCACCGGCGGCGACACCTACGGTACGGGTTACGCCCAGGCCAAGGCCCTGCTGGAAAGTGCCAGCCACCCGGATGCGGCGGCCGCCGTCTCCCCCCTGTTCGGGCCGGCCAAGTGGCTGGCCACGGCCTTGTCCTCCATCAGCGGAATCCCGGGCGGCATCTTCTCCCCCTCCCTGGCGGTGGGCGCGGGGGTGGGCGCGGAATTGGGGCGCCTGGTGCCGGGGGCCAATCCCGAGGTCGCGGTGCTGGTCGGCATGGTGGGGTATTTCGCCGGCGTGGTGCAGGCGCCGATCACCGCCTTCGTCATCGTGCTGGAGATGACGGGCAACCATGCCCTGGCCGTGCCCATCATGGCCGGCAGCCTGATCGGCTGCGGCGCGGCCCGCATGATGGGGGCGGAAGCCATCTACCACGCCCTGTCCCACGGCTTCCTGGACCGGGCGCACCAGGCCATCAAGGCCCGGGGGCCTTCCGGCGCACGCTGATCCCACCCCTGGCTGGAAGCCGCCTTCCACATCGCCGCTGGCGTCGGTGTGCCGCTGGACGCCGGTGTCAGGTATGACGGGCGACTTGACCAACGGCCTATACCGGGTTTCGGGTCCATCACCGTATATTGCATACGATAAGAACCCCGCCTGGAGCCTTCACGCCATGATCCGATCCGTCGCCCGCGCGCTCGCCGCGCCCGTCCTGCTGGGCACGCTGCTGCTGGCCAGCGCCGCTCCCGCCGAACCGGTGAAACCCCTCACCAGGGAAGGCGATGTGACGGTGAAGGATTTCACGTTCAGGAGCGGGGAGAGCCTGGCCGACGTGCGGCTGCACTACACCACCCTGGGGACGCCGCACCGCGACGCCAAGGGCCACGTCGACAACGCCATCCTGATCCTGCACGGCACCGGCGGCACCGGCGCCCAGTTCCTGCGCCCCCAGTTCAGCGACGTGCTGTTCCAGCCGGGCGGGGTGCTGGACCCGGCGCGCTATTTCATCATCCTGCCTGACGACATCGGCCACGGTAAGTCCAGCAAACCCAGCGACGGACTGCGTGCCCGCTTTCCCAAGTACGACTATGACGACATGGTGGCGCTGGAGCATGAGCTGGTGACCAAGGGCCTGGGCGTGGACCACCTGCGCCTGGTCATGGGCACCTCCATGGGCTGCATGCACGCCTTCGTCTGGGGTGAGACCTATCGGGGGGCCATGGACGCGCTGATGCCGCTGGCCTGCCTGCCGCAGACCATCGCCGGCCGCAACCGCCTGTGGCGCCAGATGTCCATCGCCGCCATCAAGGCCGATCCGGCCTGGCAGGGCGGGGAGTACAAGACCCAGCCCAAGGAAGGCCTGCGCACCGCCGCGGCCCTGCTGGCCATCGCCGGCAGCGCGCCCATCCAGATGCAGAAGACCTATCCGACGCGCGAGGCCGCGGACGCCGCGGCGGAAAAGATCCTGACGGTGGACACGATGGAGGCTAACGACCTGATCTATCAGCTGGACGCCTCGCGCACCTATGACCCCTCGCCCAAGCTGGAAACGATCACCGCCCCGGTTCTGTGGATCAATTCCGGTGACGACTTCATCAACCCGCCGGAACTGGGCTTGGCCGAGCCCCTGGCCAAGCGTATCCCGCACGGCCAATTCGTCCTGATTCCGGCCAGCGATCAGACCCACGGCCATGGCAGCCACACGTGGGCCGTGCTGTGGCAGGACAAGCTGGCCGACCTGCTGGCCAGGACGGCGCCCAGGCCCTGATGGGGCGCGGGCAGAGGGCGCCCGAACGAAGTGGACCACCCCATCGTCGTCGACCGTCGCCTATGGGGCAACGTGGGTCTGGGCTTCGTCTTCAAATAAGCCTCAATACCCGGGCTGCAGCATGGGCAGCACGTCCTCGACGTGGCCATCGTTGCGCTCCCCCTCGATGCTTAGAAGGCGGACCAACAGGGGGTAGACGTCGAGGTTGGGGAATTCGGGCACGACGGCGCCGTGCCTGAAAGCCGGGCCGTGGGCCACGAACAGGGCGCGCATGGCCGGGCTGGCGTTGTCATAGCCATGGTCGCCCAACGGGGCCGGCTTGTCCTTGTGCTTTTCCAGGTTGGCCCGCGTCGTCACCACCCAGCCGTCATCCGCCAGGCAGAGGATTGCGGGCACACGGGCATTGGCGCCATAGCGGAACCGGGCGGGCAGATCCGACTTGCGCCAGCACTCCATGTGATCGTGCCGCCCCAGCAGCCTGGCCTCCACATCGGAACGTCCCGGCGCGACCGACAGGCCGGCCAACGGACCCGTCGCCACCACGTGAAGGGCGGCGGCGTCCGCCAGGTCGTCCAGGACCACCTGCCGGTCCGGCGCCGTGGCGGTCATGCCGTGGTCGGCGACGATGACCAGGTTGACCTTGTCGAACAGGTCACGCCGCTTCAATCCGTCGACCAGGCGGGCCAGGGCCTTGTCGATCTGGACGGCGGCGGTCGGTCCCTCCTCGCGCTCGATATGGTCGGGCTGATCGAAATAGAGGGCGAAGAAGGTTGGGCGCTGATCGCCAGGCAGGTCCAGCCAGCCCAGCAGGGTGTCCACCCGCTGGTCCGGGGTCACCTTGGCATCGAATGGCAGCCAGTGGTCCGGCCGAATGCCCTGGATGGGCGCCTGCGATCCCGGCCAGAACACGGTGGCGCTATGGCGCCCCTGCTCCTGCACGCTGACCCACAGCGGCGTCGCCTGGTTCCACCAGCGCGCGTCGGACACGGCGGCCTGATCGCCCATGGTGAAGGACCCCAGCTCCGCGTCCTCCATGGTGTTGTTGACGATGCCGTGATGATCGGGCGTGAGACCGGTCACCAGGGTGTAGTGATTGGGGAAGGTCAGCGACGGAAAAGATGGCCGCATGGACACGGCCCGCACCCCGTCAGCGGCCAGGGCGGCCAGGGTGGAAGTCTGGCCCCGGTCGATGAGATCGGCCCGAGCGCCGTCGATGGACACGAGGATGACCGGCGGCGGCACGGTGTCGGCCACATAGGCCGGTGGCGCCGGAGCGGTACTGCCGGGCAAGGGTGTGCCGTTGGGAATGTCGATGCAAGCACCCAGCCCCGCCAAGGCGAGCCAAGCCACGGCCAGACCCATCCGGCCCCCCTTCCAGAAATACCCCATGATGCCGATACGCCCCCGATGTGACCCCGAATTACCGGAGTGACACGGGCGCCGGCCGCCTCACCCGTCGCCCAGCGGGCCCTCAAACAGCCCGCTGGCGGCGACGGAGCGATGAATTCAGGCCCTGCCTTGGCGTTATGAACTCACAATAAAGCCCCCGGGGAAGGGGATCCCCCGGGGGTTTCGCCTGACGCACCGGCAAGGGAGATGGACGATGCCCTGCCAGTGTCCATCATCCGTTAACGCGGATTATCCGGCTGGCTGGTGGAACCGGTGGTGCCGCTGTCGGGGCTGGACGGCGCCGGGGGTGGCGGGGCCGATTCATCATTGCTCTGGCCGGGATCGGTCTTCTTCTGCGCCATGTGCTTGGACGACTTCTTGGACGATTTGGCGTGCTTGCCCTTGTCGTCGTTCGGGTCATGGGGCGGCAAGGGCTGCACCACCGGCGGCTTTTCCGTCACCGCCTGGCCCGAGGGGGAACTGGACGATGAGAAGGAGGAGTTCTGGTCCGACGGCGCCGGCGGCATGGTGCTGTCGGTCGCGGTATCAGACTGGCCGCGGTCACCCGGTAACGTGTGGGAGTTGGACGGGCTGGGGCTGGTCGCGTCCGGCGCCGGCGGCACGGTCGAGGGCGTGGTGCCGCGGCTGGGGATGGGCGTGCCTTCCGACTGCGGCGTATTGGGCATGGGCGTGCCCTCCGGCGGCGCGCTCTGCGCCCACGCGGCGGCGCTCAAGACGGGAGCGGTCGCAAGGCCGGCGGCCAGGGTCAGCGCGGTCGCCGTGCGGGCCCAGCCCGCGGTGGTCAACGTCGTGAACATGGTGTCGTCCTCCATTCCTGGTAAGAAACTTGTGACGTTCAGGGGACCGCCCAAAGGTGTCGAAAAAACGTCGCGACACCGCAAATACTGTGATGAGGGCGGGGGTATCTCTTTTGCCCCGGCGCGGCGATGTCGATAATGAGCAGCGGCGCCGGAAGGGTGGCGGTTATGAAAACGCCCCGGGGGCTTGAAAGTTCCCCGGGGCGAATTTCTGCCGGCCGGGCCGCCGGCACCAGGCGGGTTACCCCACCAAAGTCAGGCCGACGCCTTAGCCATGCGGGTGATGGACGACGACCGGGTGCACCCGATGATGGACATGGTGCACATGATGGTGATGATGATGGGCGCGATGCGCCACCCGGTGATGGACCACCTCCGCCTGGGCGCTGCCGGCCGTCATGAGCGGCGCGAGGGCCAGACCGAAGGCCAGGGTCAGGGCAGCGAGCCCGCGGCGGCGCCAGGACGGGCCGGCGGACGGACCGATGGTCGTGGGGCGGGTCAGCACAGGCATGGGTTCGATCCTTCTGACATTAACCGAGGCCCGGCCGCGCCGGGCACCTTCAGAAGACCGCCCAAAATTGGCGAAAAAGCGCCGCACGGCGGGATTTAATGCGGCCTTCCCTGGGCAGCCGTCATTCCCAGCCCGCGCACTGCGGGGTCAGGGGCCATGTCCAGGCCGTACATTAGGGAATTCATTCACAGAGCCCGGATTTATGGGGCAGCCGTTCCAGCTTCCAGCCCCCACGCGACGGTTTGTTATAAAAGTCGCCCACAATTTCGCTGACGGCCGTTGGCGGCGGGCTGTACTGTCGGCCCGGTTCTGACCCCGAGGAGCTACCATGTCCGGCGCCGAGCACCACGCCCCCGCCATCCATCCCGAACTGAAGCGCCTGCGCGACAGCATCGACAACATTGATGCCGCCCTGATCTACATGCTGGCGGAACGGTTCAAATGCACCCAGCAGGTGGGCGCGCTGAAGGCCCGCATCGATCTTCCCAGCAGCGATCCGGGCCGCGAGGCGGCACAGATCGAACGCCTGCGGGGCCTGGCCGAGGGCGCCCATCTGGACCCGGACTTCGCCGCCAAGTTCCTGAACTTCATCATCACCGAAGTCATCCGCCACCACGACAGCTTCCGTACGCCGGACCGGGCCTGACACCATCAGCGGCGCGGCAGGACGCCCGGATCATCCCGGTGATTGGGCGGCTGCGGCTTCGCCGGTTCAGGATGCTGTTGCGGCTGGGGACGTTGCGGCTCCGGCCGCGCCTGGGGCGGCGGGCCATGAGGCGGCTCAGCATGCGGCGGCTCAGCGCGCGGCGGTTGCGGACGGGCCGGCTGCTCCATATGCGGTGATGGTTCGGGCCGCGTCTGCGGCGGGGGACGGAACTCCCGTTGAAAATCCCGCTGGGGCTCCCGCTGGGGCTCCCGTTCAGGAGGCGGTGACGGACGTTCGGGCGGGCGGGGCGGCTCCGCCTGCGGCTGCGAACCTGATGGCCGGGAATGGGGCGCCTGGGAAGGTTCCGGCCGTGGCCATTCGGGGCGCCCCCCATCCGGACGGCGCGCTTCACCCGGCGCCGTCGGACCATGCGGCATCGCGCCCGGCAGGGGACGGTCCGGACCAGACTGGGCCGGACCAGGTTGGGCCGGACCGGATTGGACGGGGCCCGGCTGATCCTGGGGCCGCCGCTGCGGCTCCTGCGCCGAGGGGCGCGCGTGATCCGGCGGCGGGTTGGAGCCAGGCCGTTCCGGGGCCCACGGGCGCACGGGCGGTGGTCCCGGCGGCTGGTCATGGTCGCGCAGGGGCGGCAGCCCGCCGGGCCCTCTGTCGGCCAGGGTGCCAGGCTGGTCCGGACGCATGCCGGGTTCATCTGGCTGACGCTGTCCCGGGTGGACGCTATCTGGGCGGTTGTTATTGGCCCACGGCCGGTCCGGGCGTGAACCCCTGTCCGGGCGTGGATCACCGTTCGGCCCACGCAGGTCCAGATGCCGGGGGCCGCCGCCCTCTGGCCGTGGCTGAAACTGCGGGCCGGGGCTGGGCGGCCGCTGGCTGGGGCCCGCGCCGGGGGGTGGGCCCGGCAGATGCAGGCGCTGGGCCAGCTGTGGTGTGACACCGGCGGTGGCGGCCGTGGGCAATACCGGCGGACGCCCTATCACGGCGCGGACGTTGGCGAACTGCCGCTCGTCCAGCGGGCGGGCGCCACCACCATCATGGTGGCCCCAGCGCCGGCCGTCACCCATGGCCTCGGCCGGCATCATCGATGCGCCGCGCCGGTTGGCGTAATTGTTGATGGTGATGTTGGTGATGTTGTTCACGACCGTCAGGTTCCGTACTGCCGGCCGGTTCACATATTCCACATAGCGCGGGCTGGCCCGGTACCAGGGGCGGTAGGGTTCCTGCCAGCCCAGCGGGCACCAGCCCACGGGCGGGCCGCCGACGCTGATGCCGACGGTCACGCCGGAGCCGAAGAAGGCAACCAGGGCGGGGGCGTAGACCGGCGGGGGCGGTGGGCCGTTGATAACGGCGCCGGCGGGCGCCCAGGCCCAGCGCCCACCGATATCCACCCAGCGGCCATAGTGGAAGGGCGCGAAACCCCACGGCGCGTCGTCGATCCACGTCCAGCCCCACGGCGCCACATAGGCCCAGCGGCCCTGGCGATAGGGCGCCCATCCGGGCTCGACCTGGGGATACCAGACCTGGCCATAATCCGGTGTCGCCTGCCAGCTGCCGTAGGTTGCCAGATCCTCCGCCCCCGGCATGGCGGCCACCGCTGGCGGCAGCGGGGAGGAACCGACACGGTCCGCGGCCAGTGCCGCCGTGAGGAAGGAATCGCGTTCCGCCGGCCCCACGGTGACGTCCGGCGGCGTGTCGCCGGAGATTTCCCCGGTCTGGCCGCTGGTGAAGCGCAGGGACAGGCCATCGCCGGCGAGGCGCGCCACGCCTTCCAGCACGGTGACGCGGGTGGGGGTGTCGCTGTCGCCGGCCGCCACCTCATACCGGCCGGGGGCGTCCAGCGTGACCGTGCCGCGCGGGGTTCGCAGGCTGTAGCTTTCGCCCGGCAGCAGGCCGCGTATGCGCACATAGACCCGGCCCTGGGCCAGCTCGGCCGTCAGGGTACGGTCATCGAGCGTGTCGATATCCAATTCGGTGGAACCGTCCATCACCATGCGGGTGGTGGAAACGTCCACCGTGGCGCTGGCGCCCGGCTCGGTCCAAAGGGCGTTGCCGCTGGTCAGCGGATAGTTGGGGGTCGCGGCCTCCCATTCGGTGGCGTCAGCGGTATGGAAGGAGACGGTGCCCTGCACCCGCGCCAGGCGCCCCACCCGGGCGGGCGGGTCACCGGCATAGGGGTTGGCGTCGGCGTCGTAGGCCGCGACATCGTCCTGCGCCCGGGCCGCACCGCAGGCGATGGGCGATACGGCCAGCAGCACCGCCAACGCCGTCATCGTGCCACGGAAAAGACCCATCCGCAGCAGGGCGGAAGGACGGTGAGGCGGCGCTAGTCTGGGCATGATGGCAGGTTCCACCCCGGTTTATTCAGGCCATCCCAGGCTGCGCGCCGATGGTGGCATAACTGCGACGAATGATGGCCCCTATTTCGACAGGGGGCGATTCATATTGCCCGGACCTGAACCGCGCGCGCAGAGTGCGGCCCGCGTCAGGTTCCGTGAAGGAAGGTCAGATCATGCCGATGTCGTTGGATGCGGTGCGCGCCCGGTTCGAGGCGGACAACGCCAGCCTTCTGCCCCGGGTCCAGGCCTTCCTGGCCGACATCCTGCGCACGCCCGCGTCCCATGCCCGCTTCATGAACGAACTGTCCCTGATGGAGCATATGGGCAGCCACAAGATCATGGCCACCCAGCACGGCGCCGGCATGGACCAGCCGACCCTGAAGCACCTGGCGGAAGAGGCGCGGCACGCCTTCTTCTTCAAGCGCCATGCCGAGGGGGTGGCCCGCCGCCCCATGGACTATGTCCAGGCCGACTTGCTGTCGCCCGCCGCAGGCCGGCTGTATTTCCAGAAGCTGGACATCGCGCTGGAACAGGCGCTGGTCGGCGAACCGCCCCGGTCCAAGGTGCTGTACCTGCACATGTCGCTGATCATCGAGTTCCGCGCCGTGTGGTTCTACAATCACTATGACGCGGCCCTGCGCCAGGCAGGCTCCAAAATCTCACTGAAAAGCCTGCTGGCGGAGGAGCAGGGCCACCTGGCCGACATGGCCGACCGGCTGGCGGCGCTCAATGCCTGGGATCCCGACCGCCTGCTGGCCATGTGCCGGACGGAAACCGACCTGTTCGGCACGCTTCTGGGGCGGTTGGAGCGGGCCATCGCCCCGCCAGCGCCGCTCGCCGCCTAACGCAAGGTGCGATCAGGTGATTTCCGCCTGATCGCGTTCCGCCCTATGCCACGCCGTCCAGCAGCAGGGGCCAGGCCCGGGCGTTGCGTTCCGCGAACACGCGCAAATGGCCGATGGCCTTGGCGCCGGCGTCGGCCGGGGTGATGACCTGGTGGCGGATGGTGGCGGCGGGGTAGAAATCCGCCAGGCGGCGCACCCGTTCCGGCGGCATCATCTGGTCGTCCTGGATGCCCACCAGGGTGACGGCGCCGGTCATCCGCTCCGGCACGGGGTGGGGCATGGACCGGCCCCAGTCCACCCGGTAGAAGCGACGCGACACGCACCAGCGCCGCCACTGCCAGAACACGCCCTTGGGCAGATCGGCGCCCAGGCCCAGCAGGCGCCCCGGCAGGTAGCCGCACAGCAGTGTGGCTAAAGGCCCCAGCAGGAACCAGAAGGCGATGACCGAAGGCATGTAGCTCCACGGATGCTTGGTCCAATGCGCCGGGCCGGACGCCACCGCGATCAGCCGCGCCACACGCCCGGCATTGGCGTGGAAGGGCAGGCACATGCCGCCCAGCGAATGGCCGATCACCCAGATCTCGGCCTCCGGGAAGCGGTCGCACAGGTGATCAAGGGCGGCGGCCTGGTCCACCACCCCCCACACCGCCATGGTGGCGTCCGACCGCGTGACGGGTCCGGCCGCGGACGCGCCGAAGTCGCGATAATCATAGGTCAGCACCGCCGCGTCGCGCGCCCCGGCCAGCCAGGTGGCGAAACGGGCGTAATAGTCGCGCGGCACGCCGGTGGCGCCGTGCAGGACCACCGCCACGGCGGGCGATCGCCCATCCGGCGGCAGCACCAGCCGGCCAGCCAGTTCGGCGCCGTCGGGCGTGGCGATGCGTACCGCCTGTTCCGTCGTGTCCCCTGACATCACCGCCCCTCCCGGCCCTGGCTCCGCGACCGTTCTATGGTGATCGCCATAGAACGGATATCACTAGACCGACCGACATACAATTGGCATGAAGGGACATGCCTCGCCTGTCCGACGCCAAGAAGCATTTCGTCGACACCGCCGTGACCTTGTTCCGGCGCAAGGGCTATAACGGCGTTGGCCTGAACGAGATCATCGCCGTCAGCGGCGCGCCCAAGGGGTCGTTCTACCATCACTTCCCCGGTGGTAAGGAGGAGCTGGCGGAAGAGGCGGCCCGCCTGGCCGGCCACCGCATCGCCCGCATCATCGACCAGGCGTTCGCCGACGCGCCCACCTTCGCCGACGGCGTCCACGCCCTGATCGACACCATCGCCGGCTGGCTGGAAGCGTCGGACTGGCAGGACGGCTGCCCCGTCACCGCCCTGGTCATCGGCGCCATCCCGGATTCCGCGCGCCTGTCCGTCGTGGTGGCGGAGGTGCTGGAGGACTGGGCCGTGCGTACGGCCGGCCACGCCGAGCGGCTGGGCGCCAGCGACCCGCGCGACCGGGCCGCGAAATTCTTCATCGCGCTGGAGGGCGCTTGGCTGCTGGCCCGGGTGCAACGCTCCCGCGCGCCGTTCAAGCTGGCCGCCGCCATGATGCTGTGACACCGTTTCCCCCGCGCGCAACAAGGGGGACCATCATGCGTCTGTTGGGACTGATCGGCGGGATGAGTTGGGAAAGCACCACGCTTTACTACCGTCACCTGAACACCATCGCCCGCGACCGGCTGGGCGGCCTGCATTCCGCCCGGGTGCTGCTGTGGTCGGTGGATTTCGCCGAGGTGGCCGCCCTGCAGCACGCCGGCGACTGGGCCGGGGCCGGCGCGCTGATGGCCGATGCCGCCCGCCGGCTGCAGGATGCGGGCGCGGAAGCCTTGATGATCGGCACCAACACCATGCACAAGACGGCGGACGCCGTGCGCGCCGCGACCTCCATCCCCCTGCTGCACATCGCCGATGCCACCGGCCGGGCCCTGGCGGCGGCCGGCAGCAGTAGCCCCGCCCTGCTGGCCACCCGTTACACCATGGAGCAGGATTTCTATCGCGGGTACTTGTCCCGGCATTATGGGGTGGATGCGCTGGTGCCCGACGCCACCGGTCGCGAGAGCGTCCACCGCATCATCTATGAGGAATTGTGCCGTGGCATCGTGCGGCCGGAGTCCAAGGCCGCCATCCTGGACGAGGTGGCCCGGCTGCGCGAACACGGTGCCGACGGCGTCATCCTGGGATGCACCGAGATCGGCATGATCCTCAGCCAGGCGGACAGTGACCTGCCGGTATTCGACACCACCCACCTGCATGCGGAAATGGCCATGGATTTCGCCTTGGCGACTTCGCGTTAACAGATTAACGCGAAAAACTTTTACGCCTATGGATTGCATTCCGCCCCGGGCGCGGTAGCATAGCGCCGGTACGTCGCTGGCGGGGTGCAGTAGTGGACAAGTGGGTGAAGGGGGCCGTGGGCCTGGCCATCGCGGCCGTGGGCATCGCCGGATGGAATCTGGCGTGCGTCACCCTGCCCGTGGCTCGCGCGCTGGACCAGGATCCGCGCAACGGCCCCGTCCAGGTTGTGGCCTATCACCGGGGGCTGGTCCTGCCGGACACCCTGGTGGTGGACGTCTGGGGCGCCCAGCCTCCCGCCGGGTCGCTGGATGTGCTGCGGGCCCTGATGCAGGCGGCGGCGATCCTGGACGAGCACAACTATGAAACCGTCGTCCTGGCCTATCGTGGCCGACCCAGGTTCAAACTGCCCGGCTTCTATTTCCAGCAACTGGGCCATGATTATGACCGTGGCGAGGATACGACCAACCTGGTCCGCACCCTGCCGCAGAACGTACGGACCCTGGACGGGAACGCCGCGTTCGAGACGTGGACCGGCGGCATGCTGGGCGTCCAGGACCGGCAGATGGACGACGTGCAGACCTTCAGCCGCCGCTGGTGGATGGACGGCCGCCGTTTTTGAGGGACCTCACCGGTCGCGCAACAGGTGCACCCCACCGACGCTGGCCCCCAGTCGCGCCAGGTCGTCAGCCGCCGGGGGCGTCTCCACCGCCAGGCCGGCAACCCCGTAGCGGCCGGTCAAAACGGCGGGTGCCAGGCACCACCACACCTGGTCGCGGACGCTCCCGGGATGGGCCGCCAGGTAGGTATCGGTCGCCTGGTCGATGTCATCCAGCAGGGTGGGGGCGATGCCCCAATCCTGGTACAGCGCCGCGATCGCCTGGCGCAGGCGGGCGGCGTTCTGGCGGCGGGCGGCCAGGATGGCTTCTATCGTGGCATTCCCCAGGTCCGGCGGCAGCGCCGTCACGCCATCCTGGGCCAGGTTGGGCAGTTGGGCGCGGATGGCCTCCATCTGCTGGCCCAGGCGGGCGCGGGCGTCCGCCGTTTCGCGGGGGTCCAGGCTGTTTGTCGAATGGAATTCCAGCACCGCCCCGGCCGGCACCGTCTTGCGCCGCCCGGCCAGGAAGGGCAGCAACGCGCAGGCCGAGGCGCAGCGTCCCCGCACCACCACATCCAGCTGTCGCTCGTGGATCAGCCGCGCCATGTCCAGCGCCACCGCCACATCGCCACCGCCCGACTCCAGGATCAGGGTCCGCGTCTCCGGCGTCAGGTGGCGGGCCAGCAGTTCCGCATCCCCCACCGGATGTTCACCGGGCAGGAAGCGGCGGGGCAGGATCTCTCCCTGAAATGCCAGGGTGGTGTCATCCACCCGCCGCCATGCCCTGTCCTGATAGCCCTGCGCTTGACCCGCGATGGGAAGCAGCAGCAGGACCACCAGCGGACCGGCCAGGAATGGTGGCCGCCTCACGCGCGTAGGGACGGGTTGGCGGGCGGACAGGGTGGGGAGCGATGCATGGACGGCCGGCAATGGTGCGTC